>JAUNJR010000179.1 GCA_030533135.1 Coriobacteriales bacterium
GCCTTACCCTCATTGACCTCGACACGGGTCGCGTTGAAAGCCTGCTTCATAGCGCAAAGGCTGGTTCCTCTGACCTGCTCTTATGAGCAAAGTCGTCAGGTCGTGTACCTGCTCTGGGCGTTACCGAAAACCGCCCGCCTGACTCCGCCGATGCGTGTTGTCACAGAGTACGGTCAGCCAAAAAGGGGGCGCCCCCAAGTGATGTGCTTGGGGGCGCCCCCATTAGGCGGGGAGGAGCTTAGGTTAGACGAGATCGTGCTTGATATCGTCGGCTACATCGGCTGCCTTGCTCATGACTGAGTTGACATCGACCGTCATCGGGTTGGCTCCCTCGACGCGATAACGGAAGCCAAAGAACAGGCCAATAATCATCAGCCACAGGGCGGAGCCCCACATGAACAGGCCGACGATGACAAACAGCACGGGAATGGCGCAGACCTGCGCGCCGTGACGCTCGACGATGAACGTCATCTTGAGGCTGGCGTCGATGAAGTGCTTGACCTTCTCGACGAAGTTGTTCCAGGCGGCGTTGTACTTCTTCCTGGTGGCCTCGCGCTTGGCCTGTGCAGCTGCACGGTGGGCAGCGTACTCTTCGGCGACATCGTACTCGGGCTCAGGCTCGACGGGCGGCTCTTCTTCGGCCGCAGGCTCTGCCTCTGCCTCAACTTCGGGCTCAACTTCCTGCGCCGCAGCCGGCTCCGGCTCGACAACCTCGGCTACCTCGGGCGCATCCTCAACAATCGGCTTCTCGGAGAGAATGTCCTCAACGGCCTGGGCCGCCTCGGCCACAGCCTCGCGCTCAATGGCGATGATCGCATCCAGGACGTCGTAGTCGCATGCCTCGAGAGCAGCGCGGGCCTTCTCATAGCTGACGTTCGTCTTCTCGCGAACCAGCTCAACCTTCTCCAGAATCTCCATGACCCTATCCTTTCTCTTGCTTGTGGCGCTCTGCCATCTGACAAGAAGCATGATGGGCTTCAGAAATGAAGGGCCAAGAAGGCAAAGATTAAACTCTGATGAGTCTTTCGCTAATCTTTCCGGACTTCATGAACAGGCGCCCCTTGAGTTGGCATGACTCAAAGGGCGCCTGTTCAGTTCGGCGTGTTGCAGCTTGGTGATGCTTGCAGCTAGATAAGGCCGTAGTGTGCGAGGGCGTTCTTCACTCCGTTATCGTTGATGTCGGTTGTCACATACTCCGCAATGGCCTTCAGTTCATCGACGGCGTTGCCCATGGCCACACCGTGGCCTACCACACGCAGCATGGGCTGGTCGTTGATGCCGTCGCCAAAGGCAAAGACGTCTTCGATTGGCACGTCCAGTACCTGCGCAACATTGATAATGGCGTCGCCCTTGTCGCAGCCAAGGACCGTGACGTCGGCGCTGGGATGCGGGCCGTGCGGATTCACCAGGCAACGGTCGCCAAGTGCCGCGGCGATGCGTTGGCGGTGGGCAGCGTCAGCAAAATAGATGTCAAAGTTGAAGGCGTGCAGCGCTTCGGGGTCTATGCCATCATGCAGCATGTCCTGCCCCCACACCTGCTCTGCAATGTGGCGATACGCGGGATTGCCGCCGTAATAAGCATCCCATTCCTGCAGGAATGCGTATCCCGAACCAGCAGCGTCTAAGTCAGCGACAAACGATGCAATCTCACCAGCCGTCAACGCACGATCGTGAAGCTTCCGATCACCCATGAAGGCAAGGCGACCGTTGTTGCATACGAAGCCATCTGCGTACTGGCCAAAGTTCTTCTCGGCGTACGCGCGTGGACGACCAGTGCAAATGAAAACCAGGTGACCGTTGGCGCGCATTTGTGCGAGGGCCTTTTCGGCGCTTTCCGGAACGTTACGCCCCGTGGCTAAGGTGCCGTCAATATCAAAGAAGGCGATGCTCATGGTGGGTCCTTTCGCGCCAAAGGGTGATTTGCATACATCATACCGAAATGGTGGGGGTTAGCGTCTTTTCGGGTGTTGTTTGGGCTTGTCGTTACCTCGGTGTCAACAAACGTGCGCTTGCGACTGCTTTCGCTATACTCTTGCACGCTATTGGTAGAGCTAACCTGCTCTTTCACTGCTGTCATACTGCGTTTGCCGTCCCAGAGGAGGGGCCATGGATAAGGAACTGTTTGAATATACCGCGCAGAGGGTTGAGGAGCTGCTAGCTGCCCCGTCAAGCTCTCAGGAGACTCGTGAGGCTGCCCAGGGTTGGAAGGACGCTATTGCCGCGGGTGCTGACGAGGACTTGGCTACCAAGGTGCTGCTTGACATTCTTGATCGTCATCACACGACGATTGACGAGCTCATTGGCTTTGCTGAGGGTCCCGCAAAGACCCTGTTGGGCGAGGAGGCTGCTGCTGGGATGCTTGCGCATGCGCTTGAGATCAAGGCAAATGGTGCCAAGTACTGCGATTGCCCAGCGTGCACGGCGAGCCACGAGCTGCTGTCTAAGCACGGTCGTCCGGTTGCCTAGGCGTCTTGCTTGAGAATGTTTGAAGTACGGCGGGTCCAAGTGGGCCCGCCCTTTTTTTGGGTGCAAAGTTGGCGAACCGCGAAAATGGCCTTTCGGATGGCTTGGGTATGGACTCTTGCAGCGATGGCAGTGACTGTGCTAGAGTACTCAGTTGCTTACGGAGCATGCGGGTGTAGTTCAATGGCAGAACTTCAGCCTTCCAAGCTGACCACGCGGGTTCGATTCCCGTCACCCGCTCCATATGATTGATGTGGCCCCTCTCGAGGGGCTTTTTTATGCGCGTTGAAGCTAAGCTGGTCGGCGCGGTCGTAGATCTACGTGTGCCGCGGTCATGTCGTCCCAAGCGGCGGGGTTTACGCCCGATGGGACAACACCTGGCGTATGTCGTCCCAGGCGGCTGAAAACACACCACACGTTAAAAAGAAAGTGCGAAGCGGGCCGATAAGCCGGGTTCTGTCGTGGACGGCCATTTATCTACTCCTGACGTCACCGCCAGGCTCTAGCGCGCTACCCGAGCGCGGTGCGGGCCACACCATAGCGCTCCTATATGCGTTTGCTCCGGAGGGGGCTTGCCAAGCCGCCGTGTTGCCACGACGCTGGTGGTCTCT
>JAUNJR010000180.1 GCA_030533135.1 Coriobacteriales bacterium
GTCGTCGCATCTCCCTGTCCATGAAGGCCGCTGCCGAGACGCTGGGCGTCGAGGTCGAGGTCAAGCCCATGGATACCCCCGAGGACGAGGCTGAGGCAGCCGCTCCCGTGGAGGACGCCGAGTAAGTCGGTTCCGTCCAGGGCTCTTTGAACGCAAGCGGGGTCACCTTCGGGTGGCCCCGCTTTTGCATGACGGCAAAGCGGACATCAACGCGCCTCTTAACGACCAAACAGGGCCTTTGAGGTGCCTTGTTGTAACTGCTGAGTTATCAGCAACCTGCTCAGGTGTCTCTCGACATTCCCAGCATGGTACTGTTATTTACTGGGATAGTACCCCCTTGGGGAGGGAGGCGCAGTGAGAGACTTTCTCATCAAACGAACCGTTCAAGCATTGGGCGTGATTCTGGCTATTTCGGCCATTACGTTCTTTGTGCTGAACGTCGTGCCGGGCGATCCGGTTCGCATCATGCTGGGAGACCTTGCCTCGGAGGAGGCACTGGAGACCGTGCGTCACCGCATGGGTCTGGACCAGCCCATCCTCACGCAGTACGTAAACTGGCTCACCAACATGCTGCATGGCGACTTCGGCACTTCGTACTTCCAACGCGCTCCGGTCATGCAGCTGCTGATGAAGGCGCTTTCGGTGACGGCAATCCTTGCGGGCTGCTCGTACATCTTTGCGCTCATCCTGGGCGTGACCATTGGTGTCGTCGCTGCGGTCAACCATGGTAACGCCATCGACCGCGCGCTCATGGCCTTCGCGGTCCTGGGCATTTCCGCGCCAGCCTTCTGGGTGGCCCTGTTGCTGCAGATCGTCTTCGCGCTCAACCTGCATTGGCTGCCCCTGTCGGGCACCAAGACGGCGGCACACTACGTGCTGCCGGTCATCGCGCTTGGTTCGCGCTACTTTGCCTCCATCTCGCGCGTTACCCGCACGGCCATGCTCGAGGTCCTCTCGCAGGACTATATGCGCACGGCCGAAGCCAAGGGCCTGCGCAAGTGGACGGTCATCCTGCGCCATGGCCTGCGCAACGCCCTCATTCCCATCATCACGATCGCGGGTACGCAGCTTGGCGACATCTTCACCGGTTCCATCCTGGTCGAGACCATCTTCACCATGAACGGCATCGGTAGCCTCATGGTTAACTCCATCACCCAGCGTGACCTGCCGCTTATTCAAGGCGGCGTCATGTACATCGCCTTCATCTGCGTGGTGGTGTATCTGATCGTTGACATCCTGTACGCGGTGGTCGATCCGCGCATCCGTCTGGGAGGAGGTGATGAGTGATGGCGCTGCTCACAAGTGACAAGCATGACAAGAAGGTCCAGGACGCCGAGCGCATTGCGCAGGAAGCTGGAGCTGCCATCGCTTCCGAGAAGACCAAGCGCCGTGCCGAGAGCTATTGGGCGGTCAGTTGGCGCATCTTCAAGAAGAACAAGCTCGGTATGGTATGCCTCGTCATCGTGGTGTTGCTCATGCTGATTGCGGTGTTCGCCCCGCTCATCGCCCCGTACGATCCCTATGCCATCGAGCTGACCAACCGCTTGGCAAAGCCAACGTCAGCGCACGTGCTCGGTACTGACGAGCTTGGCCGCGACATCCTCTCCCGCATCATCTACGGTTGCCGCATCTCGCTCTCCGTCGGTGTCATCTCCCAAGCCATCGCGCTGTTCATCGGCTTCTTTGCCGGCGTGGTCGCGGGCTACTTTGGCGGCAAGGTTGACATGGTGATTTCCTTTATCATCCAGGTCTTCTCGAGCTTCCCGTTCTTGCTCTTCGCCATCGTCATCATGTTCGTGCTGGGGCCGGGCCTCATCAACCTGTATGTGGCGCTGGGCCTGCTCATGTGGACCACGACGGCGCGCCTCGTCCGCGGCGACGTCATGCGCCTGAAGGGCTCCGAGTACATCCAGTCATGCATGCTCTCCGGCGGCAGCTCTTGGCGCATCATCACCAAGCACCTGTTGCCTAACTGCGTCTCCACCCTCATCGTCACCTCGACGCTGGGCATCCCCAACGCCATCATGAGCGAGGCGAGCCTCTCGTTCCTGGGCCTGGGCGTCAACCCGCCCACAGCGAGCTGGGGCGCCATGATCTCGGCGAGCCAGGCATACATCTCGGTCGTGCCCACCTACAGCATCGCCACGGGCGTCGCCATCATCATCACCGTCATGGCATTCAACCTCTTGGGCGACGCGCTGCGTGACGCGCTCGACCCCAAGATGCGTTCGTAAGGGAGGTCGGAACATGGCAGAACTTGAGACCAAGGCAACCGCCACGGCCGAACCCCAGAACTCGTTTGACCTCCACGGCGCCCGCGCGCTGGAGCGCCTCAAGGAAGACGAGCTCATCCTTGAGGTCAAGGACCTCTCGGTTACGCTCTTCACGGAAGACGGTGCCCTGCCCGCCCTTTCGGACGTGACCTTCAGGATGCGCCGCGCCGAGACGCTCGCCGTCGTTGGCGAGTCTGGCTGCGGAAAGTCCTTGACGGCGCTTTCCCTCATGGGGCTTTTGCCCCAGCCGCCGGCAAAGATCACGGGCGGCTCCATCGTGCTTGACGGCCTCGACCTGGCCAAGCTTTCGAAAGATGAGATGAGGCCGCTGCGTGGCGACAAGATTGGCATGATCTTCCAGGAACCCATGACGTCGCTCAACCCCGTCATGCGTGCAGGCCATCAGATTCGGGAGGGCGTCCTCAACCACAATCCAGGCATGTCCAAGGCTGAAGCCGACGCCCGTGCGCTTGAAATGATCAAGCTCGTGGGCATTCCGGCGCCGGAGAAGGTCTTTGCGAGCTATCCGCACGAGCTTTCTGGTGGCATGCGGCAGCGCATCATGATCGCGATGGCGCTGGCCTGCCAGCCCGACATCCTCATCTGTGACGAGCCCACGACAGCGCTCGACGTGACCATCCAGGCACAGATTCTGCAGCTCATCGACCGTATGCGCGAGGAGCTGCGGACGTCGGTCCTGCTCATCACGCACGACATGGGCGTCGTGTCCGAGATGGCCGATTGGGTGCTGGTCATGTACACCGGCCACGTGGTCGAGTATTCCACGGCCTACGAGG
>JAUNJR010000076.1 GCA_030533135.1 Coriobacteriales bacterium
ACAATGGATCTGACCACACTTCCAGGTTATGTTGCTGGTTTTCCTGATACGTTGAGCCTGCGCGAGCTGGGCGGGATTCCAACTGCTGACAAGCGACACGTGCGCCATGGTCTTTTCTATCGCGGTAGTTCACTGGTAGAGCTCTCGGATGAGCAGAAGGATCTTATCGATGCCTTTGGTCTCCGCTTCTTGCTTGATCTGCGTGCAACGGGTGAGGTTGAAGGGAAGCCGGATTACGTTCCCGAAGGGTGCACATATGTGCGCATTGCCGGAATGTATACGCCTGATGGCCGGGAAGTAGACTTCTCACCAGCGGGCATCAGCCTCATGCAGTCGCTTATCGAGGAAAGTGGCCCGACGTTCATGAAGGGGCAGTACGCCGCCATGATGTTTGGCAATAGGGCTCTGCACGAACTGGTACATCGCTTTGTAACGGGTGACGTGCCGCTGTATTTTCATTGCACGGCAGGAAAGGATCGGACCGGCGTGTGTGCGGCCCTGCTCCTCATGTTGCTGGGGGTATCGGACGGGATAATAGTGCAGGAGTTCCTCCTGACGAACGAGTATCGAAGCGCCATTATCAACATGACCCCAGACCAAATGCCACCAGATCTTGACCTCGACAGGCGCAAGCGATGGGCCCTGATTAATGGGGTTCAGGAAGAAAACCTGCGAGCCTGCTTCGAGACTGTCGACGAGCGTTACCCCACGCGCGAGGCGTACTTTGCAGACGAGTTTGGTCTTGATGAGGCAACTCTTGCGCAATTGCGGGACCGATACCTAGAATAGCCATGCAAAAAAAGCAGGGCACACAGCATCAGTATGAAAGGAACTACGCATGATTAAGGATCTCGTGAAAGATACGGCAATCCTGTCCCAGCGCTGTGAGAAGGCAACGGCGGATGACGCTGCTCTTGCTGAGGACCTGGTAGATACCCTCAAGTCGCTCGAGGACGCCGCTTGCCTCGCAGCCAATCAGATTGGTGTGGCCAAGTCCGTTGTCGTGTGGATGGACGACGATGGCAATGCGCATGTCATGTACAATCCGCGCCTGATGATGGGCCTCCAGGCCTCAAAGGCCGTCGAGACGTGCCTCACGCTTGAAGAGCCGGTCAAGGTCACCCGCTACAACAAGGTTAAGGTTTCGTTTGACGAGCTTGTTGACGGCACGTTGGTGCAGCGTAAGCGTGATTACGTCGGTTGGGAAGCTCAGATGATTCAACACATGATTGACCACTGCAACGGTAAGCTGGTCTAGTACGGCGTACGAGACACCTGTGAATTGGAGGGGATGCCCCCTGAGTCGGCTCCGACTCAGGGGGCATCCCCTCCAATTCGCGCTTAAGAAGTCCTTAACACCGCTTGTTTCAATAAGAATTGATTTCAGAACCGCAGTCGTTGGCTCCCATGGAAGCGCGGTGCTCTATGGTAGCCAAGTCGCAGTTGTGTCGTTCCTCCGGTGGGAGAGCATGGAGGAACCATCTGAAAGGATGTGAAATCGTATGAAGAACCTGAACCGTCGTTCTTTCCTCGGCGCAGCAGGTGGAGCAGCTTCCCTGTTCCTGGCTGCCTGCGGTGGCGGCTCCAGCTCCGGCTCCTCTGCCGGTGGCGAGGCTGCAGCTGACGGCAAGAACCTGGGCGTCATGCTTGCTACTAACGTGATGTCCCTTGACACCAACCTTGCTACCGACGGTGACTCCTTCGAGGTCATCGCCGACTGCATCGACGGTCTCATGCAGATGGACGCCGACGGCGCAGCTATCCCCGCGCTTGCCGAGACCTTCGACGTCTCTGATGACGGCACCGTCTACACCTTCCACCTGCGCGATGCCAGCTGGAACAACGGCACTCCCGTTACCGCCAACGACTTCGTCTTCGCTTGGCGCCGCATTTGCGAGCTGGCTGGCGAGTATGCCTACATGATGGACGAGATCGGCAACATCAAGGGCGCCGCCGCCATCATCGCTGGCGAGCAGTCCGACACCTCCACCCTGGCCGTCACCGCCGTTGATGACAAGACCCTCCAGGTCGAGCTTGAGGTTCCCGTGTCCTTCTTCCCCTCGCTCATGTACTTCCCCACGTTCTATCCCATCAACGAGGAGTTCTACAACAGCCTCGA
The DNA here is from genome assembly GCA_030533135.1 of Coriobacteriales bacterium. Classification (GTDB taxonomy): domain Bacteria; phylum Actinomycetota; class Coriobacteriia; order Coriobacteriales; family Atopobiaceae; genus UBA1367. The sequence continues at coordinate 2,120 of JAUNJR010000076.1, forward strand.
TGACGGCACCTATGGCACCAGCCCGGAGACCTTCCTGTCCTGCGGCGCCTTCGTGCTCTCTGATTATCTGCCTGGCACCGCCAACCTGACCGTGACCAAGAACCCTGGTTACTGGGATGCCGACCGTGTCAAGCTCGCGGGCATCACCTATCAGGTCGTCGGTTCCTCCGACAACGCCCTGACCGCCTTCAAGAACGGCTCCCTGGACGTCGCCGTCATCTCCGGCCAGCAGGTTGCTGACGCCGAGGCCGACTCCGAGCTGTCCCAGAACCTCAAGGTCACCGGCGCTGGCTACATGTGGTACCTCTCCTTCTCCCAGACCGAGAAGAACGCTCAGGGTGGCATGCTTGGCAACCAGAACCTGCGTCTTGCCATCTCCAACTCCATCGACCGTGAGTCCCTCGTGGACAACTACGTCATGGACGGCTCCCTTGCTACCTACACCGCCGTTCCGCCTCAGTTTGCTGCTAGCGCAACCACCGGTGAGGACTTCTCTGGCGACCAGACCAAGTTCGCTGACTTCATCGGCTATCGTCCCGAAGAGGCTCAGGCCTACTACGAGGCTGCCAAGAAGGAGCTCGGCAAGGACGCCTTCGAGTTCACCCTCATCTATGGCAACAACGAGGGCGACGAGGTCACCAAGGTCGCTCAGGCCATCAAGGAGCAGGTCGAGGGCAACCTCGCCGGCGTCACCCTGAACCTCCAGGGCATGACCAAGGCCGAGCGTCTCGACAAGATGCAGAACGACAACTACGACGTCGCTCTGACCCGCTGGGGGCCGGACTACGCTGACCCCATGACCTACCTGGGCATGTGGATCACCAACAACTCCAACAACTACGGCTTCTGGAGCAACGCCGAGTACGACAAGCTCATCGCCGACTGCACCACCGGTGCTTACATCAGCGACTACGATGCTCGTTGGCAGGCAATGTATGACGCCGAGACCCTGGTCATGCAGGAGGCCGTCATCGCCCCGCTCTACACCAAGGCTAACGCTAACCTCATCAGCGCTGGTGCTGAGGGCATCGAGTTCCACCCGGTCGCTCTGAACCGCGTCTACAAGAACGCCACCCTCGCATAAGCGATCCTGGCACAGGTAACCTTGGGCATCGGAGTGGTCGGATGCGTCCGCCCCGATGCCCTTTTCTTTAGGGAAGAGTATCCATGGCAAAGTACATCCTCAAACGCATAGGGCTTGCGCTTGCCACGCTGCTACTAATTATCTTCGTGCTGTTCGTGCTCGTACGCATCATGCCGGGAAACCCCTTCCCGTCTGAGCGTATGAGTGCTGAGCAAATTGCTAACAAGCGTGCCGAGATGGGCCTTGATGACCCAATTCTGGTGCAGTTTGGACGCTATATGGCCGGTCTTGCACACGGAGATTTTGGCAAGGGCACATCGCTCTATTACGGCGCTCCCATCAAGACGGTGCTTGGCGCCTGCATTCAGAACTCCTTCAAGATTGGTGGCCTGGCCATTCTTATCGGTACGGCGGTCGGTTTGCTGCTGGGCATCACGGCGGCGCTCAACAAGGGCACGTTCATCGACGGATTCTGTACGGTGTTCTCCATTTTGGGCGTATGCGTGCCGGGTTATGTCTTCCTGATCTTCTTGCAGTATTTCTTCTCGTACAAGATCAAGGTTTTCCCGTACTTCTTTGATGCCTCGCGATTCCTGTACTCGTCCATCTTGCCGGCTGTTTCGCTGTCGCTCTTCACCATGTCTACGGTGGCTCGCTTCACACGTAACGAGATGGTCGAAGTCATGGACTCGGACTATGTCCACCTTGCTGAGAGCAAGGGCATGTACGGCAGCACCTTGGTGCTCAAGCACATCCTGCGCAACGCCCTGATTCCCATCGTGACGGTGCTGGCACCGCTGGTGGTTGATCTGCTGACCGGAGCCCTCGTTGTCGAGAAGATTTACGGCATCAACGGCATTGGTAAGCTGATGGTTGACGCTATCGCAGGCGAAGGCGTCGACTACAACTACGTGCTGGCGCTGGGCATCCTGTACTCCGCGCTCTACATTGGCATCATGCTGGTGGTTGACATCCTCTACGGTATTCTTGACCCGCGTATTCGCGTGGCTTCCGGCAAGGGAGGTGACCAGTAGTGGCGCAGAGCGTATATGGCGACGGAACTACTGTGGATTACGTTCCCACCGCAGACGACTTCAAGTTCTTGACGGACCGCGACATCACGACCGACAAGAACTTCGCCTCCATGAGCTATTGGCGTGGCGTAGTTATCCACTTCTTCCGCAACCGCCGTGCGGTAGCTGGCCTCATTATCGTGGGGGCCATCATCCTGCTGGCTATCTTTGGTCCCATCCTCAGCCCGTATAGTTATCGCGATATCGTCAGCTATGTTGACGAGACGGGCAAAGAAGTCGTGGCACGTGGTATTGCGCCTCAACTGGGACTGGGTGGAGACGGCCCGTTTGATGACCGCATTTTCCTCTTTGGTACCGACGACCTTGGCCGCGACCTGTGGACCCGTACCTGGCAGGGTGCTCGGATCTCGCTCATCATTGCCTTCGTGACCATTTTCATCGACATGATCATCGGCATGAGCTACGGCCTTATCTCCGGCTACTTTGGCGGTGCGGTTGACAACGTCATGCAGCGTATCGTCGAGGTTGCCAACTCAGTGCCGCGCCTGGTCATCGTGTCGGTGCTGGCCATCTTCATGCCTAAGGGTATGAGGCTCGTCATCGTGGCGCTGCTCCTGACCGAATGGATTGGTATGAGCAAGATTGCTCGTGCCGAGATGCTGCGCATCAAGGAACAGGAATACGTGCTGGCAAGCCGCACCCTCGGCGCGCACAGCATGCACATCATCTTTAAGCAGATTCTGCCCAATACCATCGGCCCGATCATCACGCAGATGATGTTCTCCATCCCCACGGCAATCTTTACGGAGGCCTTCCTTTCGTTTGTTGGCGTCGGCATCATGCTGCCGCAGTGCTCCGTGGGCTCCCTGATCGAGAGCGGCTTCAATAACATCACGACGCTGCCGTACCAGATTCTGCCGCCCATCATTGTGCTGGCGCTGCAGATGCTTGGCTTCAATTTCATTGGTGACGGCTTCCGCGAGGCGCTGGCACCCAAGCTCGAGGATATGTAAGGAGGTATGGACATGGAGATGAACGAAAACGCAATTCTGCAGTTTGTCAACCTGGACATATCCTTCCGTACCAATGCGGGCGTGGTCCATGCCATTCGTGGCGTCAATCTTGACCTGCAGAAGGGCGAAACGGTAGCTATCGTGGGCGAGTCCGGTTCGGGCAAGTCGGTCACGGTAAAGGCGGCTGTGGGCCTTCTGGATGGAAACGCGACTGTCAACAGCGGCCAGATCCTCTATCGCTACAAGGGGGATGACGGGACCGAGAAGGTCGTGGACCTTCTTGCTATGGACAAGCGCGAGCTGCGTCGCACCATCAATGGTAGCCGTATCGCCATGGTCTTCCAGGACCCCATGACAAGCCTTGACCCCACCATGACGATTGGCAAGCAGATCATGGAAGGCATCCTTCTACATAAGAAGGGTGATAAGGCGCAGGCTCATGCCCGTGCGCTTGAGCTTCTTCAGTTGGTCGGCATCACCGATGCCGAGAAGCGCATGAAGAACTACCCGCACCAGCTGTCCGGCGGCATGCGTCAGCGCGTGGTCATTGCTATCGCGCTGGCATCCGACCCAGACATCCTTATCTGTGACGAGCCTACGACGGCTCTGGACGTCACCATTCAGGCGCGCATTCTTGAGCTCATCAAGGATGTGCAGCGGCGACTGGGCCTGTCGGTCATTTACATCACGCACGACCTTGGTGTTGTTGCCAAGGTGGCTGACTACGTCAACGTCATGTATGCAGGAAAGATTATTGAGGTCGGCAACGTCAACGAGATTTTCTATGATCCCAAGCACCCCTATACCTGGGGTTTGTTGGCGGCAATGCCAGATCTTGAGACCGACGACGACCGTCTGGCGTCCATTCCGGGTAGTCCTCCCAACTTGCTGCATGAGCCCGTGGGCGACGCCTTTGCCGCCCGCAATGCCTATGCCATGGCGATTGACGAGAAGATTGACCCGCCTATGTTCAAGGTGAGCGACACCCACTATGCCGCCACTTGGCTGCTGCACCCCAATGCCCCCAAGGTAGAAATGCCGGATGAGCTCAAGACACGCATCGCGCGTTCGCGGAAGGAGGCTGAGGCATACCTATGAGTGAGCCACTGCTGAAGGTCAGGGACCTGACCCAACATTTCCGCGTCTCTCGTACGTTCACCGTCAAGGCTGTGAACGGCGTCTCGTTTGACATCTATCCTGGCGAGACGTACGGCCTGGTCGGCGAGAGTGGTTCGGGCAAGACCACCATTGGGCGCAGCATCATTCGTCTGTATAACCCGACGTCGGGAAGCGTCCTGTTTGAGGGCAAGGAGATTGCCGGCAAGCTGGACCGCTCGACCGAGAAGATGCTGCGTGAAGACATGCAGATGATCTTCCAGGACCCCATGAGCAGTCTGAACCCGCGCAAGAAGGTGGGAGATATCATTGGCGAGGGCCTGGACATCCATCACCGTTTTGCGAGTTCGAAGGAGCGTGACGACGCGGTTGCCGCCATGCTCGACAAGGTTGGTCTCTCGCAGGCTCATGCTGAGCGCTATCCGCATCAGTTCTCAGGTGGTCAGCGCCAGCGCGTGGGCATTGCCCGAGCCCTCATTATGAACCCCAAGCTCATCATTGCTGACGAATGCATCTCGGCCTTGGACGTCTCCATTCAGGCTCAGGTCGTGAACTTGATGAAGGACATTCAGGACAGCACGGGCTGCGCCTATCTCTTTATCGCGCATGATTTGTCGATGGTCAAATACATCTCAGACCGCATTGGTGTGCTGCATCTGGGCTATATGGTCGAGACGGGCACTACCGAGGAAATCTTTGCTAATCCGGTGCACCCGTACACCAAGAGCCTGCTTTCCGCCGTTCCGCTGCCCAACCCCGAGGTGGAGAAGCGCCGCGTCTCCGTGCCGTATGATCGTGTGGCCGAGGGCGTGGACTACGCGAAGGGGACTGAGCATCTGCTTGAGGGCACGCACAGCGTACTTGCCACCGATGAGGAGCTTGCTCGCTGGACGGCATAGCAAATCGATGCAAGAGGGATGCCCCTGTCGTTAACGAAGGTAAGCCTGGCCAGCGTAAAGGTGGCCAGGCTTGCTCCTTTAGGAGGGCCAATGGAATCGAAGAACATACGCCTCTACCACGGGTCCAATGCCGCCATCGAGAGGCCAGATGTTTCTCACAACACGGGGTTTGCCGACCTGGGGTGCGGCTTCTATCTTACGAATGACTACGAGGTGGCTTGTCGCAGAGCGGCGTCAAGAGCCCGCCGTATGGGAGGTGAGCCCATGGTCTCCGTTTTTGACTTTAATGAGGGCTGCATCCCTTGGGTTGCATGGGGCGAAACGGTCCTTGCCGCTTCGGAGGTGCTCAAGGGAAAGCCCTTTGGGCTGCGTTTTGAAGCGAATCCTGCAGGCATTGTCGCCTGGGCAAAATACATCAAGTCCTGCCGTAAAGGGATGACCGAGATTCCTGAATGGGGCGGTCCTGCTGTCGTACGCGCTTGGATCGCCACCGAAGAGGTCGAGATGGTGTGCTCGGGCTTCGTGCCCGCAGAGGACTTGGCTGAGTTCATCAATCCCGATGACCTCGTAGTTCAGTATTGCTTGCTTGAGCAGCAATTTATTGACGAGGCTTTGACGTTTGTCGAGGCGGAGCGCCTCAATTGACCCCGAATTTGCTTTCTACACCTTAGTTGTCCCTTCGGGCGCCCTCCAATCGACCAATTGAACCTTGCGACGTATCATCGAAGGAGAGCGACCAACCTAATTGAGGAGGCCCCATGCCCGTCAAGCCTATCCTTGAGATCGCCGTAAGCATCAACCGTGAGGACTGCACCTCGTTTGATACCAGCAACGGTAAGGTGACCATGATTCCATTTGCTGGTGAAGCCACAGGCATCATCTCTGGCGGTGTGCGACCTGGTGGCGTGGACGTGCAGGTGACGGATGCTGCGGGTGTGCGCCACATGTGCGCTCGGTATGTGATTGAAGGCACAGATGATGCAGGTTTGCCTTGCCACCTGTACGTGGAGAACAACGCTTACTTTGAGCGGGGGAGCAGTCCGTCACCATTTCATGCCACGCCCACGTTCATGACGGATAGCCCAACGTTGGCGCCATACTTTCACCGTGCGCACTTCCGTGCGGAAGGTCATCCCGCTCCTGGAGGCGTATGCATCAAGATCTTTGACCTGGATAACGAATAAGGCACTCTTTGGGAAACCATGCCGTTGAATAAAGGCGAGGTACCCTGGCTGGCATTGCTAGTCAGGGCACCTCTTTCGTTTTGTGGCCAGATCTGACGTGTGGGACAAAAGGTGTTTCCGGATAACCCCGATGGCGTACCTACGATTTCGACCCGCGGGATTCCAGCCGTGCGGGAACAAGCGCGGAGAAGCGCGTGAGTCTGCGTCCACGTGTAAGCAACAAATACAGATAAGCACGCAAACAACCGCCATTTTGTCCCTGCGGTGGCGGGGTCTCGTTGGACGGTTACCAAAAAACGCGACGTTGTGAACAAAAGGGGGCCAAAAGGCCCACTCGTGACCATAAAACGCAATGGTATGAACGGTATTCGGCGATTTATACGCAGAATGCGTTCACAGCATCGCGTTTTTTGGTTGAGGAGGGTGCTAAGAGGGCCCTTTTGTTCACAGTATCGCGTTTTTTGGTCGGTCGTCGGATGGTCATGGGGCAGGTTCGCCCGTCCTCCTGGGTCGCGCTGGGCGGTCGCTGTGGAGGGGCCGAAACCATTGTCCGCGAGCATCGGCCCGACGGCCTACACGCACTGGTAGGGGAGGGCCATCCTCGTACACGTCTCCCGAAGACGGGTTTGACAGCTTCGTTTCTGGCCGCTCACCTGCGCACTGCGTGGTGGCTTGGACGCGCTTTACGTTCGGGTGCCTGAAACGCCCAGCCATGCTGACGGGAAGAAAAAGGGGTGCTGACCTGCGCCAACACCCCAAAAGTGAACATTATTTGTCCCGTAAATCCAGAACTTAGTGGTGGAAGAGCCTCATGCCGGTGAAGCACATGGCGATGCCGTACTTGTCGGCGGTCTCGATCACGTTGTCGTCGCGGATGGAGCCGCCGGGCTCG
>JAUNJR010000181.1 GCA_030533135.1 Coriobacteriales bacterium
ATCCCCAACGTGATCCCGCAGCTCATCGTCACCATGACCATGAGCCTGGGCTCCACCATCATTACCGAGGCCACCCTGTCGTTCCTCGGCCTCGGCGTCAAGTTCCCGTTCGCCTCGTGGGGCAACATCATCAACGACGTCAACGACACCTACGTCCTCACCAACTACTGGTTCATCTGGATTCCGGCAGGCGTGTGCCTGCTGGCCACGGTGCTTGCCTTCAACCTGGTGGGCGATGGTCTGCGTGACGCCTTTGACCCCAAGATGAAGCGGTAAGGAGGCGAGCAACATGGCACTTTTCAAGAAGGATAAGAAGTCTGGTGGCGATGGCTACCTGAGCGCTGCCGAGTCCCGCAAGATCTCGAAGGCTAACCGCAAGATCACGGGTGAGCTCGAGAAGAAGTGGAAGCGCAAGGGCGTGTCCGAGTCCGAGTTCCTCACCACCATGCACGACCCCGCTAACGCGGTGGAGTTTGATGACCTGCATACGTACTTCTTCACTGACTCCGGTACCGTTCATTCGGTTGACGGCGTGTCCTTTGAAGTCCCGCAGGGCAAGACCGTGGGCGTCGTGGGTGAGTCTGGCTGCGGCAAGTCCGTTACGTCGCTGTCGCTCATGCAGCTGCTGCAGCGTCCACAGGGCCAGATTGTTTCTGGCGAGATTCGCCTGAACTTGGGCGACAAGGCGTATGACATCTCCAAGATCACGCAGGAGCATATGCAGCACCTGCGTGGCAACATGATCTCGATGATCTTCCAGGAGCCCATGACGTCGCTCAACCCGGTCTTCCGCATCGGCGACCAGGTGGATGAGGTCATCGCCCTGCATGATGGCGAGGGCAAGACCAAGGAAGAGATTCGCCAGCGCACCATTGAGGCTGTCAAGATGGTCGGCATCGCCAACGCCGAGGGCGTTTGCGAGATGTTCCCGCACGAGCTTTCGGGCGGCATGCGTCAGCGCATCATGATCGCTATGGCACTGGCCTGCAACCCCAAGATCATCATTGCTGACGAGCCCACGACGGCCCTTGACGTGACCATTCAGGCGCAGATTCTTGACCTGCTGCGCAACCTGAAGGACCGCATCAACTCGTCCATCATGCTCATCACCCATGACCTGGGCGTTATTGCCGAGATGGCTGACTACGTCGTCGTCATGTACGCAGGCCGCGTCGTCGAGAAGGGAACGGCGGAGGACATCTTCCACCATCCGTCCCATCCCTACACCATCGGCCTCATGGCATCCAAGCCGGTTGTTGGGCGTGAAGTTGAGAAGCTCTTCTCGATTCCGGGCAAGGTTCCCAACCCCATCAACATGCCCAACTACTGCTACTTCCGGGACCGTTGTGACCGCTGCCTTGGTGCCTGCAACGGGGCATATCCGAAAGAGATTAGCTTGTCCGACACTCACAAGGTGAGCTGCTACCGCTACTACGATGAGTACCGTGCCGAGGCCGCCGCTGACGGCAAGGACGATATGAGTGCGTTTGGTATGGGAGGTGTCGCGGAATGAGTGCTGACGTGAAGACCGCGGAGACCACGGCTTCGGAGCCGCTTGCGTACGATCCGCAATACATTCTCATGGTGAGGGACCTGAAGAAGTACTTCCCCATCAAGGGTGGTTTCATGAACCGCGTGGTTGGCAACGTCAAGGCCGTTGATGGCGTGACGTTCAACCTGAAGCGCGGTACCACCATGGGTCTGGTGGGCGAGTCTGGCTGCGGCAAGACCACGACGGGTCGCACCATCCTTCGCCTGACGGGTGACAAGACCGGTGGCGACGTGCTCTTCAACGGCCAGGAGGTCTACGACCTCAGCCACGAGGAGCTGCGTCATCTGCGCACCAAGATGCAGATTATCTTCCAGGACCCCTTCAGCAGCCTGAGCCCGCGCCTGCCCGTTGGTGAGATCATTGGCGAGGCCGTTCGTGAGCACAACCTGGTTCCGAGGAACCAACTTGACGACTATGTTGACGAGGTCATGGACCAGTGCGGTCTGCAGGCCTTCCAGAAGGAGCGCTACCCGCACGAGTTCTCTGGTGGCCAGCGCCAGCGTATCTGCATCGCGCGTGCCCTCGCGCTCAACCCTGAGTTCGTGGTCTGCGACGAGCCCGTGTCCGCGCTTGACGTCTCCATTCAGGCGCAGATCATCAACCTGCTGCAGGACCTGCAGGAGCAGCGGAAGCTGACGTATCTCTTCATCAGCCACGACCTGTCGGTCGTTGAGCATATCTCCGACACAGTTGGTGTTATGTATCTGGGCAACTTGGTGGAGTACGGCGAGAAGAAGGACATCTTCGCCAACCCGCTGCATCCCTACACGCAGGCGCTCTTCTCGGCCATCCCCATCCCCGATCCGGATGTCAAGATGAACCGCATCGTGCTGGAGGGCTCCATCCCGTCGCCGGCTGACCCACCTGCGGGCTGCAAGTTCCATACGCGCTGCAAGCATTGCATGGAGTGCTGCAAGCACGAGGCTCCCAAGCAGCGCGAGATCGAGCCTGGCCACTACGTGGTGTGCCACCTGTACGACGAGTAATGGCACGCAAGACTGACACCTTTGAGGACGACGGCCGCACGATTGCCGATATGGGCGACGTGCGGCGTCCCTCTTTGCTGCTTCCTCGGCGGGACCGCGAGCGCGAGGCTCCCGTTCCGACGCCTTCCCGCGACTTCTCTGATGAGTTGCAGAGCTCTGAAGAGCGTGTAATGGTGATTCTGGGGGTGCTCAAGGCCGCGCTCTCGATTGGCATGGTGTACATAGTGGGCTTTGGCATTGCCATCGCCTTCATGCTGTGGCTCTGGACATAGTACGTTCACCCGATTCGTGGTTAGGGAGTCCGTGTCGATAACAGGTGTACGGAGTCACGCGAGAAAGGAACGGATGATGAACCAGGGTTCTATGTACTGCCTGCAGACTGAGGCTGCCTTTGACAGCGCGCACTTTCTGACGGATTACTACGGCAAGTGCGAGAACTTGCATGGCCATCGCTGGCGCGTGGTCGTGAC
>JAUNJR010000182.1 GCA_030533135.1 Coriobacteriales bacterium
TCTCCAACGGCGAGGGCGAGATGAAGAAGCGCTACGGCCAGATCTACGTCGACGCAAACGACTACGGCCAGGGCACCTTCAAGCGCTCGCTCAAGGACTCCTACTTCTGGTACCAGAAGGTCATCAAGTCCAACGGCGAGGACCTGGACTAATACAGCAGGTGACGTTATGACGTCACCAAGCTTCTCGTGAAATGGCGTCACGGGCGTGAAGACGATGCCCGTGACGCCTTTCGTGTTTGCGGGAGATGCCCGATTCCTTCCTAAAGCGACGCACCCAACAACTCTACTAGCTGAGCTAGACCGCATTGTTGTCCGCAGCGGAGATATAAAAGGTTATCGCTATCAGAGCAAACACATATACCTATAACCAGACGAAAGGAGTCGCCCGAAAGCAGAGGAGGACTGCAATGACGACCGATGACATCAAGCAGAACCCCACCGAAGAAGTTGAGCCCGAGAACGAGGCTGAGCTCGACAAAGAGAATCTTGAGGGGATAGACGGCGGGATCGGGATAGGCCCGTTCAAAGAGTTGATTAATCGCCCCGTGCCGGAGCAACCCGAAGAGCACAAGGACGGTGGCGCCACTGGGTCGTGGTAATAATCGGCTCAGTCATGCTATGATTCTCGCAACGCATGGGGCATGGGGCCTCAGGCGACGGCCATCCAAGGGGATGTCTTTTTGGTCATTGTTCTGTAGGGAACGCTAGAACCTAACTCTTTGAAAAGGGCACGTAGGCTGCCCTAGGTTTGCTGCGTTCCGAATCCCTTCTGACGTAACGGATTCACACGGAATAGGACACAATCATGAACTTCCCGAAGGCAAACACCTTCCCACCATCAACCATGCGCGAGCGCAGCATGGGACCAAACCCGCTCAAGCTCTGCGAGGAGCTTTTGAGCTGCGCGGATATCCCGGCAGGGTCCGTCGTGCTCGACCTCGGAAGCGGTGCCGGGCTCACGAGCGCCCTCATGGCGCATGAGTACGGCTTCGTCGTATATGCTGCTGACCTTTGGAGCAACCCGTCCGACAACATGCGCTTCTTTGAGGAGTGCGGCCTCACCAATCGGCAGATCATTCCGCTCAAGGCCGACGCGACGGCGTTGCCCTTCGCTGAGGGATTCTTCGACGCCGTCGTGAGCGTCGACTCCTACAACTACTTCGGCCGCGACCCCAAGTATCTGGGCGAGCACCTGCTGCCGCTCGTCAAGCGGAGCGGCGAGCTTCTCTTTGCCATCCCCGGCATGGTTCGCGACTGCCACGATGACCTGCCCGCCTGCCTGCTCGCGTCCTGGACTCCTGAGCAGCTCGACTACATGCACGACATCGACTGGTGGCGAGCGAATTTCGAGCAGACCGAGGAAGCCGAGATCGTGGATATGCACGAGATGGAATGCACGCATGAGGCGTGGGCTGACTGGATTGCTTGCGACAACGAATACGCCGCAGGTGATCGCGCTGCCGTCGAGGCCGGTGCACTCGACTACCTGAACACCATCGTGGTGAGGCTCAGGCGGAGCTAGGCGGCTTGGCTTTCGCGTCTTGAGGTGAGCCCTAGCAATCATCGAGTGGGTTTGGTGTCTCATGGGGGGCATCCCACTTTAAGCGCGTACCGCTCACCAGAGTCAAAAGCAGTTCTCATGGTCTTCCTCGCGTAGGCTGAGAAGTGCGCTAGAGCATGGCGGGTGAAGCTCGAAATCCACGTACTGCGGAGGCCGCCGTTGCAGTTGCTTGCAGCGGCGGCCTCCGTCATGCTGTATGGGACTTGCGGGTAAGCGTCATGCTGCTTGTCGCCATCAGGGGTAGCTACGAGATGGAGCTAAAGAACCTCAGCGCGTTCTCGTAGAAGAGCTTGCGCGTCACGTCGAGGCCAAAGCGCTCCTCGAAGCGCTCGAACAACGCTTGCTGGCCCGAGCAGTCGGCCAGCCATGTGGGGACGTCGGCCCCGTCTCGGTCGGAGCCAAGGGCAATGTGGTCCTCGCCGCCTAGGCTGAGCCAGTGGTCAACGTGGGCGGACAGCTCGTCAAAGGTGTAGGCATACCCACCCTCGCGCACGAAGCCCTCATGGAAGTTGAGGCCTACCACGCCGCCGCGCGCCGTCAGGGCGCCAAACTGCTCGTCGGTAAGGTTGCGCAGGTGGTTGCACACGGAGCGCGCGTTTGAGTGCGTGGCCACGTAGGGCTTGGTCGCGATCTCATCAAGCTCCCAGAAGCCCTTCTCGTTCAGGTGGGACACGTCGGCCACGATCCCATGTTCTTCGAGCGCGGCAATGTAGTCCCTGCCCAGCTGCGAGAGCCCTTGATCAGGGTGCACGTTTCCGCTCCCAAGAACGTTCTTGTAGTTCCATGTGACTCCCGCGATGAGCACCCCATCTTGCTCAAACTCGTCTACGACTTCAAGCCCGGCGTCAAGGCACGCCGCATTCTCGACCGTGAGGATTGCCGCCACCTTGCCTTCGTCCAAGATGGATGGGATATCGGAGAACTTACGCACTTGCGTGAACGTGTCACGCTGCTCCTCCATCTGCTGCTTGAACCACGCGACGCCCTCGCGGTACCACTCGATGGCCGGAATGTCTGCCTGCTCGTCGCCCTCTGCGTCGGGGATCCAGATGGCGTAGCACTGTGCCCAGCGCACTCCTCCCATGCGATTGGCCGATATTTGGGCGTTGGTGTCCACAAGGCTGCCCGAGAACTTGTTGTTGAAGTTCGCATAAGGTGCGTGCGACCTCATACCCAAGACGTCGATCGTGTCGGCATGCATGTCAAAGCTGTACACGGGCGGCCTTGAGTCCGCCATTTCTTCGGCTGGCGAGGGGTTTTGCTGTGCATCACTCGCAGTCGCTCCGCATGCCGCGCCTGCGAGTGCGATTGTGCCTGCCACACCGGCAAGCAGCGTCCTTCGCGAGATGTTGAACGTGGTGCTATGTGCCATGTGTTTACCTCCCTTGCGTCCGTGTCGGTAGCATACCATTGGCAGAACTGCACCAATGCGGAGCGCTAGCA
>JAUNJR010000183.1 GCA_030533135.1 Coriobacteriales bacterium
TCCCCGCTGTCCCGAAAGGGCCCGTCTCCGCTGTCCGGTTCCGCCGCCTGGGGCGGGTTGTCTGTGAAAATGGCGAATTCGCATATCACTTGGCTGTGACAACCCCAAATAACACCTTGCAAGGGGATAATGCGTTTCAGCACGCTGAAACGTAATGTATCCAAGGAGCAGCAGCGCGTGACACCCAGAACACCACAGGTCTCAGTCATCATGCCGGCCTACAATGTGGACGGCTACGTTCGTCGTGCCGTTCAAAGCTTGCAGACACAAACGTTTAGTGATTTCGAGCTGCTTGTGGTTGATGATGGCTCAACCGATCGCACGGGTCAGATTCTTGATTCCATAGCGGCACGTGACATCCGCATCAACGTATACCACACGCCCAATGGCGGGGCGCCTGCGGCACGCAACTATGCGCTGGACCGTGCTCGTGGCAAGTACGTCATGTTCATGGATGCAGACGACTGGACTGAGCCAAACACCCTGCAGGATATGGTTGCGATGGCCGAGGACAACCACCTCGAGCTGGCCATCTCGGCATTCTATATCGACACCTACTACGGCAAGGACAACGAGTTCTATACCGAGATCAAAGGGTGCCCCAGCCATATCTATCTGACGCAGCAGGAGTTTCGTGCAGGAGCGTGGCAGCTTTTTGACAGGAACCAGCTCTATTCTCCGTGGAACAAGCTCTTCCTGCGTGAGCGCATCGAGCAGCTGAACCTGCGCTTCCGCCCCACATTCTGGGACGACTTCCCCTACGTGCTGGACTTCATCCGCGATGTCGAGCGTGTCGGGATCACCGAGCAGCCTTATTACCACTTCATCCGGCAGCGTAGCGAGTCCGAGACCGCCCGTTGGCGTCCGGACATGTATGACAAGCGCGAAGAAGAGCATGGTTGGATGCTCGACCTCTATGAGCACTGGGGGCTCTCTGGTGACCCCGCCAGCATGGAGATGATCCAGCGTCGCTATATCGAGCGCCTGGTCGGTTGTATCGAGAATGTCTGCAACCCGCAGTGTGACCTTTCTCCGCGCGAGAAGCGCGAGCTCATCCGTACCATGATCACCTCTGACAATGCGCGTTTGGCCGCCGCCGTCGCACGTCCGCGCACGCGTATGCTCAAGGCCATGATCGCGCCCATCAAAGCTGGAAACGTAGAGCTCGCATACCGTGAGGGCAAGCTTATCTCGTACGTAAAGCGCCACAACACCAAGCTCTTCGCCACGCTCAAGGCAAACCGATAGGGGGATGCCCCATCGTCTGAGGCTCTGCCAGCCAGAGAAAGGACCGTCATGCCTAAATCGTCACAACCGCAGCCGATTCGACTCGTTTGTGGTCTGGGCAATCCGGGAGCTGACTATGCCCGTACGCGTCACAGCGCTGGCTTTGCTACGGTTGACGAGCTTGCCGCGCGGCACGGTGTCCGCTACTGGAAGGATCAGGCGGGCTGCCTTGTGGCAACCATCACGGTGCGTGCGTCTGACGGCCAGTCACGGTCGGTGCTGCTTGCTAAGCCGCAAAGCTACATGAACACCTCGGGCGGGCCACTTTCCAAGCTGATGCGTGCAGAGCGCATTAACCCTGCTGAACTGCTGGTTATTCATGATGAGGTTGACCTGCCTGCAGGCGAGGTTCGCGCGAAATGGGGCGGCGGACTCAATGCGCACAACGGCCTACGCTCCATTGCTGACAAGCTGGGGACTCGCGACTTTTCTCGCGTGCGGTTTGGCATTGGTCGCCCGCCCGGGAAGATGTCCGTGGCTGATTGGGCGCTCCGTCAGCTGAAGGGGACTTTCGCAGAAGAGTTTGAATTGACCGTCAGAGATGCCGCCGACTGCACGGAACGGTGTCTGATTGACGGCATTTCATCGATGACATCCTAAGTAGGGGCCGCTCGTGAAGGGCGGCCCGCGCATTTGCGTATACCCTGCTCGTCGCTCTCGCACCAAAATGACCACATATCAATCTGGTAAAATTACTTGTTACAGGTTTTGCAAGAATTGTCTAACAAAGGGGGTTCAATTCCATGCAAAAGAAGATCAGCAACCTACCCTTCAAGGGGACGCCTGAGCAAGAAGCGCAGCTCAAGGCGGTCATTGCAGAGAACTGCAATGACAAGAGCAACGTCATGGTCGTCATGCAGAAGGCCCAGGACATCTACGGTTATCTCCCGATCGAAGTTCAGGAGATGATTGCTGACGGAATGGGCGTGCCGCTGGAGAAGGTCTACGGCGTTGCAACGTTCTACGCGCAGTTTGCCCTTTCGCCCAAGGGTAAGTACAACATCTCCGTCTGCCTCGGCACCGCCTGCTACGTCAAGGGCTCTGGCGATGTTCTCGAGAAGCTCAAGGAGAAGCTGGGCATCGATGTCGGCGAGTGCACCGCTGACGAGAAGTTCTCGCTCGAGGCTTGCCGCTGCATCGGCGCTTGTGGCCTGGCACCCGTCCTGACCGTCAACGAAGAGGTCTATGGCCGTCTCGTTCCCGATGACGTGGACAAGATCCTGGCTAAGTACGCTGACTAACCGTCGAATCCAACTCACGCGCCACGCGCAAAGGGACGAAGAAAATGAAAATCTCTGAGATCAGGGACCTTTTGGACGCAGAGGTTCTGTGCTGCGAGGAGTATCTCGACCATGATGTCTATTCCGCATGCGGAAGCGACATGATGAGCGACGTTCTTATGTACGTGAAGGACCAGGCGGTGCTGCTTACGGGCCTTACGAACCCGCAGGTCATCAGGACGGCGGAGATGATGGACATGGTCTGCATCGTGTTCGTCCGCTCCAAGAGGCCGACCGAGGCCATGATTGCCATGGCAGAGGATGACGGCATCGTTGTGATGGCGTCAAATAAGCGCATGTACAACGCCTGTGGCATCCTGTATACAAACGGTCTCATAGGGACGGCCGCCCATGTCTGAGCCCCTCATCTTTCACTTTGACGTAGACGGCGAGAACTTCACGTC
>JAUNJR010000184.1 GCA_030533135.1 Coriobacteriales bacterium
ATTGGTCGGACAAGTGCGCAAACTTCCTGGTAGCGCAAGGTGTGCGCAAGGGCGACGCCGTGCTGGTCATTCTCCGCAGGCACTATCAGTTCTGGATCTGCGCACTGGCGCTGCACAAGATTGGTGCGCTTCTGGTGCCGGCAACCTTCATGCTGCGCGAGCACGACCTGGAGTACCGCCTGAAGGCAGCTGGCATCAAGGCAGTTGTA
Source organism: Coriobacteriales bacterium (assembly GCA_030533135.1). Taxonomy (GTDB): domain Bacteria; phylum Actinomycetota; class Coriobacteriia; order Coriobacteriales; family Atopobiaceae; genus UBA1367. Next base: position 210 of record JAUNJR010000184.1, read on the forward strand.
TGCACGGATGCTGGCGCTATCGCGGATGTCTGTGACGCCGTGGCTCCTAGCTGCCCGGATCTGAAGATTAAGATTCTCGTCGCTGCTGGCGGTGCTGGTCTGGCTGTAAGCGAGCCCAGCTTTGAGCCGAGTCGCCATCGTTCGCTCTCTGGTCCCGACCACGTGTGCGAGCTCACCTGTCACCGCGAGGGCTGGGTTGACTTCAACGCGGGCGTCCGCGCAGCGAGCGACTTCTGGGGTCGCATCCCCACGACGGTCCACGAGCCCATGATCATGTACTTCTCGTCGGGCACGTCGGGCAACCCCAAGATGGTGCTTCACGACTACACCTACGCGCTGGCCCACACCATCACGGCAAAGCTGTGGCATAACGTGGTGGGCGACGACGGCCTGCACTTCACCATCGCTGATACCGGCTGGGGCAAGGCCGTGTGGGGCAAGTTCTATGGCGCGTGGACCATGGAAGCATGCGTCTTCACGTACGACTTCGACCGCTTCCATGCGGGCGAGATTCTTTCGCTGATCGATCGTTACGGCGTGACGACGCTGTGCTGCCCGCCCACGATGTATCGCCTGATGATGCAGGCTGACTTCAAGCGGTATCGCCTGAATTCGCTGGTGTACTGCACGACGGCCGGTGAGGCACTCAATCCGGACCTGTATGACTTCTGGAAGGAGCACACGGGGCTGACCATCTTTGAGGGCTTCGGCCAGACCGAGACGCCGCTGACGGTGGCAAACCTCAACGGTAGCCATCCCAAGCCTGGCTCGATGGGCAAGATCGTGCCACTGTATGACATTCGCGTGCTGCGTGATGACGGGACGGAGTGCGAGGATGGCGAGACGGGCGAGATTTGCATTCGCTACCCCGAGGAGCATCGTCCCGAGGGCATCATGATCGGCTACTACCGCGATCCCGAGAAGACCGCGGAGGCCATTTACGACGGTTGGTACCACACTGGCGACACGGCGTGGCGCGACGAGGACGATTTCCTCTGGTACGTGGGCCGCAACGACGACGTCATCAAGAGCTCCGGTTATCGCATTGGCCCGACCGAGATCGAGAGCGTACTGCTGCAGCATGAGGCCGTGCGCGAATGCGCCGTCACAGGCGTGCCCGACCCCGTGCGCGGCAAGGCCGTCAAGGCGACGATCGTGCTGCACGACGGCTTCATCCCCAGCCCCGAGCTGACCAAGGAGCTGCAGCGCTACGTCAAGCGCGAAACCGCGCCGTACAAGTACCCGCGCATCATTGACTACGTTGACGAGCTGCCCAAGACCGTGAACGGCAAGATTCGCCGTGTGGCCATTCGCAAGCGTGACGAGGAGCTTGCCGCCGCAGAGATCTCCAAGGTCGACAAGAAGGACGGCCTGATCTAACAAACCCGTGGGCCCTCAGGCAAACCCCCCTTTGCCCCACCCCCGCCGGGTGGCACAACGGGTAGTATCCCTTACGTCCCACGGCCTTTTGGGGACTGCCCTTTTTACCTCAGTGTTTCATGGCGGTATATATCTCGTGCCGTTGTCACCGTTATGGCACACAAGGTGGTATAAACCTCCCCATGGAAACTATTGCCTTTACATCGGCCGCCTTAAGCCTCCTGCTTCTGTAGGCGCTACCGCGCGCAAGCGGTGGCGCCCATAACCTGTTGCTGGCCGATTTGGCGCTTTTCCTCACCCTAACCTATCGGAGGTCACCCCTCATGAAGCTCGCCTTCTCTACCATTGGCTGCCCGTCATTCTCATGGCTCGATGTCTACCCCATGGCCAAGGACCTGGGCTTTGACGGCATCGAGATTCGCGGCGTCCAGGGACGTCCCTTTGCTCCTGACACCCCGCCCTTCCATCCAAACCGCCGCGCGCGCACCCGTGCGCAGCTTGAGCGCCTGGGTCTTGAGATCCCGTGCTTCTCGTCAAATTGCGAGCTGACCGACGTCGATAACCGCGAAGACGTCATCAACGAGGTCATGCGCTACATCGAGCTCGCGAGCGACATGGGCACCCCGTACGTGCGTCTGCTGCTGGCGCGCGACATTCGCCCCGTTGGCTTCGTGGATGACAACTACATCGTTGAGCTGCTGCAGCAGCTGGGTGACATCGCGTCCATCTACGACGTCACGCTTCTGGTTGAGACGACCTCCGAGTACACCGATACCGCGCGCCTTGCGCATGTGCTTGACGCTGTTGGCATGGACAGCGTCGGTGCCCTTTGGGACATGCATCATCCGTACCGCTTCAACGGTGAGAGCCCTAGGACCACCGTCTCCAACCTTGGCCATCACCTGAAGTATTGCCAGGTAAAGGACTCGGTCGTCAAGGACGGCCACATCGAGTACCGCATGATGGGCGAGGGCGACCTGCCGCTGTACGAGATGTTCGACGTGCTACAGGCGTCCGGTTACAATGGCTACATTTCGTTTGAATGGGTGACGCGTTGGGCGCGCGACCTGGCCGTGGGCGAGGCGGGCATCGTCTTCCCGCAGTTCATCAACTACATGCACGCGTACCTCGAGGGTGGCGTCGCGAAGCCGCAGGAGCCGCGTGGCGAGTTCGATCTCACGCCGGCGCCCGCTGCCACCACGCGCGTCGGCGAGCTCCAGCACTCGCTCACTAACGACGGAACGTATCCGTGGCCCAAGGAGCACCTGATCGACTTGACGTTCCCGCAGGTCCTGGACCATATCTGCTCCCTGTATCCCGAGCAGTACGCCTTCCGCTACACCGAGCCGGACAGCTACTACAATCCCGAGCCCGACGAAAA
>JAUNJR010000077.1:0-5982 GCA_030533135.1 Coriobacteriales bacterium
CTATCAATATAGTCTGTAGCTGGTGTCTCCTTCCTGCTGCTTCTGCCAGTGAGAGGCCAGAGACGGCAAAGTGCTACCTGGATGAAGATGTTTCTGAAGGGACAGACTCAAAAAGGGTCAGGTCCTGGTTGGACAACCAGCATCACCGCGACCGTTACGACGCATAAATAGTTCAATAGTCTTACGTGTCATTCTTCTAACACATGTACGGTCATTGCGGCATAATGTTGACATTACAGCACAAACGACCACATAGGAGCAAAAATGAAGCACATGCAAGGTGTTGACTCCACTACGACGGAAGCCAAACCGCAGAAGCGGCACATCCTTTTTGATCATCCCATCATCGCCGAGATTGTCTACATTTTGCTGGACCTTGCCTTGGTGACTGCTACGCTTGTCGTTGCCATACGCTTTGGTGTCTCGATGGAGGGAATGACCGGTCGGTTAGCTGAGGCGGGGGCTTCCATTGTTGTCGCCTTTCTGATGGCGCTCATCTTCCAGTTCATATTCCGGGACGAGTTCGACGGCATGTTTGAGTGGTCAAGCTTCGGTTTGTTGCTGACACTCCCGGCTTATGCGTATGTTTTTACCAATGTCTTTGACTTTGAAGCCATGAAGCTCTCGTTCCTGATTGAGGGCAAGCAGATAAGCTCGATTCCCATCTGCGCGGTGCTTGCGCTTGCGCCCGGAGTCTTTGAGGAGCTGCTGTTCCGCGGCATCCCCATCAGCAACTGGATGCGCACAGCCAAGGACAGCGGCACCATCATGAAGTGCGCATTGATTACTTCAGTTCTCTTTGGCTGCGTGCACGGGTTTAACGTGTTTTCTGGCGCGGCAATTAGCTCGACGCTCTACCAGATCTTCTATTCCACTTGCATCGGCTTTTTCTTCTGTGCGGTCTTTCTTCGCACGGCGAGCATCTGGCCGACCATCATCGTCCATTTCCTTATCGATTTCTCGGCGTTTTTGTTCATGGACATGGAGCATGGCGGAGTCATAACCCAGGAGCTTAAGTTTGGGCTTGATTTCTATGTCACGCTGGGCATAGGCATTACGGTTTTGCTGCTGGGGCTGTTCATGCTGCGGAAGTCAAAGCACACGCAGATCATGCAGCTGTGGGATCGCAAGTGGCATAAGACCGGCATTGTCGCGCAGGACCGGTTCAGGTACTAGGCTGTGGTAAGCGCGGGCCCTTCGGGGCCCGCTTTTGTTTACAGCGGGGAGGGTCCACGATGATTACCAAACACGAGATTCCGCTGCTGGAGTTTGACGATAGCTCGCCCGAGGTTATCGCGCCTGACCATGACTGGACTGCAGGAACGCTGCCCGAGAAGTGCCTGTTTGCATTTCTCGGCAACGTGGTTCATGAGTACGCGGCGGAGCACGGTGCCCGCGTGGTCGAGACGTTTGTGACCGTCACGTTTGACATACCAGTCTACGTGCTGCGCGTTGGTGGCGAGGGCGATTTGGACGAGGATGTCTGCCTGGTGCAGTCGCCCATTGGCGCGGCGGCGGCTGCGCAGGTGCTGGACACGCTGGTGAGCTGCGGCTGTCGCAAGGTGATCGCGGTCGGGTCGTGCGGGGTGCTGGACGATATCGAGGAGAACGCGTTTATCGTGCCGACGCGGGCGCTGCGAGCGGAAGGCACGTCGTACCACTATTTGCCGGCTTCGCGGTATGTCGAGCTTGATGAGGAGCCGGCGGCCGTCATTAAGAGGACGTTGCGGCGGCACGGGCTGCCGTTTGTGACGTGCACCACGTGGACTACGGACGGGTTCTTCCGCGAAACGCGCGACATGGTGCGGTACCGGCTGGACGAGGGTTGCTCCGTGGTGGAGATGGAGTGCGCCGCGCTTGCTGCGTGCTGCAAGATGCGCGGGGCTTTGTTTGGGCAGCTGTTGTTTACGGCGGACTCGCTGGCGAACGTGCACGAGTACGATGCACGGGAGTTTGGTTTGGGATCGCACGAGAAGGCGCTGCTGCTGGGGCTGGACGTGCTGCGGGACTGGTGATGTTGTCGCACGGCGTGCGCTCCCCACACGCCGCCGGGGTCGATTCGGGCGCTCGTATCGACCCCGCGCGCTCCAGTTGCGACCCCGCGGGCTCCACTTACGCCGCCGGGGTGGATTCGGGCGCGCGTATCGACCCCGCGGGCTCACCGTGCGCCGAGCCAGTCGAAACGAACTCTCCTCCCATTGCCTAACCGCTCATTTTGTGGTCCAATTTCGACCAACTCAACCCCCCACCGCAATTCAGGAAGGCAACCATGAGCGCAACCATCCGCCTGATGACAATCGACGACTACCAGCAGGTCAACGCCCTGTGGCTGTCCTGTGCTGGCATGGGTCTGCGCGACATCGACGACTCGGCAGATGGCATTGGCGCGTTCCTGCAAAGAAATCCCAGTACCTGTTTCATTGCCGAGAAAAGCGGCAGAGTCGTGGGCTCAATCCTGGCTGGACATGACGGTCGCCGCGGACACCTGTACCACGTTGCCGTCAGCCCGAACTTCCGGCGGCATGGCATCGCAAAAGCACTGGTAGAAACTGCACTTGAAGCCCTGCATCGCGAAGGCATACGCAAGGTATCGCTCGTCGCTTTCAAGACCAACGATGAGGGAAACCGTTTCTGGGAAAGCGCGGGTTTCACCGTCCGCCATGATCTGGTGTATCGCGACAGAGTACTTGCGTAAGACGGCTTGGTTGAAAGGCGTGCAAGTTGAGCGAAGCAGAACTCTATAAACAGCTTGGGGCCTTGACGAAGGATCGAGACCGGTGGGAGCAGAGCATCCCGTACGTTTCGTCCTTGCTTGCGCATGAGTCCGTGAAGATTCAGGCAAAGGCGCTCTGGTTGCTTGGCGAGATGGGACTAGCGTTTCCAGCGGCGGTGGCGGTGGCGGACGCGGTCTCTGCAATTGCTGCGTTTCTCGAGAGCCCCGTACCGCTGCTGCGCGAGCGGGCGATTAATGCGCTTGGGCGCATCGGGCGTGGCAATTACCGCCTGGTTGAGCCGCATTGGGTTGGCCTGTTCCGTTTTGCTTCTGACGAGGAAGCCAAGGTCAGACTGAGCTTCATCTGGGCATCGGAGAACATCGCCACGAACACGCCTGATGTGTATGCAGGATACCTGCGGGTATTTGCTAGCCTGCTGCACGACAAAGATGATAAGGTGCGGATGGAGGCGCCAGAAATCTTCCGCGTGCTGGGCAAGCGACGGCCCGCGTTGGTCACGCCCTACGTGGATGAGCTGCGGCGCATTGCTGAGACTGACGGCAACCGCGTCGTGCGGATTCACTGCCTTGGGGCGCTCAAGGCTGCCGGTTTGCTGAAGCAAGCGGATCTGCCAATTGCCCTAACGACAGCTCCACCGATTGCAGTTGTCCCGATGGCCAGCGAGGACGAGGCCAAGGGAAAGGCATACGTGCATTGCATGGCCTGGAAAGAAGCATACCGAGGCCTAATTGACCAGGCGTTTCTCGACGCTCGGACGCTGGAGTTCTCTGAGGAGCGGGCGCTGCGCGCGTTTCGGTCGGGCGTGACCACCCTGCTTGCCAAGGACGGCGAGCGCGTGGTCGGGTTTGCCGACTACGGCCCTTGCCGTGATGACGATCTGCCTAGCGCGGGTGAGGTGTACGCCATCTACCTGCTGTCTCATTATTACGGGCAGGGCGTTGGGACAAAGCTGATGCAGGCTGCTTTTCAAGCGATGGCTGGGTGCGACACCTTCGTGGTTTGGGTGCTCAAGGGGAACGAGCGCGCGATTCGCTTTTATCGCAAGCTGGGGTTTGAGTTTGACGGTGCGGCGAAGACGCTGAATCTGGGCGAAGAGGCAACGGACCTGCGAATGGTTTTGTATCCCAACGCCTAACCTGCCGCTCTCCCGTTAGCCGAAGTACATTTCAAGATATACAGTCATCTTAGTATCATTTCTGTAACTCGCGCCGACCACGGAGGCGCACCATGTGAAGGGAGAGCACATGCTTACCAGGAGAAACTTCATGAAGGGAGGCGCTGCGGCCATGGCACTGACAGCGCTCGCAGCCTGCTCGGGCGGCTCGGCCGACGAACCCGCAACCACGGACGCCGCCCCCGCCGGTGACGTCGTCACCCGCACGGTCCAGGACAAGTGCCGCACCGTCATCACCACCGACGGCGAGGTCGACGACCGCGACTCCGTCATCCGCGCGCTGCTCTACGCCAACGAGATGGACATCGCCGGCATCGTGCTCACCAGTTCCATGTATCACTACGCCGGCAACGGCGCCGACGTCGAGCCCTTCCGCTGGACCGGCACCCAGTGGCTCACCGACTTCCTCGACGCCTACGAGCAGGTCTACCCCAACCTCTGCGTCCACGCCGAGGGCTATCCCGAGCCCGCCTTCCTGCGTGAGAACACCAAGATCGGCAACATCACCAACCAGGGCGAGATGGACGAGGTCACCGAGGGCAGCGAGTTCCTGAAGCAGCTCTTCCTTGACGACGACCCGCGCACCCTGTACGTGCAGACTTGGGGCGGCACCAACACCACCGCGCGCGCCCTCAAGTCCATCGAGGAGGAGTACTCCGGCGCCGACAACTGGGCCGAGATCCAGCAGAAGATCTACGACAAGCTGGTCATCTACATCATCCTCAACCAGGACGCCAGCTACGACGAGTACATCGCCAAGGCGTGGCCCGACCTCAAGGTGCTGAACGACGTCTGCAACTTCTGGCACTTCGCCTACGCGTGGCAGTTCCATCCCGACGAGCTCAACACCACGCTGCACGCCGACTGGCAGCAGACCAACATCGTGGGCGACCACGGCCCGCTGATGGACCTCTACGCGCTGATGGGCGACGGCAAGACCGTCGAGGGCGAGCTCGACGAGGAGCAGCGCGGCTGGGACTCCTACCTGGAGGCCAACCCCAACTACGTCAAGTACGACTTCATCAGCGAGGGCGATTCGCCGAGCTTCTTCTATCTGCTGGACACCGGCCTGCGCTCGCTTGAGGACCCGGGCTGGGGCGGTTGGGGCGGCCGCTTTGGCGCTGACGGCAAGAACACCGTGGCCGACTTTGACCCGTTCAGCCAGCAGTGGGAGGCCAGCTACACGCTCACCCGTTGGTTTGACGACATCAACAACGACTTTGCGGCGCGCGTTGACTGGTGCACCGCCGAAAAGTATGAGGATGCCAACCACGCGCCGACCGTGAGCGTGAACGAGGGCATCGACGTGACGGCCGCCGCAGGCAGCGAGGTCACGCTGACCGCCGTGGGCGAGGATCCCGACGGCGATACGCTCTCCTATCGTTGGTGGCGCTACTTTGAGGCCGACACGTACGACGACGGCGTTGCGGCGCCGACGCTTGAGGACCAGGACGTGGGTCTGGTCATCGACCGCACGGCCGCGCTTGCGGAGGGCGCCGTGCTGGACAGCATCGTGCTTGAGGGTGCCGACACCGAGCAGGTCAAGTTCACGGTTCCGGCCGATGCCAAGAGCGGCGACACCATCCACATGGTGGTCGAGGTTATCGATGACGGTGCACACAACCTGAAGCACTACCAGCGCGTGGTTGTGACCGTGGCATAGTCGCAAGCCGTAAGCCAGACTGAGCGGCAAATCTTTTATGACAAGGACGGCCGGGTGACGTTGCGCCACCCGGCCGTCCTTGTCACATCACGCATACCTGGACTCCAGACAACCCCTTTACCTTGGCCTCTGGGTGCCTAGTCTGCAGGTGGGACGCGCATAAACGTGTCTGCCATGCGCCCACGGGAGCGAATCTCATCCATGCTCATCCACTTCGCATCGCGTTGGGACCACCATGCATCTCGCGTGGACGTGGGCTTGGGGATGGCGCCCGCCTTCTCCATGGGCCATGTCTCGGGTATAGCCCATTCCTCAAGGCTCACACAGTTGTCGAACATTTCCTTCATGCTCACCTCGCCGCCGAACCACCCCCCACTCCCAACCTTCGAAGCATCGAAGCCGGAGAGGTC
>JAUNJR010000077.1:6082-9176 GCA_030533135.1 Coriobacteriales bacterium
CCCGCGAACAGGTTGCTCATGTCCGTGACGTGCGAGGTGTCGAAGCCGGAGAGGTCGATTGTCGTGATGGTGGCACAATCCTTGAACATGCTGCTCATGTCCGTCATCGTCGAGGTGTCAACGCCCGAGAGGTCGATGTAGCGCACCTTTGACCTGTCTACTTCTCCTGCTGCGACCTGCGCGTAGGACACGGCGTCAGGGCGAGGCACCCCTTCTTCGACCGGTCTTTTGGCTGTGAAGGTGTCCGCCACACGGCCGCGCTCGCGAATTCTGCTGACGCTCAGCCATGCGCCATCCCGCTCGGACCACCAAGCGTCGTTGCATTTTGGCTCGGGGATGGCCCCCTTCAGCTCCACGGGCCAGGTTTCGGACACGGACCACCTCTCGAGGCTCTCGCAGCCCTTAAACATGTCGGCCACCATCGTGACCCGTGAGGTATCAAGGTGGGACAGGTCGAGGCTTTCAAGCTGTGCGCAGCCCGAGAACATCTCGCTCATGTCCGTCACCTGCGAATGACCGAAACTGGAGAGGTCAAGGCTCCGGAGTTTCTTGCATTCGTAGAACATCTTGCTCATGTCCGCAACCTGCGAGACATCGAAGCTGGAGAGGTCGAGGCTGGTCAGAGCTTCACAGAAGGCGAACATCCCACGCATGTCCTTGACTTGCGCGGTATTAAAGTCTGATAGGTCGAGACTTTTGACCTTGCAGCCCCAGAACATGGCGCCCATGTCCGTAACCTGCGAGGTATTGAAGCTGGAGAGGTCGAGACTCCTCAAACGAATGCAGCCAAAGAACAGGCTACCCATGTTTTGGACTAGCGAGGTGTCAAACCTGGAGACGTCGAGAGCCGTAAGGGCGGAGCAATTGCTGAACATCCCGCTCATGGAACGCACCTGCGAGGTGTTGAAGCCTGACAGGTCAAGCTGCGCAAGGCTCTCGCATCGATAGAACATTCCGTCCATGTTGACGACCTGCGAGGTGTTTAGGCCAGAAAGGTCGAGCTGCTCAAGGCTCTCGCACCCATAGAACATGCTACGCATGTCTGTGACTTGTGAGGTGTCGAGACCTGAGAGATTGACGCTCGTGAGGCCATTGCACTCCGCGAACAGGCGGGACATGTCCTTGACCCGCGAGGTATCGAGACCCGAGAGGTCGATGCTGCGAATCTGCTGGCAATAGCGGAACATGGATTCCATGCTCGTGACCTGCGAGGTGTCGAGGCGCGAGAGGTCGATCCTCTGCAGGTCTCTCAAATCGCTGAATGCAGATTCCAAACTCGTGGGCTTGGTGTCGTCGAAGCACGAGAGATCCAGGTGACGCACAGACCGTCGATCAACCGCGCCAGACTTGACGAGGGCATAATCCACGCCTTTGACCTTGCCCGTGAAGGGCCACCACACCGTGTCCTGCCAGCTCGTATCCGCGGCGTAGATGTCGCCCTGGCCTTCCAGACCGCCCGCAAAACGATACACGCGTCGCCCGGTGCCCTTCACCTCGCCCGTCTTGACGTTCACGTTCCACTGGTCGGTGTAGTCATCAACCTCCCACACGCTGTCGCCGAACGGGGTCACGCGAATCTTCTCACCGATAATGCGAAGGTTCTCCCGCGTGATGCCCTCCTCCGCGCACATCCTTGCGATTGACGCCACCGCCTCGGGCATGCAGTGCAGCGCATCCGTGATGTCTCCCTCATAGAGGTTCAGGTCGACGTAGCCCAGCATGAATCGGATGATCCCCTCAAGGCTCGAAGCCTCGGAGATGGGCCTTCCCCGAAGGGTGACCTTGCCGCCAAATGGGCGGGGGGTGTGGAGGCTAAGGGACTTGGCTTGCTCAGTGGCCTCGAACGACGGGCCATCACCGCCGTATTCCGTCCCACCGTCTGAGGTCATGATCCAGAAGGAGACCATTTCGTCGCGGTCGCTCTTGAGCTGAAGATCGACGACGTAAGAAGCACTGCTTGAGTTGGTTACGAAGTCTGTGCGAATCTTCACCGGTTTCTCCCATCTCGGAACCACTACCGTTCTAAGTGTAATTCAAGAGGCTGACCGGGGAGGTTGCTGTAGTATGGAATGAGCTGCAGGTCAAGGCCAAAGCGGAACGGGAGATTGCGTTGTGCTACATAAGCTATCGTGTCGACTTTGATGGGTTGTCAGGCAGCGTCTACTCATGCATGGGCTATTCGCATGGAGTGCATGAGATGGGCATCACGGACCCTCGCAACCAGTTAGATGCCGCGACCTCCATCGACGAGATAGCTGACATACTTGCGGATTCCCTACAGCTAATCATAACCAGAGGCGAGCAACGCGGGCACGACGAGGTAATTCGGCGCTTCAAGCGACACGTTAAAGACGTTGGAGACATATTCGAACTCCTTGACATCAAGGTTGATTGCGATCGGATCGTAGAAGAAGACGGCATCAAGACCGGTGTCGCCCAACAACTGACCTACGACTTTCCCTCGCGGACGAGCACGTACTCCGAAGCTCGATTATCAGACGGAAAGGTCACCTTTATTGGTGATCCGTTCGTTAACGAAAAGGGCGAGGAGTACAACCCGTTCAAGAGCTGAGTTATAGGACAAAATGTGCGTCCGACTTAGGGGTGCTGGCGCAGGTCAGCGCCCCTATTTCGCGCCGTCAGCGGGCTGGGCGCTTCTTGGCGCCCGGACGGAAGGCGCGTCCGCCCCGTGGCCCTCTGACGCTCGACCAAAAAACGCGATGTTGTGAACAAAAGGGGGCCAAAACGCCCCCTCGTGACCATAAAACGCGATGTTGTGAACGCATTTTGCGCATGGGTCGCCAAAAACCGTTCACATCATCGCGTTTTATGGTCGGGGAGGGCGCCAAAGGCCCTCCTTTGTTCACAACATCGCGTTTTTTGGTACCCGCACGGCGGGAGTCCCGCCGGCCGACATCAAAGGGACGCCATCGGGACCAGCTGGACACACATTTTGTCCTATAACCCGAGATAGATTGCCTTTGATTAGCCCAGAGCCATACGAAAACAGGCCAGAGACTAAGCTCTGACCTGCGAAGGTTTGGTAGCCCGTGCCGGATTCGAACCGGCGATCTCCGCCTTGAGAGGGCGATGT
>JAUNJR010000078.1 GCA_030533135.1 Coriobacteriales bacterium
GATAGTAGAGGCCTACGCTCATTGCCGCGCTCATGCCGCCCAAGGCATACGCCATCAAACACTGAATTTGCTCTAATGTGTTGCGCCACTTGTCTGAAAGGCCATGACGGAATTTCGGTAGGCGTTTTCTCTGGTAATCTCGCGAATAACATGCAGCTCAGACGGGAAATTGATGGGATCGCCCTCCGAGGCAAGCTCAATCTTGAGAATTGCTTGGTCATTCCACTGCGGGTAGAGGTCGATATCAAAATACTGTGCGTTATACATGAGACACCAGCGTGTCTTCTCGATGGGTCGCCGCTCCGGGTCGGCCTGTGAAAGTAGGTTTTGGTACTCGCGCTGGTTGAGGTGCTGTCGCCGCAGAAGATGCTTGTGGCCGTCGTCATCTATAGACTTCTCGGTCAGGGAGTACGAGTGGCCACGGCCATCGCTGCAATCACGCACGCGAATCTCATGGTCGTCATCTGAGCGTAGGTAGGTCTGCACAATATCAACCCGCTGCGAATGGGGCTGTGCCTCAAGCCATTCAATGTCGGGATACTTGATGAGGTATTTGCGCTCGATCTGGTACGGTGCAACCACTCCCAGGAAGGTTGCAATCTCGTCTATAAGGCGCTGCATCTTGCCTTCGAAGTCGGTCGAGTTGTCAATAACGCGCAGGTGGGGATGACCAGTCCAGACCCTGATAAAGTCATCGTCCATTTCCGCGGCCTCCTCGAGGGTTTCGTGTCGCGCCGCGTTGTTTTCGTTTCCGTAGAACGCCTCGGCACCCTTGGCCGCCGTCACCAGATGGAAGACCGCATCATAGCTATCACGCAGCTCGAGTTCTGTGAAGCCAAGGTCGGCAATGACCCGCTGGAACTCGTCCTCGGTCATGTAGTGCTTGTTGTCCAGCATGCCCCGATCACAGACGATGAGAATCTTCTCATCCGTCATGCCACGCGCCGCCCGCTCAAAGCATTGCTCGCGCGTGATCTGCACCTTCATCTGGCACCACTGGTACTCTTCATCACTCGCGCACTCCCAAGGCAACACGCCATTGCTCTTGAATTCGGTTGCTGGCTCGGGAACTGTGATGACCTTATAGCCAAGCCGGTTGAACGCTGACCGGATGCTAGCGAGTGCGGTGGTCTTGCCGCCACACACGCCGCCAGTGACCACGATTTTGGTGATTTCGGGCATTGCTTTAGCTACCTCTCTCCCGATTCCCCATTGGGGCCTGTCCCTAACGGGAATTCCCCATTAGGGACAGGCCCCAATGGGGAATCGATACCGTACGTGCCCTCTGTCGACTATGCCTCGGCAGCCGCGATGTCAGCTTCGGGGTCACCAAACCCCATGAGTGCCTTGACCAGGCCATCGCCATACTTGTTGAACATGTTGATCGGCATGTCGACAACCATCTCAATCGTCCTCTGGTCCGGCTGGCCAGCAATGCACGGAAGAATCGACTGGAACCTGACTTCGCCGTCATTGTGGTCAAACTCGAACTTGCCAATCCTCAAGCCATAGTTTGCACGCGTGAGGTACTCGACCACCTTGTCGTACTCATCGCGCTGGGCATTGATGGGGCAAACACCAATACTTTGGATGGCACGGTCATCGGCAATGACGAGCATTTCAATATTGCGCAGCTTGCAGTCCACGTTAAAGCCCATGCGCAGCACGTAACGCTCGTCGTTATCCGTCCGAACGGTGTAATGCCACCCCTGGGACTCGATGTAACGAATAAGCTCGGAACGATTTGTCTGTAGCTGACTCATACCCAACTCCTCCTTTTCATTGGACGAACGAAACCATGAACCCAGCATAGCAAAGCACCTCCATTGGTCATCTGACTTCTTTCGCAGCGGGTCTTCAGAATTCGCGGGATCAACTCCAACACAAGCGCTTTAGTGCGTCGCGCCTTTTGGCTTTGATGCGATGACGGCGTTTCGATAGTTCGGGTCTCCCGTGACCTCTCGGATGACCTTGAGCTCGGGCGGAAACACGATGGGGTCTTCCTCCCTCGAGAGCTCGATCTCAACCATAGCCTGGTCGTCCCAGCACGGGAAGAGATCGACCTCAAAATACTGCCCCTTGTACGTCAGGCAGTAACGCGTCTTGTTGATTTCACGCATCGCGGGATTAGCCTGCATGCGCAGCAACTGATATTCACGTTCCGACAGACGCCTCTGGGTCTCGAGGCGCTTCTGGTTCCGATCAATGCGCTTTTCGGTCAGGTAATACACGCGATCACTACCCGAACCACGCTGGCGAATGCGAATCTCGTAATCAGGGTCAGAGCGTAGATAGCTCTGGCTGATCTCAACCTTCTGGCAGTGAGGTAAGCTCTCAAGCCATGCCACATCGGGGTATTCGATGAGGAACTTGCGCTCAATCTCGTATGGTGCGAGGTCACCGAGGAAGTAGGTAATCTCGCGCATGAGGTGGCGCATCTTGCTCTCAAAGTCGGCGCGATTGTCAATAATGCGCAGGTGAGGGTGGCCTGTCCACGCCGCGATGAACTTGTCATCAAGAGCCGCGGCTTCCTCGACCGACTCGTAGCGGGCACCGTTGTTGTCTAACGTATAGAACTCCTCGGCGCCCTTTGCCGCTGTCACCAGATGAAAGACGGCGTCATAGCTATCGCGCAGCTGGACCTCGCTCATGCCGAGCCAATCCAGTACGTGAGCAAACTCCTCGTCAGTCATATAGGCCTTGTTGTCCAGCTCGCCACGGTCACAGACAATGACGATCTTGTCATTGGGCATGGTGGCAGCTGCCTGCTCAAACAGGCGCTCCTTCTCGTACTGCAGGCGCATCTGCACCTTTTGGTACTCCTCGTTGGTGGCGCAGGTCCACGGTGCGACACCACCCGAGATGAGCGCGGTCGCCGTCTCGGGAACAACGAGAACCGTATAGCCCAGGTGAGATAGGTCACGCTGGATGCGCGTGAGGGCGGTGGTCTTTCCGCCGCACGGCCCGCCAGTAACGACGATCTTGCTAATGGACATGCGAGCCTCCTATCAGAGCGGGCCAATCAATATCTACACCATAGCGCTTTTGGGTAAATGATAGGGGCGCCATGGCAAAGATGGCTACGACACTTCCTTTGACGCCAGTTGGACGGCAAAGGAATGAATCTGATCCGCCCGCTCATCTTCTGCGAGCTTTCTTGGTTCACGCAAGCTGAGGACCGGCAACGAGTCTGCTGCAACGCCCAATCGCTGAGCCAGCGCCTCGACACATGACTGCCCGTCACCCGAGCCACTCGTGACCAAAAGTGCCAACTGCTTACCCGTCACATCATGCTCGTCAAGGAATGACAGTATCGGCGACGCAGGCTTGCCCGCCCAAACCGGCAGAGCAAGGATTACCAGGTCATAGTTTGCAAGGTCAATTGGCATGGGCTCAATCCACGGCTTGAGCCCAAAGGTGGCCTCATACCCACCAGTAATGATTTTCCCCAGCTTGAAGGTGGGGTACGACTTGATGGTCTTAATCTCGAAGACATCTGCGCCGAGCAACAACGCAAGCTCAAGCGCCGCAACCTTAGTATTGCCCTCAAGCGAATAATAGATAACGACCGAACTCATCTAAAGCCTCCTCTTACCTTTCACTGAGACGTTCGAAGTCCGACCCAGTCTATCCTCACGCACGCTGTGCGAGAAGCTCGCGTGCATGGGCCAGTGATGCCTCCGTCGCGGAGCCCGAGAGCATGCGGGCTATCTCTGCCACGCGCTCCTCTCCAGATATCTCTCGGAGCGTCGTCTCGGGCACCGTTCCCTCACCTTCGGCTTTGCTCACCAGGTAGTGACGTTCAGCCATGACCGCCACCTGCGCCAGATGCGTTACCACAATCACCTGGTGAGTCTTGGCAAGTCGTGCGAGCACGTGCGCCAACGAAACGGCGGTCGCCCCACCAACTCCAGCGTCTACCTCATCAAAGACGAGCGTTTCAGCTTCTGCTCCCGCTGAGCCCGCAGCTTCTCCCAGCACCACCTTGACCGCCAGCATCACGCGGCTGACCTCGCCACCAGAGGCAATGCGCCTGAGAGGGCGTGCCGTCAAGCCTGCGGCCGGACGATACAGGAGCTCGACCGTGCTTGGCCCCGCCGCAGCCCAGCGCTCACGCGGGAGTGCTTCGATCTGGAACGCCACCTGCGCGCTACCCATTTGCAGGGACGCCATCTCCTTGGTGACGGCAGCAGCAAGCTGGGGAGCAGCCGTACGACGCACCTTGTCCAAGGTCTTCGCCGCTTGAGACAGGCGCGTCTCTGCCTCCTCGAGCGCACGACGAGCCTTACGCTCGAGCTCCCCTCCGTTCTGGACAGCCTGCACCAGCTCGGCCGCCTTCTCGCGGCGCTTCAGCACATCCTTCACGCGCGGCCCATAGGAACGCAGCAGTCCTTGGTAGGCGGCCATGCGTGACTGAAGCTCGTCAAGCGCCTCGGGGTCAAAGTCTACGGTGTCTTGATATCCACGCAGGTCAGAGGCCACATCTTCAATATCAATAACCGCGCTCTCCAGCGCATCCGCATAGCGATCAAGCACGCGGTCATACGCTGCGGCGTCATGGAGGAGAGAGGCGGCCTCGTTCAGCATCTCCAACGTCCCACCGTCGCCGATCAGGCTGTCACGCGCCCCATGTGCCGCACGGAGCAGCGCCTCGGCGTGTTCCGCGCGTGGCAGCGTCTCTTCGAGTTCCTCGTAGTCCTCTTCGCTCGGCCCCACCTCGTCAATACGCCGCAGCACGAAAGCGGCTTCGTCAACCTGCTCTTGCGCCGAGCGGCCCATTTCTTGAATGCGCTCCAGCTCAGAGCGAGCTCGAGACGCGTCAGAGAGCGCACTGCGATATGCCTCGCGCGCGGCTCGCGCTGGCTCTCCCGCCCAAGCATCCAACAGGTCCACGTGTGCCTGCACTTTTAGGAGGCGCTGATGTTCATGCTGACCACACAGGTCAACGCTCGAGCCAACCCGTTCGGACAGCTCGCGCACCGACGAAATGTGCCCGTCAATCTCAACTCGGCTTCGTCCGTCAGCGGTCACCCGACGACGCGCCACCAGACCATCCTCATCACCGTCGGGTAGAAAGAGGCGTGCCTCAACACAAAGCCCTGAAGCGCCTTCGCGCACCGACCCCGCATCAGCACGCTCCCCCACCAACAGCTTGATGGAGGAAAGCAGTGCGGTCTTGCCGGTTCCCGTCTCGCCCGTCAACACGGTGAGACCAGCTGCCGGCTCAATTGTCGCATGGTGGATGAGCGCGACGTCCGTTACGTGTAGCTCGTCAATCATTGCCTGCTCAGACCTATCGTTTTGTTGTGGCCAGCGCTACTCGCGCTTGGTCCTGCCATAGAACACACGCGAGACGGACTCATAGAAGCTGCGAGCGCTGCGGTCAAGCAGGATGATGTCTCCCGGGCCGCGCCGCACGCGCGCCCGTACCCCACGCAGGCCCTCGCCCATGGGTTGGCCGTCCGCAAAGAAGAGTCTCTCAGCCTGGCGCTCGCGCGAGATGCGAATCTCCACCACATCATCGGGCGAGGTCAGGAAGGCACGCGCCATGATGGTGTGGCACGCCACCGGCACGCAGACCATACCCTTGAACTCGGGCGTCACGATGGGACCACCTGCAGCCAAGGCGTAGCCCGTGGAGCCCGTCGCCGTCGATACCACAAAGCCGTCACCGCGCAGGCGGTCAACGTGGTGGCCAGACACAGACACGTCAAAGACGATCATGTCTCCGCGCACGCCATGCGTCAGGCTCAGGTCGTTCAAGGCAAACATGCGCTCCGTGCAGACGCTGCCGTCGCTCTTGTCGAAATCGACCTCAACATCAAGGGTCGCGCGATGCGATACGTGCAGGTTGCCCGACAGTGCATCAGAGACCGTCTCGATCAGGTTCTCGGGGCTGCCGCTGGTCAGAAAGCCCAGGTGGCCATAGGAGATTCCCAACATGGGAATCTCGGAGTACTCCACGATACGCGCCGCCCGAAGCAAGGTTCCGTCGCCACCCAACGAGACAACGAGCCCGACACCCGTCGTGTCCACCAGACGATCGGGATACAGCTTCTTGTCGTGGGCCCACTGGACCTCGACGCCTTCACCCTCAAGCCAATGGGCGAGATAATGCGCCCCATCGACGGCCGATTCCTTTGAGAAATTGGGCACAAGCAAGACCTTCATGGTAACTCCCCCCGAAAGCGTTGCGTACCGCACAAGTGTACCATGCACCGACGGCGGGCGTTACCTCACGAGTGGCAACGGACTCCATGAGAGTCAGGCTCAAAGGGGAAAATCCGACTCAACCAACGAGGCGGCCGGCAAGCAAGAACTCGACGTTGCCCTTGTGACCCGTGATGGGACTCTCGCAGCTACCCAAGACATGCAGGCCCGCTTCCTCAAAGGCGTCCTGCACCTTTGCGAGCGCAGCCAGGCGCACTTCGGGGTCTCGGACGATTCCGCCCTCCCCCACGTCTTCGCGCTCAGCTTCAAACTGTGGCTTCACCAGCGTAAGGAAGATACCTTCTGAAGCAAGCAGCGAAACGACTGCGGGCAGCACCGTCAGGACCGAGGTAAACGAAACATCGCAGACCGCCAGGTCAAAGCGGTCGTCCGTCATCTTGGGGAGGTCGACGATATTGGTGCGCTCGTAGAGCGTCACGCGCGCATCCTGCCGCAGGCTCCAGTCAAATTGTGCGTATCCGACATCAACCGCCGTCACGCACGCAGCCCCACGACGCAGCAAGCAGTCGGTAAAGCCACCCGTCGAACAGCCGACATCGAGGCAAACCTGACCCCTTGGGTCAACCCCCAGTACGTCAAGGCCGTGCTCAAGCTTGAGGCCTCCACGGCTCACATAGGGCAGCTGTCCCTTGACGTGAAGCGGCAGACCAGGAACTACCTGCTCGCCAGGAGAAGTCAGGCGCCGATCGCTGGTGGACACGTCGCCCGCCAGCACGGCGCGAAGGGCATCATCGGTTGTGGAGAAGAACCCTTGGTCAACAAGCTCCTGGTCAAGCCGGTGTCTGCGCGGCACCTTAGCTCTCCTTTGGCTTGTTCTGGGAAGCGGCATCCCTCAAGCGAGCCTCTTCCTCAGGGGTGAAATCGGTCGTGTCCACAAGGTCCACGGCTTTGGAGCCAAGCGCGATGGCCTCGTCAAAGAGGTCAAGCGACCGCTCGAGCGAAGTGTCTTTATCGCGCACCTGGCCGACAATCTCGTCCAGGCGCGCGGATATTTGATCAAACGTTTTGTAGGCAGAGGTGTTGGGACGGGCCATGCCTACTCATCCCATCCCAAGTCTCCCAGGCTGTCGCCATCGGGGTCATCCACATCGGACGCCTCCTCAGCGAAGCTGTAGGCCTCCATGGGATCGTCGACGTATGTGTAGCCTTCGTCCTCAGCTGCCTTGGCATCCTCGGCTGCACAGGCAAGTGCGATGACGTCCTCTCCGCGGGCAATCATCGAGGCCACGCGGCCCAGAACGCCATTTACGAAACGGGATGACTCGTCGGTGCCATACGCCTTTGCCAGCTCGACGCACTCGTCGATGGTGATGGCAACGTCAACGTCGTCAACCTCGAGCATCTCATAGATAGCCAGGCGCAGCAGGTTACGATCGACCGCCGGCATGCGGCTGACGCCCCAATTTGACGAGGTCATCTCGAGGACGGCGTCAAGCTCATGAAGCATGGAATCTGCCCCTACGGCAAGTTGCTCACCGAAGGAGTCGAGCGGACCATCAGAAAGCGCGTACTCGCCAGCAAGAACGTCGACTACCATGCGACCAGTAGCCTCTGCTTGGAAGAGCAGCTGCAAGGCTTGACTGCGGGCGTTTGTACGTCCGCCAAAACGGGTGTGCTGTCGTGCCACGTACTACTCCTTGGGAAACACCAGGCTGTCGATGCAGACGTCAACGACGCTGACCTCAATACCAATCTGCTCGGATACGCCCTCTGCCACGGCAAGGCGTACGGCCTCGGCCAGCTTGGTGAAGGGGTAGCCGTAGAAAACAGCAAGGTGGATGACCACATGCAGCTTGTCGTCCTCGACGTACGACTCGATAGCATGTTCGGAAGAGACGGACCTTCTCGTGAAGACGGACACCAGGTTGGAAGCGATGTCGTTGCCACCCACGCGAGCAACGCCTTCGACGCGCTCGGCAGACAGCCTCACGATTGTGGAGACGACGCTCTTGGCGATTCCCAGACCACCAATGAGGAGCTCGGTATCCTCCATGTTGGCTCCTTTCGGAAGTTGGCGCGGCCGCTAAGTCGTACCGCGTCATCAGCCACTAACTAGACGCGAGAGACAAACTTGCCGTCACGCGTGTCGATCTTGATGCGCTCGCCCACGTTGAGGTACATGGGAACCTGGACCAGGGCGCCGGTCTCGATGGTAGCAGGCTTGGTGCCACCCTGGACGGTATCGCCCTTGAAGCCGGGGTCAGTCTCGACGATCTCAGCCTCGATGAACATGGGCGGCTGAACGTTGTACAGAACGCCGTTAGCATACTGCAGCTGGCAGATGTCGTTCTCCTTGAACCACTTGGCATTGTCGCCGATGAGGTCGATGTTAACCTCGACCTGCTCGTAGTTCTCCATGTCCATGAAGTAGTAGATGTCGCCATCGCTATAGAGGTACTGCATCTCGCGCGTCTGCATGTTGACGGACTCGAACTTAGCGGACTGCTGGAAGTTCTCCTCGTTTACGCGACCGGTGCGGATGTCGCGATACTTGGTGCGCACGTACGTGTTGCCCTTGCCAGGCTTGACATGCTGGGCCTCGAGAATGACGCAATCCTTGCCCTTGATGTTAACGCCGAGTCCAACCTTGAGGTCGGTGATGCCGAGCTGAGCCATGGTGTTGCCTTTCGTTCAGTCCCGGGGGCATATCCACCGGGTATATCTACATACAAATATTCAGTATAGCGCAGGTATGACGCCTACACGCAGATTTCCAACGATGTAGGCCGGATAAGCCGAGTAAGCCACACAACTTCAGTAAGCACAAAGCGCCACTCGGGGTGGGAGGAGCCATTCCCTTCGCGCTCAATCGCGCTACGGGAACCTTTGCTGGGCCTGGGGTGGGGGCATTCCCTTCGCGCTCAATCGCGCTACGGGAATGCCCCCTCCTAGGCACGATTGTTCCCATGCGCTCAAAA
>JAUNJR010000185.1 GCA_030533135.1 Coriobacteriales bacterium
AATACTGCTCAGGCTGTGAAGAATTGCACAGAGTGAGAAAGGTTCTTATGCCGACTATTGCTCGAGAAAAGACAACGGCACCGAGTGTCAACCGACGCAGCCGACGTACGCGCATTGCACTGCGTGATGCCTTGGCGGCCGAGATTCAGGCAACCGGAGACCTCAGTCAGGTAACGGTCACGGCCGTGACTGACCGCGCCGACGTAACGCGCCGAACGTTTTACTCCCATTATCGTGACATCCCCGATCTCGTGCGCTGCGTCGAGGACGAGGCGCTCGAGGAGATGCGCCCCTACGTTGCGCGCATCTCCGAGACGACGCTTGACCAGCTCAAGGTTGCGATTGACCAGTTCCAGCCATGCCCGGGCTCGACGGAGTTCTTGAGGTACTTCAAGAAGAACGGAGCGTACCTGTCTGCGCTTCTGGGTGATGGGGGAGACCCCAGCTTTTCCAAACGTCTGAGCGATATGGTGCGTGAGCAGGCGCATGACCGCGTGGCGGAGGGATTCATCGTTCCCCACGCAGACGTCTTGATTGACTACTACCTCACCTTCGTCATATCAGCCGAGGTGGGCGTGCTTGTTCGTTGGCTCTCTACGGGCATGCAGGAGCCAGTAAGTATCGTTGCACGCATGATGACTGCCATGCTGTTCGTGCGTCCAGGTGACCTTTACGGCCGTCCCATTGGCTTTAACATCCCCTCGATTTCCCCTCAGCTTATTGCACAGAGCAAGGAGCTTCTCAATGGTTCGCACAACTGATTCACACCGCGCGCAGAGCGCCGCACGTCACGCCATCCCTCTGCGCCAGAATGGGGCGGAGCTGAGCCCCGCCAATCAGGCAGATTTCCGCCACGCCAATCTGAGGCTTGGCATCGACGTGGGCTCCACCACGGTGAAACTGGCCGTCATTGATGCCAATGACAACCTGGTGTACGCCAACTACGAGCGCCACCACACCGATATTCGCGCCACCGCGCGCCAGCTGTTTGAGCGCGCCCAGCGCGTGTTGGGCGAGGCCCGTATGCGTGTTTCCATCACGGGCTCCGGTGGCATGCTGCTGGCCAAGTGGCTTGACCTCGAGTTCGTTCAAGAGGTTATCGCCTCGAAGCGTGCGGTTGAGGCACTCATCCCGCAGACGGATGTGGCCATCGAACTTGGTGGTGAGGACGCCAAGATTATCTACTTCGATAACGGTATCGAGCAGCGTATGAATGGAACCTGCGCCGGCGGTACGGGTGCCTTCATCGATCAGATGGCCTCCCTGCTCGAGACCGATGCCCCCGGCCTGAACGAGCTGGCCAAGGGCGCCACGCACATCTATCCCATCGCAAGCCGCTGCGGTGTCTTTGCCAAGTCTGACGTCCAGCCGCTGCTCAACGAAGGCGCGGCGCCGGCCGACGTTGCCTGCTCCGTCCTTCAGGCGGTGGCAAACCAGACGGTCTCCGGCCTCGCCTGCGGTCATCCCATTCGTGGTCACGTTGCCTTTCTGGGTGGCCCGCTGCAGTATCTCTCCGAGCTGCGCAAGCGCTTCTACGAGACGCTCAAGCTCGATGAAGAGCATCGCATCGTCCCTGACAACGCCCATCTGTTTGTCGCAACCGGAGCTGCCCTTGCTGGCGAGACAGAAAAGCGTGTCACCTTTGCCGAGGTCATCGATGCTCTGGCCAATCTCAAGGACACGCAGGGCTCCGAGGTCGCACGCCTTGACCCGTTGTTTGCCACCGATGAGGACTACTACGCCTTCAAGCGCCGCCACGATAAGGAAGTAGTGCCGCGTGGCAACTTGGCAGACTACCGCGGCCGTGTCTTTATCGGCCTCGATGCTGGTTCCACGACCATGAAGGCCGCCGTTGTCGGCGAGAAGGGCGAACTGCTCTACACGTGGTACGGCAACAACAACGGTGATGTGCTGGGCACGGCTCGCAAGATCATGGATGACATCTATAATCACCTGCCGCAGGGCGTTCGCATTGGCCATGTCACCACAACGGGTTACGGCGAAGGCATCCTTATCGAGGCGCTGCAGGCTGATAGTGGCGAGATTGAGACCGTGGCCCACTTGCGTGGTGCCCAGGCCTTCGTGCCAGACGTGCAGTTCATTCTGGACATCGGTGGCCAGGACATGAAGTGTCTGCAGGTTAACGAGGGCATCATCGAGCACATCTCCCTGAACGAGGCATGCTCTTCGGGGTGCGGCTCGTTCATTGCAAGCTTCGCGGACTCCATGGGCATGAGCGTTCAGGAGTTTGCCGCAGCGGCCACTCATGGCGAACATCCCGTCGACTTGGGCAGTCGATGCACCGTCTTCATGAACAGCCGCGTCAAGCAGGCGCAGAAGGAAGGTGCAACCATCGGTGACGTGGCAGCAGGACTCTCGTACTCCGTTGTCAAGAACGCGTTGTTCAAGGTTATCAAGCTGCGCGATTACGAGCAGATTGGCAAATACGTCGTGGTGCAGGGTGGTACTTTCATGTCCGATGCCACGCTGCGCGCCTTTGAGCTGCTGACAGGCCGTGAGGTTATCCGCCCCGACATCGCGGGCACCATGGGCGCCTACGGTGCAGCCTTGCTTGCGCGCGAGCGTGCTGGCGAGGACGGCATCTCGACCTTGCTTCCCAAAGACGAAATCGATCACCTGCAGGTCAAGCTCACCAAGGTGCACTGCGGGCGCTGCTCAAACAACTGCCTGCTCACCATCAACGACTTTGGCAATGGTCGTCGTTTCATCACGGGTAACCGCTGTGAAAAGGGCGCAGGCTCCAAGCGCAACAAGGTTGAGGCGCCGAACCTCTTCAAGTTCAAGAACGATCTGCTGTTTAACCGTCCGTGCCTCTCTCCTGATGAGGCGCCGCGTGGCACGGTGGGTATTCCGCGTGCGCTCAACATGTACGAGAACTATCCCTTCTGGCATGCGTTCTTCACCAAACTGGGCTTCGCGGTTGTGCTCAG
>JAUNJR010000079.1:0-6942 GCA_030533135.1 Coriobacteriales bacterium
TCGTGCTCGACGAGCCACTTGGAAGAGAGCGCCTGGATGGCGAAGGACATGTCCATGATTTCCGCGGGATGTCCGTCGCCGCAAGCCAGGTTCACCAGGCGGCCCTCGCCCAGCACATAGATCCAGTTGCCGTTGGAGAGCTTGTAGCCCACGATGTTCTCGCGCATGTCGCGCGTCTCGACGGCGTTGGCGCGCAGCCAGGCCATGTCGACCTCGCAGTCAAAGTGGCCAGCGTTGCAGCAGATGGCGCCGTCGTGCATGGCGAGGAAGTCCTCCTCATCGATGACCTTCTCGCAGCCCGTGACCGTGATAAAGAAATCGCCCAGCGGAGCGGCTTCGACCATGGGCATGACGTCAAAGCCGTCCATGATGGCCTCGATGGCCTTGACTGGGTCGATCTCGGTCACGATGACGCGGGCTCCCAGGCCCTTGGCACGCATGGCCACGCCCTTGCCGCACCAGCCATAGCCAGCCACGACGGCGGTCTTTCCGGCCACAACTAGGTTGGTCGTGCGGTTGATGCCGTTCCAGACGCTCTGGCCCGTGCCGTAACGGTTGTCAAAGAAGTGCTTCATCTGGGCATTGTTGACGCGCACCATGGGGAAGCGCAGCTTGCCCTCGCGGTTCATGGCCTCCAGGCGGATGATGCCCGTGGTCGTCTCCTCGCAGCCGCCAATGATGTTGTCGATGAGCTCGGGGAACTTGGTATGAACAGCGTTTACCAAGTCGCCGCCGTCGTCAATGATGATGTGAGGCTGGGACGCAAGGAGCACGTCGTCAACGCAACGGTCATAATCCTCGGCTGAGATGTCATGCCAGGCATGGACCTCGATACCCTCGCTGACAAGGGCGGCCACGACGTCGTCCTGTGTGGACAGAGGGTTGGAGCCCGTGGCATAGACCTCCGCGCCGCCCGCTTTCAAGACCTCGCAAAGGTAGGCCGTCTTTGCCTCAAGATGGATGGACAGGGCAATCCGCTTGCCAGCAAAGGGCTTGGTCTGGCTGAACTCGTCCTTCAGCATCGTGAGCAGCGGGCAGTTGCGACGCACCCACTCGATCTTACGAAAGCCTGATTCTGCCAGGTTGATGTCCCTGATTTCGCTTGCCATTGACTCGCTCCTATCAAATGCCATGGGACGAGGATGCCTCCTCGTCCCAGCTTTCATCCGAGGCTAGTCTAGGGCAATTGCGCGTTTTATTGATGGTCGAGAGTTCTCCCACCCAAGAATCCTTCATGTAGTCACTGGCCGAATGCTCATGATGGCAGCCATCGCCAAAACGGGCGTTGAACGAACAGCTGGTAAGATGGCTAACAGTCTCGGAACGCTATGTCATGCAGGTGATGAGCTATGGCCAATGATTATGCCCAGCCCGTGGAAGCGCAACCGGATTATCCCCATTACCGAGCCTTCATCAGCTATCGGCACGCGGAGGTAGATTCTGCCGTTGCCGCTGCGGTGCAGCATGGACTCGAGCGCTTCTGGGTGCCAAAGTCTGCACGCGGAGAGGACGGCTCGCCCCATATCGCGCCTGTATTTCGTGATAAAGAGGAGCTACCAGTCTCCGCACGCCTTGGTGATGACATCGAGGCGGCACTGCACGGCGCAGATGCCTTGGTTGTCATCTGCTCGCCGCGTACCGCGGAGTCAGCCTGGGTTGCGCGGGAGATTGACACCTTCCTCTCGTGCCATGACCAGGACCGGGTGTTTGTGGTGCTGG
The DNA here is from genome assembly GCA_030533135.1 of Coriobacteriales bacterium. Lineage (GTDB taxonomy): Bacteria > Actinomycetota > Coriobacteriia > Coriobacteriales > Atopobiaceae > UBA1367. The sequence continues at coordinate 1,720 of JAUNJR010000079.1, forward strand.
CCGAGGGAGAGCCTTACGACGTGATTCCGGAGCGCTTGCTGTATGAGATGCGAACGGCCACGGACGAAGATGGTACTACGCATGAGGAGCGCGTTGAGAAAGAGCCCTTAGCGTGCGATTTCCGTGGGTCGTCACGCTCAGAGCGCCGCACTGAGCTCATCCGTCTTGCCGCAGGTGTTCTTGGCGTGAGCTTTGACTCGCTTGTTCGTCGGGCGCAGCGCCGACGCACGCGTATCATCGCCTCGGTTGCGGCCATCATCACGACCGTGGCTTGTGGCATCGCAGCCTATGCGCTTTGGAGCAACGCGCGCATCGCCGAGTCGTATCGCCAGACGCAGATCAACGAGAGCGAAGCCCTGGCCGTGGAGGCTCAGGAGCTCCTTGCCGCAGGGGACCGCATGGAGGCCATCCAGGTGGCGCTTGCTGCCCTTCCCGAAAGCTCCACGTCAGGCGACCGCCCCTTTGTCCCCTCTGCGCAGATTGCCCTGCAGGACTCCGTGCAGGCTTATCCCAACAAGACGTTCTGGCACGCCTGTTATTCCGTGAGCGATGTCGAAAGCACGTGCGCTGTGAGTAAGGAAGGCCTGCTGGCATGTGTCAAGACCGACGGGAGCGTCCAGGTCAGCGACCTCGACACCGGCACGGTCCTCTCTACCATTGACATCGCCCGCGTGTTCGGTGCCTCTGATGATCCCGACTACAGTAGGCCTGCAACGAAGCTGCTTTTCTGCCCACAGGGCCTCGTTGTCAGCACGTGGAGGGAGACTATCGCCCTCTTTGACCCACAGACGGGAGAGCTCGTCTGGAAGGTGGAGTTTGCGGACTTCACCAGCGACAACATTGCCGTCTCCCATGACGGGGCGCGTATCGCCATCGGCTGGGATGAGCCGGAGGGCGTGGCGGTGCACACGCTCGATTCCGCCACCGGTGCAGTCGTCGAAAGCTACCACCTGCCCTTTGTTGGAAGCGAGGAGGACTTCACGTACAGCTTTAAAGTCCGGCTTGACTTCTCGCCTGATGACAGCTCACTTGCCGTCACCTACGCGAATGCCATCTGGAAGGTTGACCTCAAAGACGGGAAAACGGTTTCTGCGCAGCTTACCGCAAACGATGCCTACGAGGTCTATTACCTAGACGATGTCATCGTGAGCATCGGCTCCGAGGATTGGTCCAAGAGCCTACTTTTGGGCACTGCCTACTTCGACGTCTTCTCGGCGGACCTCTCACCTCTTTGGAGCAGGAGTGAGACTCCTCCCACGTATTACGACTCTGCGGGTATCTTCCACTCCAACTTTGCCTTCCTTGTGGGACAGTACGACGACGAGGTTGCCGGTAAGCAGCTCGTCTATGCAACGGGCAGCAGCGTCAGAATTGTTGATCAGGCGACGGGCAAGGAGACACGAACCATAGAGAAGGGGTCTCCACTGCGGGCCTGCGTCTTCAAGGACGGTAGTCTGGACACCATTGACTATGAGGGCGAGATGACGAGCGTTTTCATGAGTAATGTGACTGACGATGCCCTGCTGGCGACGTCTTCAGTTGAGGTTGCAGAAGGGGAGTATGCAACCTTGACGGTGGTGAAAGGCGACCCCTATGCCCTCACCTATGCCCTCGTGTGGGATGGCACCTCGTCCAAGATGCGCGTTTATTGCTACCGGTTCAGGGTTGACGAGGACGAGGAGGGGCTGGCGAAGACGCTCGAGGGACTAAAGCTCGATTCGTACAGCACTCCAACAGCTCTCGGCGAAAGCCCTTCACCCTTATACTTCATCAACAGCGACGGTACCCTTCTCTGTGCGATAGACCACAGGTCGTTCGAGCCACTCTGGACTGTTCGATACGAGGACTTGGGGCTTGGAAATCGTGCGGGGTACGTGCCCACTTCCCGGGGCGTCATCTACCTGTTTTCGAGTCGACCCGTGGACGGCAGCATCACGGTCCTCAAGATGTCATCGGAGAACGCTGAGGTGCTTGACAGGTACGTGTTTGATGCTTCAGAGCAGGGTTGGTCGAGCATCACGACGGTCGGGTCGTCAATGGTTGCTGGCGAGGAGCTCCTCTCCGTCCGCAACGACCACAGCGTCAAGTACTTCTCCGCTGATACCCATGAGCTGCGGCTGGAGATTGGACCGTTTGCCTACAGCATCGATGCGTACTTTGAAGCACACGATGCAGCCTTGGTCTTGCACAACGAAAGCGGACGGGAGCGCTTCGAGCTCTTTTCGCTCATTGACGGCTCAGAGCTTGACGGGCAAATAGAGTCGCTGCTCCTGAACAGCGGGCAGTCGTCTGCACAGAGGAATGTGAGTCCTGATCTCAAAAAAGATAGCCTTGTTATATGTTGTGCCGATGGTTACCTGCGGTGCGTTGACACTACGGGCTGGAGTGTGCGCTGGGAACAGTGGCTGCCCAACGCGAGGATAGCCGCCTTCTCGCCTGACGGGAGCATGGTGGTGGTTCAGGACAAGTCGGGCGCTTGTCTTCTCTTGTCAGCTGCTACTGGTGAGGTGCTGCGTTCGTCTTCAGTGCAGCTACCGCTCATTTCCTACTTCTGGTACTTGGGGGATGACGCTCGTACGATGTATGCGCTCGCTACGACGATGGGGCTCTCCCGACCTGAGACGAGCATCATCAAGTTTTCGCTTGACGCCAGCTCCTTTGGTCCTACGTCGGTCGTCTACGCAGCAGTCTATTACTCGCTTGAGAGCAACCAGCTTCTCCTGTGCGATCCGCTGTTTGGCCAGTGGGGCGCACAGCCAATGTACACCCTTGACGAGCTCATAGATCAGGCCCATGAGACCGTGAGGGGCCACGAGCTCACCGATGCGGAACGGCATCGCTACCGCATCGCCAGCTGACGGGGCGCCCATCGGCTAACGCTGATCACGGATATATAATCAAGTTCGGTGTCGCTGCAACAGGTTACGGACGGTTGGGATTGGCATGCGGTGCCAGAAGATCAATGTGACGAAAGGACGGTTTCCATGCGCCTCAAGACCAAGATCATGCTCGTTGCCATTCCCGTCACCACCATTGTGGCGGCTGGAGGTGCCATTGCGCTCGCCATGCACTTTCGTCGGCTTCGTCGCAAAAAGGCTACGAGCTTCCTGACTGGCGATGTGCGCAACGCGCTCCAGGACCTGTGCAGTCTCAAGAGCGAGGACTTCATAAGCGATGAGCGCAAGTCTTCGCTCTTCCAGGGTAGGCTCGAGACTATGACAGACAAGCAGCTCATTGGCATTTACGTCGCGCTCAAGCTTGTCGAGGTACTACGTAACCGCGGCGTCGACATCCATCAGCTATCCAAGGAGGACGTGGTAAGCGAGTTGTCGACACTGCGCGCCGCGACTCACGATAGCCACGGGCGACACGACCTGATCAAGCAGCTGGGGTCGATCGGTGCAGAGACGGTTCACAGCATGCTTGGTGATGCCTTCCTGATTGCGAAGATGGCAGCCTAGGGAACATGACGGATCAGGATCAGAGCGGTGAGAGACGAGGGGAGCTGACATGGGGCTTGATATGTCGATGCAGGTAAACGATCCGCGCGTGGCGAAGGGCGTCCTTACGGGATACAAGCGTACGGGCGGTCGCAACTGGAGCACCGTCGCCATCAGTTCTGGCCGTCCGTGGAACGCAAAAGATGATGCTGGACTCGTGACATTCGTGATCAACGCGTTCGACCTTGGTGCTAGCGCCAGCTCGGGTGGCTTCACGCTCTTCAGCCACAGCGACGATGTCGAGGCAAAGGTCATCCGCAAGATGGATCACTACGCGACCGAGATGAGCGACGAGTATCACATCATCGCCTACTGGTGCAAGGACCCCCACATCCACGCATGGTTCGACGACTTCGTCTACGAGCGCACGGGCTCCCACTATCGGAGCGCCATCGGCTTGGAGGCGGACGTGCTGCACAAGCTGCGTGACGAGATTCAGCCGGTGCTTGACGTTGCCGACTCCAAGGGGACCGAGGCGGCCTACGAGGCCATGCACGAGCATTTCCCGCTCTCAGGCGCTCCTTGGGAGGCATTCTCAGGGCACGCGTATACGCCTAGGCACGTTGACGAGCTGCGGCAGACGGCGCTCTTTCTCGACAACCTCTTTTCCATTGACGGCGCCGAGCAGGCGACCTACTACTACACCGCCACATGGTGATGCGGCGATATTGACTAGGGACTGCCGCCGAGGACGTCCAGAACTTGCGTGCAAACTGGCTTCCGAGATGTGTCAGGAGCCATACAGCGTTGGCGCCTTATTGCGTTAAATCGCTTGCCTTAAGGTTCGTAACTCGTGAGTGTGTCTGCTATGGGCCCGCGAGCGCGTATCTGGTCTACGTTCAGCCATACCCCGTCGTGTTCGGACCACCACATGCCATTGCCTGCCGAGCCGTCGGGATCGAAGAACGCGAACTCCTCTTCCGAGAGGATGGGGATGTAGCGGACGCCGTCGGCGTTACCCAAGTCCACCCACAGGCTCCAGCCGGCCCATGCGAGGTCGTCCTTGTACCAGGGCCCGTCGCATTCACCGGTGAAGAGGTCGAAGCGCGGTCCGCTGGGGAACGTCTGGTAATCCCACCGCGCCTCTGCCGCCTGTCGGATCTCGTCTCTGATGACGCCTTCGGCAGCATCGAGCTCTTCCTGCTCAGCCTCGTCCATTGCATCGTAGGAGTAACCTTCCGGCCAGCGTCTGCAGAAGCGTTCCTTGTCGCAATAGATGACAAAGGTCGAGTTGGCAAGGCCAGTGACTTCGCCTCCCAGGCGCTCGATGGTCTCCTCGAGGTCTTCGCGGCTTTCATACGCTACGGGGTCGCCGACGATGAAAAAACGCTCGCATGACGCCACGATGCTGTCGTCGTAGAGCCTCGGGTACACAAGATCAAGCATGCTGCGCACAAGATCTTCGAGGCTCTCGATCTGCGAGAGGGGCTCGTCGCCAAGGATGATCTCGCCATCTCGCACATAGGGAGCCTCGAGTTCGAGCTCTTTGACGGGCCAACCAGCCTCGAACAGGGCACCGTAGGGACTACTTCCGTCGTAGTACCCACCAAAGTCCGAGGTACTCAACGCGTACTCGACCACTTCGTCCTGGTCGCTCTTGAGCTGGAAGTCGATGGTGAAGTTTGCGCTGCTCGAGTTGGTTACGAAGTCGGTGCGAATCTTCATGGTGCCCCCGATTAGATGATGTCGAGTGGGATGAGCGTTCTCAAGAGCAGCGCAGCAA
>JAUNJR010000079.1:7042-9097 GCA_030533135.1 Coriobacteriales bacterium
TCTGGTCATTTTACAGGTGTATGACCCCGAAAGACGCTCCGCCGTTGCCCGTGCCTCGGCACGGCATCCGTGTGGGACAATGTTTCTCGATTGAGCTGTCCAACCGTGAAGGATGTCTTGCTATGAAGAGTCGCACCGATTTTTCACCAACTCGAGTAGCGTCTGCTTTAGCGTTGTGTGCACGTTAGAGAGCGACGATGGTAGGAAGGCAGAGTTTGGTGAGTAGCCATCGACGGTGGCATCACACATTGCGAGTGACAGGACGGGGATGTGCATGAGGTACATCATCGAGGACAGGCGCTATCGTTTCCGCTCCGCCTTCGACATGGAGACGGGCGCTTACGTGCGCACGGGCATCCTGGACGACGAAGGGCACGACACGGGCGTAGATCCGTTCATGGCGTCCTTCCCGCACCTCATAGACGTGGGTGTCATGGGTAGTTGCGTCCACGGGAAGACGGGGCTCTGCGTCAAGGCGGGCATCGGCTGCTACCAGAGCGGCCTCACGCTGGAGCAGCCAGACATGAGCATGGAGGACTTCCGTTGGATCTGCGAGCAGTGCAGCAAGCGCTGTAACCAGCTAGCGCTCGGCGGTAGAGGCGATCCGGACCAGCATGCGCACTTCGAGGAGCTGCTGCGCATCAGTCGTGAGAACCTGTTGGTGCCCAACTTCACGACCTCGGGCTACGGGCTCACACCCGAGCTCGCCGAGGTTTGCGGTCGCTACTGTGGGGCCGTGGCCGTGAGTTGGTATCGCAGCCACTACACGATTTCCGCGATTCAGATGCTTCTTGATGCGGGCGTGCGGACCAACATCCATTACGTGCTGGGCAACAACTCCATTGACGAGGCCATCAGACGCCTGGAGTGCGACGACTTCCCCGAGGGGGTCAACGCGGTCATCTTCCTGCTGCACAAGCCGGCGGGACAGGGGAGCGCGGGCAACGTCCTTGCGTTCGACGACCCGCGTGTTGCGGCGTTCTTCGCGCAGGTCGACCAGCCGCACCGCTTCAAGGTGGGCATGGACTCCTGCTGCGTGCCCGGTGCCATCAACCACTGCGCGAACATCGCGTCGGAGTCGCTCGACACCTGCGAGGGTGGACGCTTCAGCTGCTACGTCGGCCCTGACCTCGTGATGGTTCCCTGCTCCTTCGACCAGCGCCGTCGCTTTGGCGTGCAGCTGGGCGAGGACATGGACATCGCACGCGCCTGGAACAGCGAGCCCTTCGAGGCGTTTCGCGCGCACCTGCGCGGGGCATGCCCCACGTGCGCGCAGCGCGATGCCTGCATGGGCGGCTGCCCGCTCATGCATGAGGTCGTGCTCTGTGACCGTGTTGAGCGTATGGGTTTGACAAAAAAGGACGCCTGCTATGAACGTAACGTTTGATAGGCAGTTTGAGCAACTGTGGCGGGAAGGCGACGACAGCAGCCTTCGCGCCCATAGGTCCTCTAAGGGACGCTACCGTGGATTTGTCTACCACTTTTGCGCTGAAGAATGGGTGAAGCAGGAATTGCACTGTCCTCGCTGCGGTGCGCTTGCGCTGGATGAGCTACCTCCCACCATGGATGAGTGGCGCGACTATGCAAACGTCACCTGCGGGGAATGCAAAAGCAAGTTTTACCTGATCGACAGCTCTTATTCCATGAGAAGCATCGTTCGCAGCAATTTCTATCGTGGACTTGTCGAGCGCATCGAAGATGGGACCGCACTCGACATCATCTGTCTCCAGTACGATCTCGAAGAGTTCGGCGTGAATGACCTCTTTGTGGTTCCTGGCTGCTGCCTACGCAAGGAGTTCCTTGTTTTGGGTTCCTTCTATAGGGTTAGGGAGCTACCGGAGGGCCATGACACATGGTGCGATATCGCCCTCCGGCGGATGACTCGGGAGTTCGGGGACGCGGTGATCGTTGACATCCTGCGGGATGGAGAGCAGTATGAGCCTGACGAGGTTAGCAGTGCTCTAAAGGCCGCTGATGCCCTCGGCTCAGGATCGGCCACTTCACTTTGACTCCGCGAAGCCATACGCCTGCGCTATCCAACAGAAGAGCTCGTCG
>JAUNJR010000080.1 GCA_030533135.1 Coriobacteriales bacterium
CGCCCGGTGCGCCGGGTCTGTCGATTCGGGCTCGCCAATCGACTCCCAGCGCTCCAGGTTCGACCCCGCGCGCTCCCGGTGCGCCGGTTCAGTCGATGTGGGGCCGCGTATTGACCCCGCGCGCTCCCACTACGCTGCCGGAGTCGATTCGGGCTCGACAAACAAGCCCCCATGAGGGACAGACCCTCATGGGGACTCTCATACCCACGCTCTGCAAGGACTAGAAGCGGTCGATGTCGGTCAGGTTGAACTTCTTGACGCGGCCCAGCGCGATGAGCAGCGACGCAGCGGCAAGCACGGCCGCCCCGACGACGCCAACGCCCGTCGCAAACCAGCTGATCCCGTGGATAAACGACATGTACGCCTGCTCGATGGAACGGATGGTGAATCCTCCCACCACGTTACCCAGAATCACGCCCAAGATGATGCCCAGCGCGTCAAGCACCACCGAGTCGTGCCAGATGTAGCCCTTGGCGTCAGCGGTTTGCTCCAAGCATGCGCCACGTAGCACCCTTCGAGGCATACAATGGCGATACTACGCGATACAACTTAGAGGAGGCACCATGAAGACCGTCACACTTGGTTCCACCGGTATCACCACCCCGCAAAACGCCTTTGGCGCGCTCCCCGTGCAGCGCGTCAGCATCGAGGATGGCGTCCGTCTCCTGCGCCGAGCGTTCGACGGCGGCATGACCTACTTTGACACCGCGCGCGCCTACACCGACAGCGAGGAGAAGCTCGGTCTGGCCTTCGGGACCAACGGCCTGCGTGACCAGCTGTTTATTGCCACCAAGACCGGTTCTAAGACGCCCGAGGAGTTCCGCGAGCACCTGGACACGTCCCTCCGTATGCTCAAGACCGACCACATTGACGTCTACCAGTTCCATATGGCCGATCAGGCGTACGCGCCGGGCGACGGCACGGGCATGTACGAGTGCATGCTCGAGGCCAAGCAGGCCGGCAAGATCCTGCACATCGGCATCACCGCGCACAAGATCGGCGTCGCCTTCGACGCGGTCAACTCCGGCCTGTACGAGACGCTGCAGTTTCCGTTCTCCTACCTGGCCGGCCCGCGCGAGGTGGAGCTCGTCAACCTCTGCAAAGAGAAGAATATGGGCTTCGTTTGCATGAAGGGCCTGTCTGGCGGCCTGATCACCAACTCGGCCGCTGCCATGGCGTTCATGACGCAGTTTGACAACGCGCTGCCCATCTGGGGTATCCAGCGCGAGCGCGAGCTGGACGAGTTCCTCTCCTACATGGACAACACGCCGGAGTGGAATGACGAGTACGCCGCCTTCGTGGAGGCCGACCGCGCCGAGCTTGCCGGCGACTTCTGCCGCGGGTGCGGCTACTGCGAGCCCTGCCCCGCCGGCATCATCATCCACCAGTGCGCGCGCATTGGCCTCATGGTGCGCCGCGCCCCGTCTGCCGCGTGGCTGAACGACTACTGGCAGGCCGAGATGGCCAAGATTCCCAACTGCCTGCATTGCAACAATTGCTCGTCGCACTGCCCGTACGAGCTGGACACGCCGACGCTGCTGCAGAAGAACTACGAGGACTACCAGCGGATTCTCGCTGGTGAAGTAACGGTTTAGCGCCCATGGGACAAAGGGGAGTATCCCTTCCGTCCCACGTGGGACGGAAGGGATACTCCCCTTTGTCCCACCTTACAGCGGGAAAAGCTCGCGCAGGCAAAGCTCCAGCCCGCGCTCCTCGACGTCGCCGCAGATCAGATCCGCCTCGGCCTTGAGCTCGTCGCATGCGTTGCCCATGGCCACGCCGGTCCCGCACGCGCGAATCATCGCCAGGTCGTTGGTGCCGTCGCCAAAGCCATAGCTGTCCTCAACCGAAATCCCAAAGTGCTCAAGCGCCATCTTGATACCCGTCGCCTTGGACAGTCGCGACGAGTACAGTTCGTACGTCCCACGCGTTCCGTTGTCGTTGAACGCCACCGCAGGGCCAATCTCGCGCGCAAACACCTGCCGAATGTGCTCGCGCTCCCCCGGCGTCGGGAACGTCTCAAGCTTGATTGCGCGGCTCAGCGCGTACGCGCGGTCAAACTCGTAGGTAAACTTGTCCGCGTGCTCAGAGAAGTAGTCGCGCATCACCGTGTAGTCCGGCCGCAGGTAGGTGTGGTACGCCGAGTTGATGGTGTGCTGAAATCCCAGGTCAACGAGCAGGTCGGACGCCGCAGTAGCCAACTCGGAACCCATGAGCTCGGTGTAGACGGTCTGGCCCTCGATCTCCACGTGCCCACCGTTGGTCATAACGAAACCGTCAAAGCCAAACCCGTCGACGTCGGGCGGAATGAGCATTTTGGGTCGGCCGGTGCACACAAACAGGCGGGCACCGTCAGACTGGAGACGCCGGAGCTGGGCTTTCAACCCGTCGTCCATACGGTCCGTCTCGGAGCGCTTCGAGAAAAGCGTTCCGTCAATGTCAAAAAACAAAGCCTTGGTCATGATGTCCCCCGTCGCAACCTTCGGTGGGACAAAAGGGATACTCCCCTTTGTCCCAGCTTTGCACAAGTTTAGCGACTTACGATGAACCGTCACACGGCTCGGCGTGCTACACTCGCAACAGGCCATTTTTGAGAAGGAGCTCCACATGAAACGTCACCCCGCTCTGCTCTCGCTTCTGCTCGCTTTCGTCCTGCTTGTTGGATGCGGTATTCTGCCTGGAAAGCCCGTCACGCTACGGGAGTTCCTGTCGAACGACCAGTTTGACGCCTTCGCGGCTGGCGTAGATAGTGGCGAAGACCTGCCCTACCAGCTCTTCTTCTATGGGGCGAACGGAACAACAGACACCATCGATGACCAGACGTTTGTTATTCAGGCGTGGGACCGCCTGTGCAACATGGAGATCTCTCCAAGGGAAGCCCAGGACGCCACGGGCAAGGCGGGCGACCTGCTTTTCTCGTTCATGTGGGAAGACGGTCGGTCGTACACGTTCAGCTTTTTGACCTCGGACTTTTTCCTGGACCCGTACGACGTGCCGCATGAGATTACCAACCCCGAGCACATGGCCATGCTCCTGACCTCGCTCATCAACTATCGCGACCATCAGATTGAGATGGCCGAGGCGCAGGCTGCGAAGGGCAAGCAGATTACGCTGGTAGACGGCAACATCTTCTCGTGGGACGTCGATGGCGATGGCACGGACGAGACATTCTCGGTGACGTATCACGACAACGGCGATGAAGCGCCGAACCAGATTGAGATTCAGGGCGTCTCGTCGTGGTACGGCAGCACATGGATTGACGCGGCGTACTCCATCACCGACATGTACGCGCGCAGCGACGACCAGGGTCCGTACCTGTACGTTGATTACACGTGGGGCGACTATTGGGGCCACGACAACCCCGGCTTCTGCGAGATTCGTCTGCAAGACGGCGTGCTGGTGACGATTTACTAGTGGCTGGCGTGGCCAGCGCGGAGCTGGCGCGGCGCATACGAAAACACCAGCTCTTGAGCTTAAGGGCTAAATAAGGGTTTCGCTTTTGGGGTGCTGACACAGGTCAGCACCCTTTTGTTTTACAGCTCGCCGATGCCCGACCAAAAAACGCGTTGTTATGAACAGGAAGGGCCTTTTCGCACTCTCTTCTACCAAAAAACGCGATGCTGTGAACACTTTTTGCGCGTTAATCACCAAAAGCTGTTCACACAATCGCATTTTTTGGTCACGAGGGGGCGTTTTGGCCCAACAATGTTCATAACATCGCGTTTTTTGGTAACCACCCGTCAAGGCCCACTACCGCAGGCGCAGACTATGGCTGTTTATGTGCTTCTCTGTACCCTGGCCCCGCGCAGCAGGAGTCCCACGGGTCAGCATCGCAGAAACGATACCGGAATGAGCCAGACACACAGTTTGCTTTATGACCCAACCCCAGCGCGCCGACTACCCCAGCGGCTCGAAGTTGACCATAACCGAGTTCGACCCGCACACCTCGGCCAGCTTGGAAACGTCGTCAATGCGCCCGACGTACTGGTAGGCATGCCCAGGGTTATCAAACGTCTCATAGAAAAGCACAAGGCAGGTATCGCTGTACACCATGAGGTCACCCGTCTGGATGACGTCGGGCACGTACTCGTCCCCGCTGAACTGGACATCGGTGTAGTTGTACTTCTCGTTGCCGTGGAGCTCCTCCATGTGCAGCGTCAGGGGCAGGGCGCTGAGCAGGTCCTCCGCTGCCGGCCCGTCCTCAAGCGTGGCCGTGAAGGGTGTACCATTGACGGCCACCCGAATGCGCAGGCGGTTGTCAGCCGCATTCATTGCGTCTCCCTCTGCAGGCTCCTGAGCTGCAGGTTCTTGCTCTGCCCCATCCGTCTCGGGCTCTGTCAGCTCCAGCTGCTCAATCTCCACAGGCTCCTCAGCCGGCTTCTTCGACCCGCAGCCCGACACCAGCGCACCGGCCAGCCACGCCAGCCCCATCACAAACGAACGCCGCTCCATGACAACCCCTCCCTTTGACGCTACAACCATTTAACGACGTCGCGGGCCCAAGCTCAAGAGTCAACGGTGCGGGTCAGCGATAATTTGATGTGAGGAGGTCTCATGGGATACATCGACACAGCTGCATGTAGGGTCATCATGGGCCAGCAAGGTCCGACGGCGCCGGTCATCTATCTGATTGACTCGCCGGAGCACCCGTATGATGCGTCAATTCTTGAACAACCTCGCGCGTGCACCGTCGCAACGGTCCCCGTGCACAACTGGGGAGAAGCGCTTACGCCGTGGCCCGCGCCAGGCCTCTATCGAGAGGAGCCTGACTTCGGCGGCAAGGCATCCGACACGCTGGCCGAGCTCCGCAACGACGTGATTCCCTCGCTCGAGGCGGCAGCGGGTCTCTCCCCTACCACGCGCGCCATCTGCGGATACTCGCTGGCGGGGCTTTTCTCGCTGTACGCATTTGCGAACTACGACGCCTTTGCCGCTTGCGGCTGCCTGTCCGGCTCGGTCTGGTACGAGGGCTGGGTCGATTACCTGCGCGGCATTGATCGCAGCTACGACGGCAGGTTTGCGTTTCTCTCGCTGGGCACCAAGGAGAAGCGCGGCGGGCGGCCCATCATGCGCACCGTGCAGGACAACATGGAGGCGTGTGCGCAGATCCTGCAGGATCGCGGCTGCCGCGCATGTCTGCAGCTGACCCCCGGCAACCACCTGCAGCACGTGCCAGAGCGACTCGAAGCCGGAATCAATGCGCTGGACGGCTTCCTCTCTTAACGAACGCGACCGACGCGTCCGCATGCAGTACGATGCCGTAATACATGTATTTTGAGTCGTATAAATGAGCACGGCCTGGGGAGGCAATCATGATCAGCAAGGTCACCGCAGTCATCGCGGACGTGGACGGCACCATCAACGTCAAGGGATCAAAGCCCATGCCCCGAACGCTCGCAGCGCTTGAGGAGCTGCATCGGCGCGGCATCCTGTTTGGCACGGCGTCGGGCAGGCCGCTGGACCACCGCTCGCTTGACAAGGCCAAGGAGTGGGGCCTTTCGTTTGAGTTTGACCTGGCCATCGGCATGAACGGCGGCGACATCTGGGACAGCGCGCATGAGGGCATCGAGCACATCATGCTGTTGGACGGCCCGTACATCTACGAGATTTGCCAGTTCATGTGGCCGCTTGACTGCAACGTGATCGTGTACGAGAACGCGTACGACCACGTGCTGGTCAAGCGCCGCGACGCGCGCCTTGAGCAGAGCATTTATCGTAACGGATCCATCGTCGAGCTGTCGACGCCCGAGGTGATGGCCGAAAAGCCGACCGGAAAGATCGAGATTCAGTACGACGGAGAAAACAAGGAGCTGGAAGAGCAGATTCTGTCGGTGGTTGCCGCGCACCCGTCGCCAAACTGGGATTCTGTGCGCACGTTCGCAGGCACCGTCGAGTTTGTGGCCCCTGGCCTGGACAAGGGCGTTGGCCTGCGGCGTTATGCCGAGCGCAACAATATCCCCATCGAGGAGATCATGGCGTTTGGTGACATGGACAACGACGTCGCGATGATTGCCGCCGCAGGTTGGGGCGTTGCGATGGCCAACGGCTGCGACGACGCGAAGGCCGTTGCCAAAGCCATCACGGAATACGGCGTGCTTGAGGACGGCATGGGCCGCTATCTTGAGGATCACGTGCTGTAAGAGCTGCGAGTATATCCAAAGCTTCCTGCGAAGCCTCACAAATAAAGAAGGCTGGGCACAAAACCGTGCCCAGCCTTCATCTTGTATGTGGCAGCGCAGCGCTACTCAGTCCTGCGCGCGGCAAACTCCTGCGCAATGAGGCCGGCGACAAACTCCAGCTGGTAGGGATGGCCCAGCTTGTCGAGGCTTGAATCAAAGAAGAGCACGTCAGAGACGTAATCCGGCAGACGGCGACGCTCGCCGCAGACCATCCACAGCCGTGGGCGATTCAGGCGACGCAGGGCCTCGGCCAAGTCGCGGTACTCAAAGTAGGCGCCAGTGTACGAAAAGAGGATGACCAACTCGTCCGAGCGAGCCTGCGCGATGCGCTCCATCTGCTCGGCAAGCGAGGTGCACGTCTCGATGTGCTTGCCCTGCATGAGAAGGTCGACCTGCAGATCAAGCGCCGCCGCCTGTGCCTTGAGCAGGCCAAACGCCGAGACCTTCTCGTAGCGCACAAGGTCGCTGACCAAGCGATCGAGCGCCGCGTAATCAAGACTTGCCACGACCTGCCCAAGCGTCGAGGACACGTGGCTGGCCAGCGCTGCTGCGCGCGCTTCTGGCGCAGGGCCTTCTACCTGCTCAAATGCGCGACCAAAACCCGCAAAGGCATCCTTCAGCTCGCCAAACGAGCCAAAGCCAGCGTCGCGCGCAAAGCGCGAGACCGTACCTGTGCCCACGTGGCACGCCGCGGCAAGCTCCTTGACCGAGAGGTCGGCCACCTCGCCCGCGTGCTCAAGCAGGTAGCGGGCGACCAGCGCATTGGTCGAGTTACGCTCCTCGGTCGAGAGCATCGAAAGAAGCATCACCGTCAGCTTGTCGTACGTCATGAGCGCACCTCCCGCCATAACTATATGGCAAGTCGACAGGCGATTTGCCATAACCCGCGAGTAAGGCAAGTCGCCAGGTCGTTTGCCGCAGTGGCTAGCTGGCAAGCACCTTGCTGTACAGCATGCCGTTGCGCAGCTTGTCGCCGTCGCCGCCCAGCGCGTCGACGACCGCGTACGCGAAATGCAGGGTCGTGCCAGGACCCTGCGAGGTCAGCACGTTACCGTCCTGCACGACCAGCTCGTCCACCCACGTGCCCTTGGTCCCGATGGAATCCTTGCGTGTGGGGAAGCACGTGAACGTGCGACCGTCCAGAATGCCCGCGCGGTCAAGCGACATGGGGCCAGCGCAGATGGAGCAAATCAGCTTGCCCTCGTCGAACATCTTGCGGAGCGCAGCCACGAAGGTATCGCGCTCTGCCAGGTTGGCAGCGCCAGGCATGCCACCGGGAACGACCACGGCGTCGTAGCCATCAAGCGACCCGTCAAACTCGACGTCCGCCAGCGCAGTAATGTTGTGGCAGCCCGTGACCTGCGGACCATTGATGCTCACGGAATCGCACGCAAAGCCAGCGCGGCGGATGATGTCCACCACGAACAGGCTCTCGCCCTCTTCGTAACCCGTTGCGAGCATGACTGCGACCTTCTTCATGTGAGTCTCCCTTGGCCGGTACCTTTGATGATTTCAGGATACGAGGGGGTCATGCATCATAAAAGGTTTTTCCAAAACATGGAAAACGGCAGGTTCGGGTTATGGCAAATCGCCTGTCGACTTGCCATAATGAGTGCAGGCCGTGCCATCAGTTGGGCCCATTGGAGGATGAAGCCAATGAACACCAGACCGCGCGTCATCGTACACATCCTGCAGTCCATCGACGGGCGCGTTGCTGGAAGCTTCTTCTCGAGTGCCTACGACTTGATTGACGAATACGGCGCGATCCGCCATGAGCTTGACGGGGACTGCGTCATCTACGGTGCGACCACAGCGCGCCAGCTGCTTGCGCGCGGGCATTTTGACCGCAGCCGGTTTGCGCACGACAGGGTGCCCGGTGGCGACTACGTGGCCGAAACCGACGGCTTCATGTTCGTGATTCTTGACCCCAACGGCACGCTCGGCTTTGAGTCCGCACACGCGACTCGCGGTGACATGGAGGGCCACATCGTGCAGCTCCTTCGCGCGGACGTCGACAAGGCCTACCTCTCCTACCTGCGAAGCATTGGTGTAAGCTACATCCTTGCGGGCATTGGCGCCTTTGACGTAAAGATGGCACTGCGAAAGCTCAACCACCTCTTTGGGCGAAAGCGCGCCCTGCTCATGGGCGGCGGATACGCCAACGGGACCTTCGCAGCCGCCGACTGTGTCGATGAGCTCTCCATTGTCATAGCGCCTGACGCCGAGGTCGCAAGCGGCCAGCCCGCGCTCTTCGAAACCATGCCTGGCCTCACGGCAAAGCCGCTCTCGTTTGACCTGGCCGAGGTTCGGCAGCTCCCGCACTCGGGCGTCTGGCTTCACTACACGCGGTAGCGCCCGCTGCCGCTCCGGCGCAAAACCTCTTCGATATACAGCTCAAGATAAACCGTTTACCAGCGGATTGTTCCGTCATGGCTACTGCGACACACCTTCCTCAGTAAACTTATGACAGGTCTATGTGTCAATTACGGAGGAGGGAGACACCATGGCATTTCCGGAAGGGTTCCTATGGGGCGGCGCAATCGCGGCCAACCAGTACGAAGGCGCGTGGCTGGAGGACGGCAAGCAGCCCAACGTGACTGACGTGGTCGTTGGCATCATGAGCCGCAAGCCCGGCATCGCCTGGAACGACGAGACCGGCAAGTATGAGATGAAGCTCGATCCCGAGCTGGCATACCTCTCGCACACGGCAGTCGACGGCTACCATCGCTATCGCGAGGACCTCAAGCTCATGGCGGGCATGGGATTCAACTCGTTCCGCACGTCCATCGCATGGGGCCGCATCTTCCCCAACGGTGACGAGGAAGAGCCCAACGAGGCTGGCCTGGCCTACTACGACGACATGTTCGCCTGCATGAGAGAGCTGGG
>JAUNJR010000186.1 GCA_030533135.1 Coriobacteriales bacterium
GCGATGCCTAGATAATCTCTTTGCGCTTCGGGTCAAAGACCACGGCCAGGATCTGCGCATCCTCGCCGCCAATGGCAATCATGCCGTGGCCACGGCCGGAATCATAGAACAACGTGTCACCAGGACCAACTTCCTCGAAGTGATCCTCAAAGCGGAAACGCAGGTGACCCTTGAGGACGAAGTCCATCTCCTGGCCCTCGTGATAGGACAGGTGGATGGGCTCGTTCTGACTCTGGGGCTGATAAGGAACGTCTACCAGGAACGTCTCGCCCAGACGGTTCTTGAAGTGCGGGGCCTTGTGCAGGTAGTGGAAGTCAGTGTGGCGCTCAAGGATGAGGCCCTCGCCCTCACGGACGATCTCGTAATGCTTGAGGCGCGGGCTCTCACCGGTCAGCAGCTCGACCACGTCCACGCCAAACTTCTTGGCGCATTTATAGACGAAAGTAAAGGTGAGGTCCATGTCACCGCTCTCGCGCGCGGCATACTCCTCCGGCGAGCGACCCGTAGCAATAGCCATATCCTCAATGGACAGCTCGTTGTCCTCACGAAGGGACCTGATGCGGTTGGCGATGTCTCGACGGTTCTGCAGGTTGGCGGGTTCCATGGGATTCCTCTTCCTTGGTGGATGATGGAGAAACTCTATCACTCTGCACGTCTAGCTGGGAACATGTTTACATGCGTGGCACATTGCGTCGGTCACGGGCAAGGCATGCCATCTCAATCCGCCCATGATGAATTCGATTGAGGCGCATCGACGGTTTAGGCACGCGGAGGCAGATACTGGACGGCAATCCTGTTCTCTGGGTTCACGTCGACAAGGTACAGCACGAACAGGAAGAGCCACTCAAGCGGCTTCATGACGACATACGTCACGTCACAGGCAATGTGGCTGTGACGGATGAGGTCTGCAACAGGAAAACCGTACGTGTCATAGAGGCCGCGCACCACCCCATGGAGGCGTGGCATCTTCTCCTCAAGCACGTTCTCAAACGCGTTGGCAACCAAGAGCTGGCGATTCACCACGATTCTGTGGCCGTGTCGCTCTCCATACCTGAGGGGCTTCACCAAAGCCGCATCACCGCTCGCGGCAACGGTGCACAGGTAGTGCTCGTCGTAGGTGAGGTTGACCGGAGCTTCCTTGGTCGAAAGCGCCCAATCTGCGGTCTCGGTCCATGCCCGCACGGCATAGTCGGGTCGCTGCCCAAACAGGGTCAGCACGGCAAGCACGATGCCCAGCAGGGGTAACGAGGCCACCAAGGCCCAGAGCGGCCAGCTAGCCGAGTCCGAAAGCCGACGATTCAGTCTATCCATCAGGCCCCGTCCGTCGTAGCAACCAACATGGTGCTCGGGGTCGATACTCCACTCGTACACCTTCTCCCCTATCAGGGCTACCACCATGACGACGCAGTTAAGCGAAGGAAGCGCGAGGATTGGTGCTCGGCCCATGACCTGCACGGAATAGGCAAGCAGGGTCGCCGACCCAACGTACGTCGCCGCGATGCAGGTCACGATAACGATGGGTGAGAGCTTGTCCAGCTTGAAGCTCGCTAGCACGACGAACCCCAAGACACCTATCGCGACAAGCGTTATGACCGTAGGCAGCGCTTCTTCCCAGATAGGCTCGTGAACCTGGCTGTTGTAGAGCTGTACCTGCCAGGACGACCATGTCATGTCAAAGGCAGCCGCATAGAGCATGCTATCGAACGTCCCGGCAACCACCGTCAGTATCCAGGTGAGCCTCTGGCATGCGACGGTCACGAGGCCCCGCTTTAGGGAGAGCAGGTTCACGCAGGTAATGACTACCGGAAAGATGAGCACGAAGGTGAGGAAGATCGTCGCTTCCGGAATCATCCCAAGCCGCCGCAAACTCATATAGCTGCTGAACAGCTCCATGAGGAAGGAAAAGAGAGCCATCGCCAGGCCTGCGCCAGCAGCGTAAAGGTACACACGGCACGTGAGGGGAAATATTCCCGTCGCTCGCCGTCTGAGGTAATTCATGTGTACTGCTCCTTTATTGCGCGAGGGGCGCAACGGATCTCCCCGTCACGCCCCTCGCGGCATGTCATGTCATTTGCGCTAGTCGAGCAGCTCTTCCTCGCTGCGCTCAACCTGGCTGAGCAGGTCCTGGAGCGAGCCAAGGTCCTCGTTGATGATCTGGTCGCTGAGGATGGAGTCGTCGCTACCACCGATCAGCTCGTCATCGTCGTAGGTACGCTTGGACGGAGCGGCCGTGCCGAGCATGATGTCGTCGCCCGCATCAGGCGAGAACACCATGTTGAGCAGCTGGGAGAGATCCTCGCTGTCAGCCTCGTCCTCGTCGGGCTCAAGGATGTAGAGCAGGCCGCGAGCCTCGAGGCCCTCGCGCAGCTCCTCGATTGCCTTGGCGCCGATGCCATCGATGCGGAGCAGGTCGTCCTCGGTCTTGCCGATGAGGTCGCCAACCGTCTCGATGCCCACCTCGCTGAACTTGTTGGTCCAGCGCTGCGACACGCCAAGGTCGTCGAAGAGGTAGAGCTTGGCATCCTCGCTGGAGAGGGTGCGGCCGTTCTTCGAGTACACGCCACCGAAGCCGTAGTCGTCGCCGACCCAGTCGAGCTGCTTCGGGAGCTGCTCCTCGATGCCCTTGAGGCTGTCGGGCGCCCACTCGGGCAGGCTCTTGGCCAGCGGGCTCGTGGGACCGTCAATCTTCTCGCCGTGGTAGGTGAGCTGGACATCGTTATAAGCCTTGAGGCCGGTGCCCGCAGGAATCTTCTTGCCCACGATGACGTTGGACTTGAGGTCGAGCAGGTGGTCGACGTCGCCCTCGATGGCAACCTCGGTCAGGACGCCAGCGGTGCGGATGAACGATGCGCTGGACAGCCAGGAGTCGATGGAGCTGGCCACCTTGAGGGTGCCCAGGATGACCGGCTCGG
>JAUNJR010000017.1:0-7941 GCA_030533135.1 Coriobacteriales bacterium
GGCCCACCTGCCCCGAGGGGACGGTCCCTTTCGTCCACCTGCCGCCCCCGCTTTGGCGAAAGTTGGACGAAAGGGACCGTCCCCTCTGTCCAGTTGGCACGCGTCACCCACTAGCGTCGGAAAACCGAACACGGTTTGGTTAGCCTGTGATGCTTCGTCTTGGAACACATGTTTGTAAATACCTCACGTATACTAGAAGGTCACGAAAAAGCACGTGGGGAAAGGACGGTCCGACATGGCGTCTGACTGCATCGACATCCGTGGTGCGCGCGAGCACAACCTGCGTGACATCGACGTGCGCATCCCGCGCGACAAGCTGGTGGTCATCACCGGGCTTTCGGGCTCGGGCAAATCCAGCTTGGCGTTTGACACCATCTACGCCGAAGGCCAGCGCCGTTACGTGGAGAGCCTCTCCTCGTATGCGCGCATGTTCTTGGGGCAGATGGACAAGCCCGACCTCGACTCCATTGATGGCCTCTCTCCAGCCGTTTCCATCGACCAGAAGACCACGAGCCGAAACCCGCGCTCCACGGTGGGTACCGTCACAGAAATCTACGACTACCTGCGACTGCTGTATGCGCGTATCGGCATCCCGCACTGCCCTGAGTGCGGCAGGCCTATCGAGCGCCAGACGACCGATCAGGTGGCGGACAAGGTCTTGGCCCATGCCGAAGGCCGCCGCGCCTATGTGCTCGCGCCGGTCGTTTTGGGCCGCAAGGGCGAGTACACCAAACTCTTCGAGGATCTGCGCCGCGAGGGCTTCAGCCGCGTGCGCATCGATGGCGAGGTGCGTGAGCTGGGTGAGGAGGAGATCAAGCTCCCCAAGACCTTCAAGCACACCGTCGAGGTCGTCGTGGACCGTATCGTGGTGCGGCGCAACAGCCTGGGCCGCATTGCCGAGGCAGTGGAGCAGGCGACCAAACTTGCCTCGGGACGCGTGGGGTTCTACCTGCTGCCTGATCGCGATGACCCCGAAGGCCATCCGGAAGAGTTGCTGCAGTACTCGCTGGCGCTGGCCTGCCCTGAGCACGGTCACTCCATTGATGACCTGCAGCCGCGCGACTTCTCGTTCAACGCACCGTACGGCGCGTGCCCTGATTGTGACGGCTTGGGCACGCGGCGCATCGTTGACGCACAGGCGCTCATCGAGGATCCGTCGCTCTCCGTGGCAGGTGGCGTCTTTGGCTCCATCTTTGGTCATTCCAATTACTATCCACAGGTCCTGACCGCAGTTGTCCGCCACTTTGACGAAGACCCGGAAACGCCGTGGAACCAGCTGCCCAAGAAGGTTCAGAACGCTTTGCTCGACGGCCTGGGCAACACCAAGGTGCGGGTTGACTACCATACGCGTGACGGTCGTGACACGCACTGGTTCACCAAGTTCTCTGGCGTGCGGTCCGTACTCTTCGAGAAGTATCAGGAAACCACGTCGGACACCATGCGCACGCATCTGGAGAAATTCATTCGCGAGGTGCCCTGCCCCACGTGCCATGGGGCACGCCTGAAGCCAGAGTACCTTGCGGTGACGGTGGGGGACAAGAACATTCAGGAGGTCTGTGACCTGTCCTGCCGCGCCAGCCTGGACTTCTTCGAGCATCTGCACCTGACCGAGCGCCAGCATCTCATTGGTGCCGCCATCGTGAAGGAAATCGTGGCACGCCTGCGGTTCATGGTTAACGTCGGTTTGGACTACCTGACGCTCAGTCGTGCCGCGGCTACGCTCTCCGGTGGTGAGGCGCAGCGTATCCGTCTGGCCACGCAGATCGGCGCGGGACTCATGGGCGTGCTCTACATCCTGGACGAGCCTTCCATCGGCCTGCACCAGCGCGACAACGACCGCCTGATTGACACGCTCAAGCGCCTGCGCGACCAGGGCAACACCGTCATCGTGGTCGAGCACGACGAGGACACCATTCTGGCGGCAGACTACGTCATTGACATGGGCCCTGGCGCAGGCGAGCGTGGCGGTGACATCGTGGCTGCCGGTGCACCAAAGGACATCGAGCGCAATCCGGACTCCCTGACCGGTGCGTACCTGACGGGCAAGCGCATGATTGACCTGCCCGCGGAGCGGCGCAATCCCAACCGTGGTGCGCTCAAGATCACGGGCGCCTCTGCCAACAACCTCAAGAATGTTTCTGTGCAGGTCGAGTTCGGTACGTTCACCGTGGTGACGGGCGTGTCTGGTTCGGGCAAGTCGTCGCTCGTGACGGACACGCTGGCACCGGCGCTGACCAATGCGGTGCACCGTTCCAAGCGTATGGTGGGTCCGTACAAGAAGCTTGAGGGCGTCGACCACATTGACAAGGTCATCGACATCGATCAGTCGCCCATCGGTCGTACCCCGCGCTCGAACCCGGCAACCTATATTGGCCTATGGGATGACCTGCGTGCGCTCTTTGCCTCCACGCCGGAAAGCCGCGCGCGCGGCTACAGCCCCGGGCGCTTCTCGTTCAACGTGAGCGGCGGCCGCTGCGAGGCCTGCAAGGGCGACGGCCAGATCAAGATCGAGATGAACTTCCTGCCCGACATCTACGTGCCGTGCGAGGTGTGTCACGGGCGACGCTACAACCGAGAGACGCTTGAGGTCACCTATCACGACAAGACAATTGCCGACGTGCTGGACATGACGGTGACCGAGGCATTGGCGTTCTTCTCGAGCATCCCGCGCATCAAGAACAAGCTGCAGACCCTCTATGACGTGGGTCTGGGATACATCCACCTGGGGCAGCCGGCCACGACGCTGTCGGGCGGCGAAGCCCAGCGTGTCAAGCTGGCCAAGGAGCTTCACCGTCAGCAGACGGGTAAGACGTTCTACATATTGGACGAGCCTACTACGGGCCTGCATTTCGAAGATGTCCGCCAGCTGGTCGAGGTGCTCGACAAGCTTGTGGATGCTGGCAACACGGTTCTGGTGATCGAGCACAACTTGGACGTCATCAAGATGGCCGACCGTGTGATCGACCTTGGCCCAGAGGGCGGCGAAGGCGGCGGAGCCGTGGTCGCCTACGGTACGCCAGAGAAGGTTGCTCAGGTTAAGGAGAGCTACACGGGCCACTACCTGCAGCGTATTCTTGAACGTGACCGTGCTCGCATGGCAAAGCGCTCGTAGATGATGTGAACGGTGAGGGCCAGCTGTCACGTTGGGGACAGTCCCCAACGTGACAGCTGGCCCTGTCTCTTTTGTATGGGGTGGGCGTGGTAGGGGACATTGCGGTACCCTTAACACTCGTGAACAAGCCTTCTCTGGAAGGAACGAAGCATGAAACACATGAGCAGCGTAAGCGCGCAGGACACGTCGTCGCTGGGGACGCACAACGAGCGGAGCGCCTACTGGGACAACATCAAGTTGATCCTGATCTTCCTGGTCGTGCTCGGCCACTTCCTCTATAGCAGGACCGACCTCAGGCCGGTGACCATCCTGACCATGGCCATCTACACGTTCCACATGCCCGCGTTTGCCTTCGTCTCGGGCTTCTGGAGCAAGAGCGAGCGCTCGCGTTCCTTTGGGTCGCTCGCACGCCTGGGCGTGGCATACGTACTCGGCAACGGGCTCTTTATGCTCTGGGCAGCCTACCGTGGCTCTGACGTGCTCATTACCTATCCGTACTACTCGTTCTGGTACCTGATTGCGCTCATCATGTGGCGCCTCTCGGTGGGGTGGGTGGCCAAGGTACCGCTCGCGCTGCCCGCCAGCGTGCTTGCCGCCTTCGCTGTCAGCTTCTGGCCTGACGCAGGAAACGTCTTTGCCTTTGGCCGGACCATCGCGTTCTATCCATTCTTCTTGGCTGGCTACCTCATGCCCACCGATTGGTCGGACATCCTTGAAGACCTGCGTCCCTTGACCAAGCTGCTGCTGGGTGGCTTGCTCCTCGTCATCAGCGCCGCGGCGATTTTCTTCTCGTATCGCATGTTCCACTTTGGTGAGGCTGACGTCATGATGGACCCGTTTGCCCGCCAGCATGACGCAGTGGTGCGTGTGGTCCTGTTTGCCATAGCGGCGCTCGTGACGGGATCGCTGCTCGTGGCAACGCCGGACGTGAAGGTTCCAGTTCTGACGACCATAGGCAAGAACTCGTTGACGGTCTACTTGTTCCACCGCTATGTCGTCCTGGTCTATGAGCATGCCATGGCACCGGGGCTCTCGGCAAAGATGCTGCTTCTGACTTCGCTTGGCGCGACGCTCGTTACACTTCTCGTGCTGGGTAACCAGCTCTTTGCCACGCTGGTCAACGGCTTCCTGGACCGTGCGTCCTCGCTGATCACACGTGAGGGAAAGCAGGGCTTCCTCACGTTTCTGTGCAGGGCTTGTCTTGTCGCCATGTGCTGCGCCTTGATGGCCGCTCCCGTTTATGCCATGCGCCACGCCACGGCGGTCGCGCAGGCGGACGACCCTCTGTATCAGCGCCTCTCGCCGGCGCAGGAGGCAGAGCTCGACGAGTCGTACACCATTCTCTTTGCCGGAGACCTCATCCTGCTCGAAGATCAGGTGCGCAACGCCTACACGGGCAGTGGGTATGACTTCTCGCCGCTCTTTACGTACACCAAGCGCTACATCGAGTCTGCTGACCTGGCGATTGGCGTCTTTGAAGGACCGACGGCTGGCGCCGAGGCGGGCTACTCCTCGGGTAACTTTGACGACACCAAGCCGTTCTGGGTCAACTTCCCGGATGAGTTTGCCACCGCGGTGGCTGACGCTGGCTTTGATGTGGTGACTACGGCCAACAACCACCTGCTCGACCGCGGCGTAGATGGCGCCATGCGAACGCTCGACGTGCTGGACGCTGCTGGGCTCACGCACGTGGGCTCCTATCGCTCGTCCGAAGAGAAGGCTTCGAACGCCGTGACCATCACCGAGGCGGGCGACCTCAAGGTGGCCATCTTGGCCTACACCTACGGCGTCAACGACGGCGAGGCTGCAGACTACTCTGACGACACGTTTGTGGGCGGAGACTATGCCTATCTGACCTCGACCATCGTTGACCCGTCATCGGACAGCTTTGTCGCGTGCCGCCAGGCTGTGGAGGCAGATTTGGCTGCCGCGCGTGAGGCTGGGTGCGATCTGATCATCGTGCTGCCGCACTGGGGCACGCAGTTCTCCTTTGCGCCGGACGAGTTCCAGGAGACCTGGCGCGAGATTTTCCTTGCGGGTGGCGCCGACATCATCCTGGGCGACCACACGCATGCCGTGCAGCCGTGCGTGCTGTCCGAGCGGGATGGACGCATGACATTCACATGCTACTGCCCTGGCAACTACACCAACATCTATCGTGGCCATGACGGGGACGCATCTGCGCTGGTAGAGGTGCGCATCAGCCGCGAGACGAAGCAGATCATCGGTGCGGACATCATCCCCATGTGGACAGAATCGGCGCTCTCGGGCAACTACCGACCGCTTCCGACCTTCGACATCTTGAATGACGAGACGCTGGCAGCCGAGGTCAGCACCCATGACCTTGAGCGCGTGGCCGATGTTCAGTCGCTGGTCACCTCCGTCATGCTGGACGAGCGGCTTGACCTGCAGATGGCGCGCGACCGCCTGTTCCTGACGCCCGAGGGCTTTGCCCGCTCTAGCGTGCCTCAGATCGAGGTGACCGAGGCTATGAAGTCGGGCACCCTGTATCAGGCTTTGACGGGCGCGACCAACGTCTGCTTCGTTGGTGACAGCATCACCGAAGGCACGCGCAATGGTGGCTATGGGTGGTACGAGCCCATCGAGTCCCTAGTTGCGGGTGAGGTATCAAACGTCTCTCTGGGCGGCGCGACCGTGCAGACCCTGCTGGGGATGACCGAGGGCATGGTAGACGCCCATGCTGACTTGTACGTTGTCGCCGTTGGCACCAACGACATTCGCTATCGCGACGAGTCCATCTGCGCCATGACCCCCGCGGCCTACGTCGAGCGGCTTGGCCAGCTGGTCGAGACCATCCGCGCCAGCGTGCCCGACGCCAAGTTTGTCTTTGTCGCACCGTGGACCTCGACTTCTGGTGACACCAACACCTACATGTACGTGGACGAGAAGCGCGCCATGAACGCGGCCTACACCGAGGCGCTGCTCACCTTCTGCAACAACCAGGGCTTTGGCTTCATTGATCCCAACGCCGCGATCGAGAGCATCATTGACGTCTATCCGCAGTCGGATTACCTGGTGGACTTCATTCATCCCAATTCGATGGCGGGACTTGAGTTGTATGCCCGTTGCGCGATGGAGGCCTAAGGTCCGTGACCGGCAGGGTTGGATGAAATACGAGATGGGCTACGCGGTGACGTTTACGCAGGCGTCGCTGGGTGACATCTGTCGAGAGGGATGATGATGGCTGACGAGAAGGAAGAGCTGACACGGCAAGAGGACGCGCAGCAACGCAGGGAGAGCTCTGCGGCACTGATGAGCGTGCTCGTCATCGTGAGCCGCCTGACGGGCTTTGCACGAACCTGGGCACAGGCCTACGCGGTGGGCGCCACCGTGCTGGCGAGTTGCTACGAGGTGGCTAACAACCTACCGACGCAGATCTACGAGCTCGTGACGGCGGGCATGCTCGTGACGGCGTTTCTGCCCGTATACGTCTCGGTTAAGAAGCGGCTGGGACAAAAGGGCGCCAACGAGTATGTGTCAAACCTCACCTCCATCGTGGTGCTCATCACAGGTGCCGTCACGCTCGTGTCATTTGTCTTTGCGGCGCAGATCATCTGGACGCAGTCCTTTAGCGCTGCGGAGGACTTTGACTCGGCGCTCTCGGTCTGGTTCTTCCGATTCTTTGTGGTAGAGATCGTGCTTTATGCGCTCTCGACCATCTTCCAGGGCGTGGTCAACGCCGAGCGCGACTACCTATGGACGTTCTTAGCGCCCATTTTCAACAACGTGGTGGTCATGGCCTCCTTTATTGGCTACAGCATCTTTGCGCGCAGCCTGCCCGGTCTCGCCTTGGTCATCCTGGCCATCGGTAACCCGCTTGGCGTCTTGGTGCAGGTGCTGTTGCAGATTCCTTCCATGCGGGCCCACGGTGTGCGGCTGCATTGGAAGGTTGACCTCTCCGACCCCGCGCTCAAGGATACGGTCAAGATCGGCGTGCCTTCCATCGTGGTGATGGTGCTGGGCTTTGTCACCAACTCGTTCCAGATGAACGCGCTGCTCTCGTTCACCGCCATCGGTGGCTCCATCGGTACGTACGCGCTCCTGTGGTTCAACCTGCCATACGCCGTGTTTGCGGTGCCGGTGACCACGGTGCTCTTCACCGAGCTCTCGGACTACTTCGCGTCCGACGACATGGAGTCGTTCAAGGACATGGTGATGACCGGAACGGGCAAGCTGGCGTTTGCCCTTGTTCCGTTTGCCATGTTCCTGGCGGTTTTCTCGAAGCAGCTGGTGACACTCATTTCGTTGGGGCGTTTCGATGCTGACGCCGCTGCCATGTGTGCACTGTACCTGGCGTGGCGCGCCCCGTCGCTTCCGTTTTACGGTGTGGGCATGTACCTGCAGAAGGTCTGTTCCGCTACGCGCAAGATGGAGCTGTACGCTGGCGCGAGCGTGGTCTGCGGCATCGTCCAGGTGGCGCTGCTCCAGCTTGTGGCACCGGCTGCAGGTTTGTGGATGGTGCCGTTCACGTCGTGTGTGTTCTATGCCGTGTTCGACGTGATCGTGCTGGTGGCGCTGCAGCGCTCGTACGGACATATGGGCATCACCAAGATGCTGGCCGGATGCACGCGAGCAGTGGTCTTTGGCGTTGCCGGCTCTGCGGTGGCCCTGGTCATTCTGCATGTGGCGACGTCATTCCTCGCGGCGGGATCTGTCATGAGCGCGCTTCTGCTGTGTGTGGTTGCGGGCATTCCTGCCGTGCTGGTGACGTATGGCGTTGCGGCGTTGCTGAAGGTCCCCGAGGCCTCTACGGTGACGACGGTCATCAACCGCCTGCTGCGTCGATAGGGGAGAGTTGCGCTGCTCAC
>JAUNJR010000017.1:8041-20852 GCA_030533135.1 Coriobacteriales bacterium
GAGAGCCCGGTCTAGGCTACAAATCGGCCCGAATCGACCACAAGTGAGCAGCCACGGCCTTCTAGGTGCGGAGTTCTGCTCACGAGAGCCCGGTCTAGGCTACAAATCGGCCCGAATCGACCACAAGTGAGCAGCCACCACGAGCCCTCACAACTGTAGCCGTCCCACTCCGAATAACGCGTCAATCAGATTGGCCTGCGCAAGCTCTTCGGACGGCGTGCGCACGGGAAGCTCCTCACCAAGCATCGTCACCAGCTGGTTTGCCAGTCTCGTTGCCCTTGTCGGGTCAACAAGGTCGGCGTACTGCACCTGCAGTATCTGCTCTCCCTTCGCCAAAAGGGCGTTCAGGCGCATACGGTCTTGGTCTACCTGAAGATCATGATGCTTTCCCAAATACTCCGCCCCCTTGTGCTCAGTTGGCCTACCCATGTCAATTCGAAAGCACTTCCGGTCGGGCCGGTCAAGAATCGGGATGTCCATCGGTCCAACCGGGATGTCATAGTTGAGCATGAGCTCACCTACGCCGTTTCCTCCCAATGCCGGCGGCAGGCTCATCATCAGGAAGAGATTGACTTCCTGGGGAGACTCCGCGCCGTCAGCAACATGGGAAAGCGCGGCACGAGCAGCGCAGACTCCCCGGATGTTCGCGGCATGGTCAAGAAACTGTGCGATGCGTTTCGTGCTGGTGATGGGCGTGCGTTTTGTCACTCGACTTGTTGTGGGGTCGATGAAGTACGAGGCGCATAGCGCGCACCCTACCAGTATGAGGTCAATCGGTGAAAGGACTCGCGCGAGCTGCAGAAACGTGAACTCGGGCGTGCTCATGTAAATGCCTGGACCAATGAGGACAAACGATTTCGGCGGAACAGGCGATGACCAACAGTGTCGGCAGACAGTACCGGACAAACGCCGATTTGCCGTTCGAGTCACCAGGACGTGATGTAGACCACCCCATTCGGGACCGAGCGACCCCGGCCCCTCAAGGGGCGGTGTATTAACTCCATAAGCAGATAGGTCAATCAATTGCATGTCGCTTGCTCGCGATACGCTGTCTTCAAACGAGGTCACGGTTGCGGACATGGCGTTTGAAAAGGCCTTAGGCCCTCTGACATACGCGTAGTAAAACGACTCGGCGAAGGCTGCGTAGTATCTCATGGGCACCTCCTCGTGATGGAACACAAGCGTACGGGACATCCATGTCGAAAACTCCGAAAGAATGTGCGCAGCATGATGTGTCTGCACTGGGCTGGCAGAATTCTGCAATTCTGAGAAAACCGCAGCTCAGAAGAGTGAAAAAGCGGGTACACTCCCAACGCGATGAGCTCTATAACTTGCAAATTTGATATGTAGAGGAAGTGGATGTGCAGGTAGGGGGCACTCCCTGTCGGGGGCTGACTATCGACAATCGTTGGGGGACGTGTTCGCTTGCTCACGGGCGGGCCATAATCCCTGAAAATCGGGCATATGCCGTATCAAGTGTGCAGATTGAACACAGAAATGCCTTCGTTCTGCTCACTTGTGTCTCGCAAAGTTCCAAAACCGATACAAAAGGCTTACAAGTGAGCAATCGGTTTCGGGCTTGGGAACAACCGCACCACCTCCGCAGGGCTTGTTTCGCCCATGTATATCATTCTCTTCATGAAAAAGGAGCGTACTTTAGTGTGCTAAAGTATCGCCCACTTTGCGACGAAGTGAAGGGAAGGCATGCAGATGGTGGGAACGCCCCGAGGCTTCAGGGACATCCTCCCCAGTGAGGCGCTGGCACGAGAACGCATATCAGAGCAGGTAAAAGCCTGTTTCTCTCGACACGGCTATCTTCCCGTGGAGATGCCCATGCTCGAGGAGCATGCGGCGCTTGAGCGTGGTGGACATGTGCCGGCCTCTCCCTTCCGCCTGTTTGATTCCGATGGCGGCCTTCTGGTAATGCGTCCGGACATCACGCTTGCCATCGCACGCATGGTCGCCGCCCGCATGTCTTCGGCCACGCTGCCTCTGCGCCTGCGGTACAGTGCGCCGGTGGTGCGCGAGGAGTCGACGCTTGCCGGTCAACCGCGCCAGTTCACGCAACTTGGCGTTGAGCTGGTCGGTGGCGAAGGCATTGCCGGCGAGGTCGAGGTCGTCTCCCTCTTGGCGGAATCGCTCACTACGCTTGAGGTTCCAGCTTGGTCCATCGTCTGCGGATCAGTAACGCCGCTCAACCTCCTGCTGGCCCACTGCTCCTGCGGCAAGGACTTCACCGAGCGCGTCCTGCAGCTCGTTCACAGTTCCGACCTCGTGAGTCTTGACCAGCTGGTCGATGAGAGCCCCCTGGCTCAGCCCGTCGCGCAGGCATTCAAGCGTCTGCCGCGCTTGGCCGGTGGCCTCGAGGTCCTGGACGAGCTCGATGCGCTCCTTGTTGCCGCCGGGGTTCCCGACAGCGCTGATGGCACGGCAGACCTGCGCGCGCTGTCGACAAGCCTTCCGGAACTTCTGGCCTCTGACCAGCTGCGCTTTGACTTCTCCATCATCAACTCGTTTGACTACTACACGGGTACGGTCTTCAAGGGATATGCCGAGGGCATCACGGCGGCCATCGCCTCGGGCGGGCGCTATGACGCGGTACTTGCCAACCAGGGCCTTGCCGACACGGCTGCCTGCGGTTTCATGCTCTCCCTTGAGCGCCTGCAGGAAGTGCTGGGCGAGCAGGGCGAATCTGGCGTGGTGGCCCGCAAGGGACGCCTAGCCGACCGAGCCCTGCGTATTGCCGTGCCGAAGGGCTCGCTCTTCAAGGATGCCGTTCGTCTCCTTGGCGCGGCGGGGCTCCCTGTGGATGAGCTTGCCGACGTGGGCCGTCGTCTCATCATCCGCACCGATGACGTGGAGTACATCATCGTGCGCGCGCAGGATGCGCCAGCCTTCGTCGCTCACGGCGGGGCGGACTGCGGCATCTGCGGCTCCGACTCCATCATCGAGGCTGGCGTCGACGTGATGCAGCTCGTTGACCTGCACTTTGGCGAGTGTCGCTTCGTCGTTGCCGAGCCCGCGGCGGCGGCTGGCAGCGCGGAGGAGGCCTACAGCTGGCGTGGAACCGTGCGTGTGGCAACCAAGTACCCGCGCATCACCACGGCTTACTACGAGAGTCTGGGGCAGCAGGTGGACATCGTGCAGCTCCATGGCAACATCGAGCTCGGCCCCATCGTGGGCATGTGCGACCGCATCGTGGACATCACGCAGACCGGTGCCACGTTGGCACAGAACGACCTGGTCATTGTGGACGACGTCATGGAATGTGCAGCTCGCTTCTTCGCGGGGCCGGCAGCTTATCGCACCGACCGTCGAATCAGAGACCTTGCTGCGCGGCTGGCCGACCTGACCAAAACCCGTTAGGAGACACCATGAGAACCATTACGCTTACCGGCAACAAGCGTCTCCAGCTGGAGGACCTCGAGCGTGCCGGTGCTCTGCCGCGTCAGATCATGGATGCGGCGCAAGCTATCGTTGACGACGTGAGGGCTCGTGGCGACGAGGCCATTCGCGAGTACTGCCTGCGTTTTGACGGCGCCTGCCCCGATCACTTCCGTGTTCCTGACGAGTTGGTCCAGGCATCGCTCGATATGGTTGACCCCGAATTCCTGGCGTCGCTGCGCCTGGCCGAGCGCCAGATTCGTTCGTTCCACGAGCGCGAGCGCGAGCAGTCCTGGTTCACCACGCGCGAGGATGGGACTATCCTGGGCGTCAAGGTGACCCCGCTTCCCTCCGTGGCGGTGTACGTTCCCGGTGGGCGCGCCCAGTACCCCTCGACCGTTCTCATGGACACCATTCCGGCCAAGGTTGCTGGCGTTCCACGCGTCATCATGGTCACGCCGCCACAGCGCGATGGATCCCTGTCCGCCTACACGCTGGCCGCCGCCGCGCTGGCTGGCGTCGACGAGGTCTATGCGGTCGGCGGTGCCCAGGCCATCGGGGCCGTTGCGTACGGGACGGGATCCATCCCCAAGGTGGCCAAGGTCGTTGGACCGGGCAATGCCTACGTGGCAGCGGCAAAGCGCTACGTGTCGGGTGACATTGGCATCGACATGGTCGCCGGCCCCTCCGAGGTCTGCGTGCTCGCGGACGAGACGGCTGATCCCGCCATCGTCGCGGCAGACCTCATGGCGCAAGCCGAGCATGACCCTCTGGCCACATGCTACCTTGTGACCTGCGCGCCGGAGCTGCCGGTTCTGGTGGAGGAGGCCATCGAGGCCCTCGTGTCCCAGAGCCCGCGCGAGGAGATTACCCGCACCTCGCTGGCTGACAAGGGAGTCATCGTCGCGGCGAGCACGCTTGATGCCGCGATTGACGCCGTGAACCTCATCGCACCGGAGCACCTTGAACTGCACTGTGCAGACGCCTTCTCGTTGCTCGGCCAGATCGAGAACGCCGGAGCCATCTTTGTGGGTCCCTGGAGCTCGGAGCCGCTAGGCGACTACGTGGCCGGTCCCAACCACACGCTGCCTACCGGAGGCACGGCGCTCTTCTCCAACCCTCTCGGCGTCTACGACTTCCAAAAGAAGTCGAGCGTCATCTCCTACACTCGCGCGGGGCTCAAGACCGACGGCCCGGCCGTTCAGACGCTTGCCCAGGCAGAGGGCCTCTGGGCGCACGCGCTGTCAGTTGGTATGCGCCTCAAGCTCGCTGACGGACAGGAGCGCTTCGATGACCCCATCAGTGCCTGCAACGGCGCCATGAGGACTGCGTGGCCGCGCACGCTGGACAAGCCGGGTATTCCTCGGCTGAACGACGAGGGAGGCTGCTGATGGCGTTTGACCTGACCAATCGCGTACGTCCTGCGCTCGTGGGCTTCGAGCCCTACGACCCTGCCTTCACCCCCTGCGAGGTCAACCTCTCGGCAAACGAGAACACCCACCCCATGCCGGCTGTGGTTCGCAAGGCCATTGACCAGGCCTTGACGGCCACGCCGCTCAATCGCTACCCCGACCCCTTGGCAAACGACCTGCGTGACGTACTGGCAGCGCGCCACGGGGTGACCCGCGGCAACATCATGGTGGGAAACGGTGGCGACGAGATTCTCTTCAACCTGTTCTTCACCTTTGGCGGGAGCGGTCGTACGCTCGTGACCTGCCCGCCAGATTTCTCCGAGTACGCAAACTTTGCCAAGATGTGCGAGATGCCCATCGTCAACGTCTGGCGCCACTCCGAGGACTTCTCCCTTGACGTCGAGGCGCTGATTGCGGCAGGGAAAGACGCCGCGATGGTGGTCGTCACGTCGCCCAACAACCCGACGGGCAACCTGGTTGACCACGCGGTCATCCAGCGCCTCTTGGACGAGACGGACGCCCTGATTCTTGTTGACGAGGCCTATGTCGAATTTGCCGCTGAGGGTACCAGCGTCGTTGACTGGATTGCCGACAATCCGCGTCTGATGGTCCTGCGCACCCTGTCCAAGGCCTTCTCGTGTGCGGGTCTGCGTTGCGGCTATCTGGTCGCGGACCCCTCCATCGTCGACATGCTTTCGGCCATCCGCCAGATCTACTCGGTGGACGTGTTGGCCCAGGCAGCCGCCATCGCAGCGGTCACCGAGCGCGACGCCTTCGCCCCGGTCGTGGCTGACATCGTGGCTGAGCGCGAGCGGCTTTCCTTGCACCTTGGTAACATCAAGCGGCTCGAGCAGTGGCCCAGTGAGGCGAACTTTATACTGGTACGCGTTCCGAATGCAAGCCGCGTGCGGCAGCGTCTTCGCGACGAGTACTCCATCCTCGTGCGCGACTTCAGCTACGC
Source organism: Coriobacteriales bacterium (assembly GCA_030533135.1). Classification (GTDB taxonomy): domain Bacteria; phylum Actinomycetota; class Coriobacteriia; order Coriobacteriales; family Atopobiaceae; genus UBA1367. The sequence goes on from JAUNJR010000017.1 coordinate 13,799, forward strand.
TCCAGGGCTGGCCAACTGTCTCAGGATTACGGTCGGTACGCGTCAGGAGAATGACCTGCTCGTGGATGCGCTCCGTGATCTAGTGAAGGAGGAGGCATGACGAGAACCGCAACCATCTCGCGCAAGACAGGCGAGACCGACATTGTCGTAACCGTGGACCTTGACGGACACGGCATCAGTGACATTGATACGGGCGTCGGCTTCTTTGACCACATGCTCACTGCGCTCTCACGCCATTCGCTCATGAATCTCACCGTCCGGTGCAAAGGCGACACGTGGGTGGACGATCACCACACGGTCGAAGACGTTGGCATCGTGCTGGGGCAGGCCATCGCGCAGGCTCTGGGCGATAAGCGTGGCATCCGCCGTTTCGGCAGCGTGTCAGTGCCACTGGACGAGGCACTGGTCCTGGCTGCGGTGGACATTTCGGGGCGCGGAGAGCTCTATTGGGATGTGCCCATTGGTCCGGCCAAGGTCGGCACCTTTGACACGGAGCTTGGCAAGGAGTTCTTTATCGGATTTGCACGTCAGGCGGGCATCACGCTGCACCTGCGCGAGCTATGCGGCGAGAATGCGCATCACATCCTCGAAGCGGCCTTCAAGGCTTGTGCCCGTGCGTTGCGCGTGGCGTTTGAGGATGACCCGCGCGTCGATGACGTCCCCTCGACGAAGGGAAGCCTGTAATGTCACGTCATGAGATCGTAGTAGTTGACTACCACAAGGGAAACCTCCTGTCCGTTGCACGAAGCGTGTCTGCCGTGGGTGGTGACGTGGTCGTTTCGGACGATCCGCAGGTCATCCGCGAGGCTGCAGGTGTGATCTTGCCGGGCGTGGGGAGCTTTGAGGATGCCATGTCATATATGCGCACCTCTTGCCAGGCGGATGCCTGCGTGGGTGCGATTCGTCGAGGCGTGCCCTTCCTGGGCATCTGCCTGGGACTTCAGCTCCTCTATGACCGCGGCAGCGAGCGTAATGGCGACATCAGCTGGGGAGGGGAGTGGGTTCCCGGCCTGGGCGTCCTCAATGGTTCCGTGACCAAGCTTGATGCTGGTCGCCTGAAGGTCCCGCATGTGGGGTGGGACCAGCTGCACCTGACCGACCATGGTCGCCGGTGCCCGCTTCTGGTGGACGTGGGCGAAGGCGCCAACGTCTACTTCACCCATTCCTACGCGCTGTCCACCGACGTGGACAGTGACCTTGTGGCTGCCCACACGCATTACACGCGCACGTTTGCCTCCGCCGTATGGGAGGACAACATCTTTGGCGTGCAGTTCCATCCCGAGAAGTCCTCGACTACAGGCCTGACCATCCTTCGGAACTTCGTGCGCGTGGTGAGGGGCTAGGCCATGATTCTCTTTCCCGCCATCGACCTCATTGCGGGTCAGGTTGTGCGTCTGCGTCAGGGCGAACGTTCCCAGATGGACGTGTATTCGACTGACCCGGTGGCGGTGGCACGTGATTTCGCGGCACGCGGAGCACGCTGGATTCATGTGGTGGACCTTTCCGCGACGTTTGGTGAGGACGAGGACTCCCTTGCCAAAAATGCGCAGGCCATCAGGGGGATTTGCCAGGTCGAGGGCATCTCGGTCGACACAGGCGGCGGTGTGCGCAGCATGGCGGCGGTTGAGCGGCTGGCCGAGGCCGGCGCGAAGCGCATCGCCATTGGTACAGCGCTCGTGCGCGATCCGGCCTTTGCACGGGCGGCTGCCGAACGCTTCGGCGAGCTGCTGGTTGCCGATGTTGCCGCAAAGGCTGGTCAGGTTCGCGTGAATGGTTGGCGCGAGGGCGAAGCGCTCTCTGCCGACGAGCTGGTGGCACGACTTTCTGCGCTGGGCTATCGTCATCTGGTCTATACCGATGTCGCTCGCGATGGCATGCAGACGGGTATCGATGCCGAGGCTTATCGTCATATCGCGCAGGTTGCGGGATTCCCCGTAGTTGCCTCGGGTGGCATTGCCACGATCCAGGACGTGAAGGCGCTGGCCGCCTTGGGGTCGGGCGTCATCGAGGGTGCCATCACAGGCCGTGCGCTGTATGAGGGAAGCCTCGACCTTGAGGAGGCCCTTGCTGCCGCTCATGCTGGGGAGGTCGCAGATGTCGACCGCTGATCGGCCCCAGGCTTTCAAAGAAGCGCTTGCCGAGCGCACGGGGACACGTGCCGAGGATTGGTATCCGACGTTCAGGGCGCGCCATGCCATGCAAGCGGTGCTTGGAGCCATCCGTGCTCAAAAAGGCGGGGGAGAGGTCATTACGCAGCTCCTGACGTGCTGCACGGCAGTTGACCCCATCCTCGAGGCAGGGTTGACACCCGTTTATGGTGATCTTTCTGCCCAGACACTTGGGCTTGATTACCTGACGTTGCCCGTGTCGCCCGATACGCGGGCCGTCGTGCTCCAGCACACCTTTGGCCTCTTTGACGATGCTGCTGAGCAGGCGCTTGCTGATGCGGCGCACGATGCGGGGGCGCTGGTTCTGGAAGATAGCGCCCATTGCGCTTGTCATCTCTCAAAGTCTGGCGATACGCCTCTTGCGGATGTCTCGTTCCACTCCTTTGGCGTGCAGAAGATGGCGTCGTCCGACTTCGGGGCGGCCACCTGGGTGAATCCCGACATGAACGATGGCCAGCTCAGGGCTGCAATTGTCCAGGTGCTTTCCGAGCTTCCCGCGTTTGATGCGCGGCTCGACCGGGCTGCTCGCCACTACGACTTCCAGATTCGCGTGCTCATGCACCTGCCGGGTCCTCTGCGTCGTGCGCTGTGGGATCCACTGGCGCGTCTCAAGCTCTTCATCCCGTCGGTCTCGTCCGACGAGCGTCGTGGCAAGGTCTCCTATGTGCCTTCGCTTCCGAGCGACTGGGTGTACGACCACATGGCAGCTGGGCTTGCCGACCTCGCCCGTCAGGAGGAGCGAAGCATCGAAGCTACGCAGATCTTTGCGACGGAGCTTGCGCCCCTCGCCAAGGAGGGACTTGTCCATATCCCGGCAGCCGCTCTCGAGAACGTCCGGGCGTTGCTGCGCTTCCCCCTGGTGCTCGACAGCGAGAAACGTGCCGATGCGCTGGTCGAAGCCATTGTCGATTCTGGCTGCTACTGCGATACGTGGGGCCGCCCGGCACTCTTTCCTGGCGCCCTCGATGCTACGGCCTATGGCCTCTCTCCAGAGGGAGACCTGTCAGCGTGGCCTGAAACCAAGCGTTGCGTGGCCGGCATCGTCCCGCTCTATACGTCCGTTCCTGCCGAGGAGGCGCGGCGCGTCTCCCAAACGGTTGCCCAGTTCCTGAAGTCTTCCTCGTAGGAGGTATGCCATGCTTTGCAAACGAGTCATTCCCTGCCTTGACGTCAAGGACGGCCGCGTCGTGAAAGGTGTCAACTTCGTGGACCTGCGTGATGCGGGAGATCCCGTCGAGCTGGCAAGTGCCTATGACCGTGGCGGTGCCGACGAGGTGGTCTTCCTCGACATCACGGCAACCTCGGACGACCGTGCCACGACCATCGACTTGGCTTCTCGTGCGGCTGAGCAGCTGCGCATTCCCTATACGGTCGGTGGCGGCTTCCGCAGCGTCCAAGACGCTCGCAGCATGATCGCGGCTGGAGCGGACAAGGTGTCATTCAATTCTGCTGCGGTGAAGAACCCCGAGCTGCTGACGCAGGCGTCGCGCGCCTTCGGCAGCCAGGCCGTCATCTGCGCCATCGACGCCAAGCACACGGGTCCCGGCGATAAGTGGGAAGTCTATCTGGCTGGTGGCCGCATTGCTACAGGAATCGATGCCGTCGAGTGGGCACAGGAGGCGGCCAAGCGTGGAGCTGGCGAGATCCTGCTTACGAGCATGGACCGCGACGGCACCAAGGACGGCTTTGACCTTGCATTGACGCGCGCCGTGGCACGCGCCGTCTCCATCCCGGTCATCGCCTCTGGTGGAGTCGGTACGCTTGAGCACTTTGCCGAAGGCATCATCGAGGGCGAGGCTGATGCGGTTCTCGCTGCGAGCGTCTTCCACTTTGGGACCTTCACGGTTCGTCAGGTGAAGGAGTACCTTGCTGGCCAGGGCATCCCGGTTAGGCTGGACTTTTAATCGTTCGCGCGCTGGGGGCTGGTGAAAGATTCCCTGCTCAAACATTCGTCGCCGCGCCTTTGGGCGCGGTTTCGGAACTCGCGATGAGCCTTGCACCAGCCCCAGCGTGCTACCAATTCAAGGACCGAACTGCTCGATACACCAACGTTTGCTTCAGGGGGCATTTATGGCAGGTTCGTATGCAGGGGAAGAAGTGCGTAGCTTCTCGCTCGAGGACGTGGCTCTAAAGTTCGATGCTTCTGGGCTGATCCCTGCGGTGGTGCAGCAGTTTGACACGGGCGAAGTGCTTATGGTCGCATGGATGAACGCGGAGTCGTTTCGGCTGACGCTTGAGACGGGGACGACGTGGTTCTGGTCGCGCTCGCGCCAGGAGCTGTGGAATAAGGGTGCTACCAGCGGAAACATGCAGCAGGTCAAGTGCGTTCTGGTCGACTGCGATGCTGACACGCTGGTCGTTGAGGTGGACTCCCCAGGTCCGGCATGCCACACTGGCCATCGAAGCTGCTTTTATCGGGAAGTGGCCCAAAAGGTTATATAAGAGCTCATAATGGCTGCTAGACCATGTAATTCCATGGAGTGTCCGTAGCCATTTGCCGCTTGCACACAACTTAGACACGCAAGTGCGCTACCCTAAATGCTTACGTGTGGCCTTGTGTCACACGGGCAAGCAAGAGACTACGCAGCAAAAGCGAGGTTGACTGACATGAACGGTTCGCTCATCAAGGTCGGCAGGACGGTTGCTGGTGTGGGGCTTTCTTTAGCGCTCGCGCTTTCTACCACGCCGACGGTTGCACTGGGGGCTTCGTCTGCCGAAATACAGGCTGAGCTCAACTCTGCAAGCGCCTATCTGCAGGACATCGCACTACAGAGCTCTCAGAAGTTCCAGGAGCTGGAGAATATCCAGGCGGACCTCCAGATCACCCGAGATCAGATTGTTGATATCGAGGCTCAGATCGAGGTCAAGGAGGGTGAACTCGCCGTCGCACGCGATGTGCTCGCCAAGAGCATGTCCGAGAACTACAAGGGTCGCGTTGACGTTCTCTCCTTCATCCTGAACTCCACCTCTTTCGACGAGCTCGTCTCGCACGTGTACTACGCCAACAAGGTTGCGTCGTATGAGACTGATGCCATCGCCACGGTACGCGAGATTCAGGCAGAGCTGGACGCTGACCGCAGTGCGCTTGAGAGCCAGGAAGCACAGCAGGAAGACCTGCTCAACCAGGCCGAAGCAAGCTACGCGGAGCTTCAGGAGCTCCAGGCAAGCCAGCAGGCTTATGTGAATCAGCTCTCCGTAGAGGTGCAGGAGGCCCTTGAGGCCGAGCGCATCGCTGCCGAGGAAGAGGCACGTCGCCAGCGTGAGGCCGCAGAGGCCGAGGCGGCTCGCCAGCGCGCAGAGGAAGAGGCCGCGGCAGCGCAGGTTCTTCCGACGCCCGAGGGCGACGAGCCCGCCGACAACACCGATGACGGTTCGGACGAGAATATTGAGGACATCAACACCGGTGGCGACAGCGGCGGCTCGGACTCTGGTTATGACGACGGTGGCTCGTCGTATGGTGGTGGAGGCTACTCCGGTGGATCCACCTACGTTCCCGATTACGGCTCGGGCGTCTGGGCTGCCATTGACTACGCAAAGTCCCAGCTCGGCGTGAGCTATTCGTGGGGTGGCTACGCAATCGCCAACCAGGAGTTTGACTGCTCTGGCTTGGTGTGGTGGGCATACACCCAGGCGGGCTACTCCATCCCGCGTGGTCAGCGTATGGCCAATGGTTACTACGACTCCATGATCGGCTGGTGCCTCGAGCGTGGTGGCTGGACGACCAATCAGGCAAATCTCCAGGCCGGCGACCTCATGTTCTGGGGTTCCAGCGTCGAGAGCACCGGGCACGTAGGCATGTGCATCGGTGGCGGCATGATGATTCACTCCAACTATGACGGTGTCTGCATCGACTCCGTGTACTACAGCTCCGGCAACTTTGTCGGTGGTGGCCCGATCGTGTAGGCCGCTTCCATTAGAGAACGTGTGAGGGCCCGCCCTTTCGTCCTACGCTCAGCGCTTTGCGAAGTCGCTCCGGACGAAAGGGCGGGCCCTTTATTCTCTGCCGGCTGACGGCAGGAATCATATTCCAGTCGTTACATCTCGATGTGGCCGTCTTTGGCGCGGGCTTGTTGGTAGATCTGGACGCAGCGGTCGGCGAGGATATCCAGCGAGTCAAGGAGCCAGCGAGGCTTCCTCTCCAGCTCTTGGTAGATGACCGACAGCTCGGTGCAGCCAACCACCACGGCCTCGCACCCGGCGTCACGCAGACGATAGGCCTCCTCAAGAAACTCCTGCTCGTCGTAGGGCTGGTTGGCCTTTACGCAGTCATAGATGAGGTGTGAAATGCGGGCCTGGCCATCGGGATCCGGTGCCATGCAGCGAAGGCCGTAACGCTCGAAGTACCCCTGGAAGACGCCTGACTCGACCGTTCCCTCAGTGGCGAGCAAGCCCACGTTTGAGCCTGCCAGCACGAGCGACGAGATGCGCTCCGAGGTCTCCTCCATGATGTTGACCACGGGAATACTCACGGCCTCGTTGATGGCGTCATAGAAGTAGTGCGCGGTGTTGCAGGCGATGGCGATGTAATCCGAGCCGGCTTCCTCAAGCCAGCGGGCGACCTTGGCCATCTCTCCCTGGGGGTTGGGCTTCTCATGGTCAAGGATGTAGGCGGTTCGGTCGGGAATCTGCGGATCGTTGAACACGATCATGGGCATGTGGTCCTGATCGGTGTGCGCCGGGGTCTTCTTGATAAGTAGTTCCATGAAGTAGGCGGTGGCTAGAGGTCCTACGCCGCCAAGGATGCCAAGGACGGGCTTGTGCATGTGCTGCTCCTGCAAGTGTGTCTCGTGTTGCGGATGCCATTGTACCCATGCTGTGTGAAAAAGAAATCGGGTCGTTGGGTTTACGCAGTGCTGATAACGACTGAAGTGGCGCACGGGGAGCGC
>JAUNJR010000017.1:20952-24259 GCA_030533135.1 Coriobacteriales bacterium
CGACTGAAGTGGCGCACGGGGAGCGCAATCAGTCGGTAGTCTATCCCAACCCGCCAACCCGCCATCCATCCTTACATCTGTTGCTCCGATGCAAATGGGGGAGTGACCTTCGAAGCTGTCTACAATGGTCAAGACCTTATGACCCGCAGCGAGAACTGACGTGGGAGAGACGCATGATAGAGGTTCGAGAACTAGACCGTGAGACCTTTGAGGCACAGCTTGACGCCTCGGGAGTGGCCGTGCCCATCGAACAGACGGGCGTGTGGATGGATCTTGAGGAGACCATCCCAGACCGCTCCTTCTGGGGGCACGTAGCCTTTTTAGAAGACGGTGCACCACTGGGCTGGGCGTCATTTGCCGATTACCTGACCCACGGTTATCACTACCTGCGCTCGCACCATGGCCCCATCTGGGTGCGCGCCCTCTCGGAGGACGAGGAGCGTGAAGCCCTGAAGGCGCTGGTCGCCTTCATCCACAAGCGCGATCGCAAGCAGGCCTTTGTGCGCCTGGCTGTTGAGCATGACCTGGACATCTGCCGTCCCACACTATCCATTATCCCGTACGACGAAACGGTCATCATGGACGTGACGGGCACGCCGGAAGACATCCTGTCGCGCATGAAGACACGCGGCCGTCGCGATGTTCGAAAGGCCCTGCGTGAGAGCCCCGCAACGTACGCTGACGAGACCGAGCAGGCGCGTGCCTCCTTTGCCGAGTACTACGACGTCATGGTCGAGACGGCCGAGCGCGACGGCTTCTCCCCCTCGCCCCAATCCGACTACGAAAACATGCTGCGCATTCTTGGCCCTGAGCACAGCCGTGTCTTTGCGGGGCGCGTTGATGGCAAGGTGGTCACGTGGACCATCGCCACGGTGTCGGGCGCCCATGCCGTGCGTTATTACGGCGCTTCCCGTTCTGACGTGCCGAATCGCAACTTCGTGACGGACGGGCTCATTTACTTCGAGGCCTGCACGTTTGGGGCAGAAGGCATCGTTGACTACGACATGATGGGCATCGGTTCGGATACCTATCCCGGTCTGAGCACGCTCAACACGTTCAAATGCAAGTTTGCGAAGGATACGGTCCACGTTGCACCTGACCGTGACCTTCCCGTCAAGGCAGCGTTCTACGCCTCCCTCAAGGTGGCAAAGAAGGGCCTTGACGCAATCCGTAACCGCAGAAAGGGGTAGCCATGAGCCGCCCGTTCGTTCCAATTCTTCTCGGTACCGAGGTGGGCGTCTATGGTATGGCGCGCGCCTTCTGGGAGGCCTATGGCGTGAAGAGCTACGCGTATGGCACCTTTCCGCTGACGCCGACCCGTCACTCCAAGTTCATCGAGCAGCGCTGTGACGAGGGCTTTGCCGAGCCTGACCGCTTCGTGGAGATCCTCAATCGCGATGCCGGTACCTTTGGTGATGCTATTCCTCTGGTCATCCCGTGCGGAGACGACTACTCACTGCTGCTTTCGGCGCACAAGAACGAGCTTGACCCGCGCCTGGTGGCCATTACCTCTGACGCGGGCGTCCTCGACGAGCTGAACAACAAGTCGCGCTTCTATGCCCTGTGCGAGCGCGCCGGTGTGCCCTACCCGCGGGCGGTCACTATCTCTGGCATGGATGACCTGCCCAATGAGCTGCCGTTCCCGTTCCCGGTGGCCGTGAAGCCGACCGACGCGGCCAGTTACCGCGAGCACGAGTTCGAGGGTCAGAAAAAGGCCTTCATCATCGAGGACCGCGCCATGCTGGAAGAGACGATCCGCCGCGTGTACGCCTCTGGCTACGACGCGCAGCTCGTTATCCAGGACTTTGTTCCTGGCGACGACTCCAACATGCGCACGATGAACGGCTATGTCCGCCAAGACGGCAGCGTGGCGCTGCTTGCGCTGGGCCGCCCCATCTTGGAGGACCCCGAGCCCATGCGCATCGGCAACTACGTGGCCATCATCTCGTATGGTGACGAGCGGCTCTACGCCACGGTGGAGCAGCTGCTCTCGCATATCCACTACTTTGGCTACTTCAACCTGGATATGAAGTACGACCCGCGCGATGGCAGCTACAAGCTGCTGGACTTCAACCCGCGCCAGGGACGTAGCAGCTTCTTTGTCACGCTGGCCGGCCACAACCTGGCTCGCTGCGTGGTTGAGGATGTCGTTGAGGGCAAGAAGGGCCCCGCGGTCCATGCCGATGACGAGTACCTCTGGGTGGGCATGTCTCGTCTGATCGTGCGTCACTACACGCCCAAGGGTCCAGGTCGCGATCAGGCCCTCGCGCTCATGCGGGCAGGAAAGGTCGGCACGACTCTCTTTGGCGCCCATGACAACCATCCCAAGCGCCTGTACTACATGGGAAGGCTCTGGCTGAGCTACTTCAGGGACTTCCAGCGGTTCTTTGGCCATCGCGAGCTTGAGGTGTAGCGGTGGCGGGCGTCGAGCCAACACTTGCCGACCAGGTGGCGCAGGTTCCCACGGAGCCTGGCTGCTACCTCTGGAAGGACGCAAACGGCACGGTCATCTATGTCGGGAAGGCCAAAAACCTGCGCGCTCGCATGCGCCAGTACGTCACGCTCTCTGACGAGCGCGAGAAGATTCCCTTCATGATGCAGGTGGTAAGGAGCTTTGACTACATCGTCGTTGGCTCGGAGCACGAGGCGCTGGTGCTGGAGCGCGAGTTGATTGCGCAGCATCACCCGTACTACAACGTGGATTACAAGGACGACAAGAGCTATCCCTACATTGCCGTCACGGAGTCCGACATCTACCCAGCCATCAAGTACACGCGCGAGAAGCACCGCAAAGGTACTCGCTACTTTGGCCCCTATACCGACGCACACGCGGCGCGCGAGACCATCGACACGCTCCGCAAGGTCGTTCCTATCTGCATCGGAACGTGCGCGGAGTGGAAGCGTGCCCGGCGTTACCTGGAGAGTCATCCAGACGCCGCTGCCGTTGCCAACTTCGTGCTGGCAGAGCGGGGGAGACCGTGCTTTGACTACCACGTCGGACGCGGACCCGGTGCCTGCTGTGGCGCCATCAATACCGTCGACTACGCACGCAACGTGAGCCAGGTTGAGCGCTTTTTGGAAGGCAACCGTTCTGCCGTGCTTGACGAGATAGAGGGGCAGATGCGCGAGGCGGCGGCTGAGCTCGACTTTGAGCGCGCCGGCAGGCTGAAGCGACGTCTTGAGGTGCTTGAAGGGCTTGATGACCGCCAGCAGGTCATCATCTCGGCTGGGGCAAGTGTGGACGTGGTGGGATTCTATCGCGAGGAGACCATCAGCTGCGCGTGCGTCTTCAGCGTGCGCGAGGGCC
>JAUNJR010000081.1 GCA_030533135.1 Coriobacteriales bacterium
TTCGGGGGCGCCGACGACCGTGGCGAATCTAGGCCCAGAATCGTTTCAGCTTTCGGGACGCCCGACGACCGCGATGCTTTGCGGCCCCGAATCGTCGCAGCTTTCGGGACATCCGACATTAACGCCATAACTGGATCCTTAGCCTCTTTGGCTCAAGCCGTATGCTCATCCATTGGCCGTAAAGGATGCCCACAGATGCGGCGCGACACCGAAACTGCATTCCAGCTTGCCGATGTCTAGAACCATATGCTCAGAGGAAAAGGTCTGCAGACATTACACTGAGCTTATCCGTGAAGACAGGTTGAATGGGGGAGGACACAATGATCGAAGGCGCAATCTTTGACATGGACGGCTTGATGTTTGACACCGAGCCCATCTGGACCGAGACGTGGGCGCCTGTGCTGGCGACTATCGGTAAAGAATACCCAGATGGGCTGGCTGATGCGGTGAGAGGTACTTCGGGCAAGAGCATGGAGGCAATCATCAACCGCTTCGTTCCCGATGTGGACGCCTCGTATGTTCGCGAGGCCGCCTATGCGATGGTTCATGAGCGCATTGAACAGGGCGTTCCCAAAAAGCCAGGTGTCGACGAGCTTCTTGACTACCTCAAGGGCAGGGGCATTCCCATGGCGGTTGCCTCATCAAGCTCGCTTGATGCCATCAGGACAAATTTGGCAAACGGCGGCGTCAGCGAGTACTTTGGCGAGCTCTTCACGGGTGTGGGCATGGCACACCCCAAGCCCGAGCCAGACATCTTCCTCAAGACGGCCGAGGCAATGGGCGTTGACCCTGCACACACCTTGGTGTTTGAGGACAGTCTTTCGGGCGTGCGTGCAGGCGTGGCAGGCGGCTTCATCACCATCATGGTGCCTGACATGATTGCGCCTGACGACTTTGCCAAGGAAAATGCCGCGCTCATCTGCAAGGATTTGCTTGAAGTTCGCGACCGGCTCGCAGCGGGTGAGCTCGAGTAGCCTAAAAGCGCATTAATGAGCTAGGACACCAGAGATGGCCCCTCGCACGAATGTGTGAGGGGCTACTCTACTCCTCGTAGGCGGTACAAATGGCGTCAAGCAGCATAACGGCAAAAGTCTGCGCGTCGCCCGTTGTGAACGAGCCGTCGTAGTTCAGCCCAAACGGCAGCTCCAACCGCACGACAGGAACCTGCCCGCGCGAGCTCTCAACAGCCGTGCGCAGGCGCAGTGGCAGCGTGTCAAAGTCATCAACCACTACGTTTGCGACGCGCATGCTACGCCTCGGCAGGGGAGCAGCGCTCAGCACAAACAGCGCCTGGTCGTCGGAGCGCATGTGACGCGTGTCCTCAACCAGCTCCAAACCGCTCTTGTCGGTGGTTGCGGAGGCCAGGTTCCAGATGCGGCCGGCAATGTTGCGCGAGATGGGATCCTCTGCAGTAATGGAAAGCTGCACGTTTTCTAGCACGCCAGCCGCACGCGCAAAGCCCATGCCACCCATGGGATGCGGTCCGTTAGCCGGCTTACCCGCCCAAACATGGCGCAGGCGGTCAATGGCGTCAAAGGTGTCGGGAAACGCCATGCCATCTGCAAGAATGCCCTGGCTCTCCTGGAACTGCTTGACGGCGGCCTCGGTGTGCACGCCGTAGTAGCCGTCAGCCTCTCCGCACGAGAACCCCAAGATGTTCAGGCAGTTTTGCAAAAAGCGCACGTCACCGCCATGGAAGTTGGGAAGACGCAGGTACAGGGTGCGGTCGCCCATCTGGTAACCTTCATCGACCAGCGTGGACCACGTGTTTGCGTCGACCTCGGTTCCCAGCGTGATGCCATGGTCAAGCCTGAAGCGCGCCACGGCAGACGCCGTCGAGCTTCCAAAGCGCTGTGCATTCAGCTCTGTCGCATCAATCTCATATCCCAGACGCCCCAGTCGCTCCTGGATATCCTCAACCGCGACGCCCGATGTGCCTTCCCTGATTGGCTCCATGTGTTCCCCCGGTCCACCAGACGGCTACCCGAGCCGCTCGATAAAGAAATCTGCCATCGAGAAGAGCGTTTCGCGCGCCCCCTCGTCCAAGTTAACATCCTCAAGATGCCCCTTGGCCTGCGCAACAAGCGTCTGCGCGTGATTGCGCACCTGATCAATTGCGCCTGCGGCCTCCATGAGCTCGACGGCGCGCGCCAAATCGTCCGGATTGGTCGTCCCCGCAGAAAGCAGGCCAATCAGCTCGGAACGCGGACCCTCGTCAAGATGCGAAAGCGCCCACACCGCAGCCATGGTGCGCTTTCCCTCGGTGATGTCGCTGCGGAAATCCTTGCCCTGCTCCGCGGGATCCCCCACAAGATTGAGCAGGTCGTCCTGCAGCTGGAAGGCAAGCCCGGCGTCCAAGCCAAACGAGAAGAGCGCGTCAATCTGCTCCTCAGCACCGTTGGCGCAGATGGCTCCGCATGCCAAAGGCGTTGCCGCGGAGTAGTAAGCCGTCTTGTGCGTGGCCATGTACAGATAGTCATCGACGGTGACGTCCCAGCGCTTGTCACGAACCCAGCCCAGGTCAAGGGCCTGCCCCTCAAGCGTTTTCTGCTCCATGTACGTCAGCTCACACAGGATGCGCAGGCACGTGTCGTTTTCAAGCGAGCCGTCCACCAGAAGACCCGCGAAGACATTGACCAGCGCAAGGTCGCCCACATTAATGGCAATGCCCGTACCATCGCTGATGTGCAGGCAGGGCTCACCACGGCGCATCAGGCTTTTGTCAGCAATGTCATCATGGATGAGCGCTGCGCTCTGGAAGTATTCGATGGCAGCAGCAGTTGACAGCGCGCAGATGGGATCAACTCCCACTGCCTGCGCACCGAGAAGGCACAACACCGGACGCGTGCGCTTGCCACCCCCTTCGGTAAAGCGGGCGAGCGGCTCGTACAGATAACGTGACAGATCTCCTGCTACATGGGCGGTCATATCTTCCGGTCGCGGTGTAAAGCGTGCCAGGAAGTCCTCAATTTGTGGGCGCATGCGTGTGAGGTAGTTGGCAAAACGCGCGCCTCCATCACTTGCCACGTTAGCCCTCATATCCGTTGGGGTTGTGCGACTGCCAGTTCCAGCCGTCGCGGCACATCTCCGCGATGCCGTACTGTGCTTCCCAGCCCAGTAGCTCCTTAGCCTTGGAGCAGTCCGCGTAGTTAGCGGTGACGTCGCCAGCGCGGCGCTCCTCAATGACATAGGGCAGGTCACGCCCGCAAGCAGCTGAGAAGGCGCGAATGATCTCGAGCACGGATGTGCCGTTACCAGTACCAAGGTTGAAAACCTCACAACCAGTGCGGCCCTGCATCCACCTGAGCGCTGCGACATGGCCAGCAGCGAGGTCCATCACGTGGATGTAATCACGAACGCCGGTGCCATCAGGCGTGTCATAGTCTCCGCCAAATACGTGCACGGCGTCGCGGCGTCCCACGGCGACCTGCGCCACGTAGGGCAGCAGGTTGTTGGGGATGCCCTTGGGATCCTCGCCCATGAGGCCCGACGGGTGCGCGCCGATGGGGTTGAAGTAACGCAGCAGAACCACATTCCACTCGGGATCTGCGACCGTAATGCTGCGAAGAATCTCCTCAATCATCCACTTGGTCCAGCCATAGGGGTTGGTGGCCGGCTTCTTTGGGCTCTCCTCGGTCAGCGGCAGCGCGTCGGGATCGCCGTAGACGGTGGCGCTCGACGAGAAGATGATGCTCTTGCATCCGTGATCGCGCATGGCGTCCACGAGGGTCAGCGTGTTGCCGATGTTGTTGGAGTAGTACTCGATAGGCTTCTGCACGCTCTCACCGACAGCCTTGTAGCCAGCAAAGTGGATGACGGCGTCGATGTCGTTCTCGTCGAAGATGACGTCAAGTGCTTCGCGATCGTTGACGTCGGCGCGGTAGAAGGACAGACGATCTGCCGCCTCGGGACCGACGATAGTGTCAATTCGGTCTAGGACCTTCTCGTTGGCATTTGACAGATCGTCGACGATGACGACCTCATAGCCCTGCTCAAGCAGGCAGACGACGGTGTGGCTACCAATGAAGCCGGCGCCACCGGTGACCAAAACGCGCGTAGTTTGTGTGCTCATGAATCCTCCCCCTGAGTTAGGGCATCAATTCTCAAAAGTATACGCGATGCCATGCGTTCGGGAGCACCACAAGGCTTGTCCTTGTGGTGCTCGTGAATGAGGGGATGGATGCAGCCTATCCGTGTGTGAACTTCGTCGCGGCGTGCAGCATGTTGATCTCGGATAGCTCAAGCAGGCCATCAATATAGGGCTGATACATCTTTTCAAGAGCCCCAACGCCTAAGCTACACCCGCTGCAGTTCTCACAGCTAGAGTCTCCACACCAATCGAGGCCTTTGGCCACAATCTGCATGCGTTCCTCGCGGGTGGTGTCTTTGATGAGTACGCTCTTTTTCATGATTATCACCACGATCTGATACGCGCGAGCATTCCCTCTACATCAAGGATGCCAAGCGCAAAGCCCTTACGAATGAGGTCTGGAGGCAGGTACTCGTCGTATTTCTCAAAGTAGGGAACTTCACCGGGGTAGACCAGCTCCATGGGGTCAAGCGGCAGTTCCGCCTGCTCCTTGAGAACGCGGAAGAACTCCTGGGCGTCCACCTGCATCTTGAACTGAATGAAATACGGGCGAGACGAACTCAGGCCTTTGAGCCCCAGCTGGTCGGCGCAACGAATCTTGAGGAAGCGTTCGAGTGCCAAGAACGCAAAGCTTCCCAGCCACGGGAAGAGGCACCACATGTTTCCACCAAGGCAGATAAGCGGCTCATCCGTAATGTGCGCGTTTGCAGCCACGCTGCGCGCCTGCGCAAGCCGTACTGCGGCATTGTCCATGAGGTAGGGATAGCTGCGATCCTCACGCAGCACATCCCGCATGCGCTCGAGCACTTTGGTGTTGATGTCGCCTGCGCATTCGCCAAAATAGGCGGGAACCTTGCCCTTGACCTGCGTTGCCTCTATGAGATGTCGCTTGTGGTCAATCTCGTCAATTACCCAGACGTGCCCCGCGATGGCAATGCGCTCGCCCACGGGTGGCGGCTGCACGATGGTACCCAGCTCTTGGCTTTCGCTCCGAACGGTGTACTCGATGTTCTCTGCAAAGACGGCGTAGAACTTGAAGTTGTTGGTTATGCGCTCGCCAGCAAGCCCCACAATCAGGCCGCCGTTCTCCGTACGCTCAATGTGATCCTTTTCAAGCAGGTAGAGCAGCATGCAGCGGAAGTCGTCCGTCGTGATGCGATGGAATGGTGTCAAGGTCAGCACGCGCTGGGCGAGCGCGGCGGGCGTCAACTCCGCGCAGCTCGCCAGGGTCGCCATGGTCTGGTGGTACAGGAGGCTGTACGGCAGTCGGTCAAGGCTTGGCGGTTCGACCCAGCGCTCATCAAGGTAAAGCTGCACTAAGCCGATGCCCTGTATGAGCTTCCACGGCACCGTCTCGGGCAACAGCGCTCGAGCCTCCGGCTGCTCTTCGCGCATGACAAACCACATCTCGGGCGGTTGTCCGCGACGTCCCGTGCGACCCATGCGCTGTAGGAAGGACGACACCGTGAATGGTGCGTCAATTTGGAAGGCTCGCTCCAAGCGTCCGATGTCAATTCCGAGCTCAAGCGTGGCGGTGGTCACCGTGGTCATGGGCACCGTTTCGTCACGCATGAGGTCTTCAGCTCCCTCGCGGATGGATTGCGAGAGATTGCCGTGGTGAATGAGGAAGCGGTCGGGTTCGTGTTGAGCTTCGCAGTATTGCCGAAGCGTTGTGGTTACCTCTTCCGCCTCCTCGCGTGAGTTGCAGAAAACGAGGCACTTACGGCCGCGCGTGTGCTCGAAGATATGCCCGATACCGGGGTCTGCCCAAGCTGGCGCCTGGTCGGAGGCTGCCTCGGGGTCAGGTTTCGCCAAGGTTGCCACTTCGCCTTCCTCGGCAAGATGCTCACGGTTTGGAATGGGCTGGTCGCTTGCGCTTTGATCGGGCATTTCATACGTGACGTCAGCCTCAGCAAGGGCGGGCAACTCTTCAGGCTCATCAGGCTCAAGAAAATCTGGCGCTTGCGGACCGGTGACATAGAAGTGCTCCATGCTTATGCGCCAGCGTTGTGCAGCAGCCTCCACGCGAGGGATAACACATCCACGGCCCGTTCCTGCGGCCAAGTAGCGCCCGGTCAACTCTGGCTCACCGATGGTGGCGGACAGACCAATGCGCCGGGGGCTTACCCCCGCAAGACGACTCAAGCGCTCTATGCAAGCAAGGCACTGGCCACCACGGTCACCACGCAGCAGGGAATGTACCTCGTCAATGATCACGTAGCGCAGGTCCCCAAATAGCGAAGCGATGGCTGAGTGCTTATGCAACAGCAGCGCCTCTAGCGACTCCGGCGTAATCTGCAGAATGCCTGACGGGTGCTTGAGCAGGCGATTCTTGTGCGACTGCGAGACGTCGCCGTGCCAGCGCCACACATTGATGCCCGCTTCGTCACACAGGTCATCAAGCCGCAAGAACTGGTCGTTGATGAGGGCCTTCAGAGGCCCAATATAGATAGCTCCAACGGTTGCGGGTGGATTCTCCCAGAACTCGGTCAAGATGGGGAAGAAGGCGGCTTCCGTTTTGCCTGAGGCCGTGCCTGCAGTGAGCAGGACATGCTCATCAGTATTGAAGATGGCCTCCGCAGCGGCAACTTGCACCCCACGAAGAGATTCCCAGCCATGCTCATAGATGAAATCTTGGATAAACGGCGCGTAGCGGTCAAAGACGTCCATGGCACACCTCCATGTCCATGGTAACACAGAGACTAGAACACGCGTACGCTCTTAAAGAGCCTTTTGCTATTTAGTGCTTACCGTAAAGAACTCGTAGCCCGGTGCATGCACACAAGTGGAAACCTCAAAGGCCGTGCCATCGTCTAGATACCCAACCTGTCGAACGGAGACGAGCGGTGTCTGCAGCTCAACGCCGAGCCAGCGCGCCTCGTCAACCGTGGGATGTACGGCGGCGATGGCACGGTGTGCGCTTGCCACCTTGAGCCCAAGCTGATCAACGATATAGCGATACAGCGAACCCTCCATGTCGCTCTTGCGTAAGCTGGGGGATATGCTGAGGGGTACATAGGTATGCTCGACACGGTCGGGGACGCCGTCGGCAAATCGTGTGCGACAGATGTAGTACGTGAAGGCATCAGGTGCGATGTCAAGGATTTGCGCGATGTCAGAAGGCGGCTGCACCACCATGAACTCATGGACGGTGCGAGTGACGTTGGAGCCAAGCATCTCGGAGTCAGGAAGGATGGCTTCGCCTTGGGTGAGGGCATTTCTTGCGCTGGTGAGGGTGCTTGTTCCTGCAATTCCCTTGACGTACGTGCCCGATCCGCGACGACGCGCGATGAGCCCAATGGACTCGAGTTCGTCCATGGCGCGTTTGACGGTTATTTTGCTCACGTCATAGAGCTTGCACAGCTCGGGGATGGTAGGGAGACGATCACCCTGAGAATAGTCGCCGTCAGCAATCTTGTGGCGTATGTCCATCACGATGGTCTGGTACTTAAGCATGCTGCCTCCACCGTTTAGATGGACTGTTCATTCATTTTGTATTTTATGCTCTGTAAAGTTACCTGCATGATGTGACATAGTCTCTTAACAAAAGAGTATGTCCTTTCAATTGTTAGGCATGTTTTTGATATTAAGATGGTGTCAATAGCGCAATTTAATAGGCAAATACCCTCTGCTTCGACTTCCTAAGGATAGCAAGCACAGTGTTTTCACGCATATGAAATCGATTACATGACATATGACGTGTGGTTTTTTAGAACCTGTAACGTCGAGCCCCAATCTTTTCCGACAGATTTCAAAATAACGCTTGCAAAATCGCCACAAAAATGTAAATTATGTGATGGGCATGTTCCTACGTATAAAACAACATGTCTAATTTTAGTCTAAACGACTGCTTATGATGAGGGAAGAGAAAGGAACCACTATGCTCGTTATCCGTCTGTTCTGCGCCGCCGGCATGTCCACGTCGCTCCTCGTCCGCAAGATGGAGGAGGCCGCCAAGGCCGAGGGCACCGAGGTCGACATCGTCGCCTACCCCGTGGGTGAGGTTGATCAGCACCTGGCCGGCGTCGACTGCGCCCTGCTCGGCCCGCAGGTCGGCTACATGAAGGCCCAGATCCAGGCCAAGTGCAAGGCCGCCGGCGTCCCCTGCGACGTCATCCCCATGGCCGACTACGGCATGGTCAACGGCAAGAACGTCCTGGCCTTCGCCAAGAAGCTCATCGGCGCCTAATTCTCTCTTTTGGCATTTCTCGGCCGCGGCTACGGCGGCTGAATGCGTTTGCGCGTAAGGAAAAGGGAAGGAAAGAAGAAAGAAAGGAAGGTGTCACCTCATGCAGGAGTTTTTCCAGAATACAATTCTCCCCGCAGTCATGAAGTTCGTGAACACCCGCGGCATTCGTGCCGTCAAGGACGGTCTGGTTTATTCCATGCCGCTCATCATCGTCGGTGCTGTGTGCCTGCTCCTGTTCCAGCTGCCCGTTGAGTCCCTGGCCAACATGGTCGCTGCTACTGGTGCGGTTCCGTATCTGAGCCATGCCTACACCTCGACGTTCGCCATCACCGCCGTCATCGCGGCCCTTGGCGTCGCCTATCAGTGGGCCAAGAACGACGGCTGGGAGCCCTTCTCCGCCGCCGTCATCTCCATCGCCGTCTTCCTGATCCTCATCCCCGATTACATCGCGGGTGCGGGTCCTGACGGTGCCAACGTCGCTGGCCTCGACAAGACCTGGCTGGGTGGCCAGGGCATGATCGGCGCCATCATCGCTGGCCTGGTCACTGGTCTCGTCTACAGCTGGTTCCTGAAGAAGGACATCCGCATCAAGATGCCGGACGGCGTGCCTGACGGCGTTGCCGCTGCCTTCA
>JAUNJR010000082.1 GCA_030533135.1 Coriobacteriales bacterium
GTCCCTTTCGTCCAAATCTGTGTTTGGACGAAAGGGACCGTCCCCTCTGTCCAGACCTTATGCCAAGCCAGCTACGATTTCCTCGGCTCGCGCGCCATGGGCAACAAAGCGCACTTCGCGTGGGGGCTCCTCTCCCACCGCGGCCTCACTGTCCAGCCGCGAGAGAAACACGTCCAGGCGTTCTGGGCCAATCTCGTCAGAGAACTGCTCTCCCCATTCAATCACGCAAGGACCGTCGGCACCGAGCAGGTCGTAGAGTCCCGTATCCTCGAGCTGGTCAGCACGCTCCAACCGGTACAGATCGAAGTGGTACAGCGGCATGTCCGCCCCTTCGTACACCATCAAGATGTTGAACGTCGGGCTCGTAACGTCATCCGTCACGCCCATGCCCGCTGCTATGCCTTTGGTTAGCTGCGTCTTTCCTGCGCCAAGGTCTCCCGTGAGC
Organism: Coriobacteriales bacterium; assembly: GCA_030533135.1. Classification (GTDB taxonomy): domain Bacteria; phylum Actinomycetota; class Coriobacteriia; order Coriobacteriales; family Atopobiaceae; genus UBA1367. The sequence continues at coordinate 446 of JAUNJR010000082.1, forward strand.
ACTAGCACGTCGCCCTCGCACATCAGTGCGCCAAGGCGCTCTCCCAGCGCGATGGTCTCCTGCGTATCAGCAGTACGAAACACTTTCTGCACGTCCGCCATCATGCCTCCTTGGGTGGATTGGCCGCCAGCCACGCGCCAACCATACGCATGTCAGACTCCAAAAGCGGTAACCAGTCCTGATGGTAGATGGTGGCAGCCGGGTGGAATGTGGGGCAAACGACAAAGTGTCCCGTCTGATAAAGCTGTCCACGGAGCTTGGTGACGCCTTGCTCGGTGCGCAGCACGAACTGCGTGGCAAAGTTGCCTAGGCAGACGATGACGTCTGGCCAAATGGAACGAATCTGCTCACGCAGGAAAGGGCTACACGCCGCAATCTCATCTGGCTGGGGATTGCGGTTCGACGGCGGCCGACACTTGATGACGTTGGCAATGTAGATGTCCTCACGACGCAGCCCCGCAAGCGCAAGCAGGCTGTTGAGACGCTGTCCAGCCGCGCCCACGAAAGGCTCGCCCTGCAGGTCCTCGTTGCGGCCGGGGCCCTCGCCTATGAACATGACCCGAGCATGCGGGTTACCCACGCCAAAGACCAAGTTGGTGCGCGTTTGGCCCAGCGCACAAAGGTGACAGTCGCCAAGAACCGCACGCACCTCTTCCAGCGTGACCTCACGAGGCTTCTGATGATCGTGCCCTGGTATCTTCATGACTGCCATGATGCCCTCCGCATCTGCAAGCGACGGACGCTCGCGTCTTTGCCTTGGCATAGTTGCTCTACTCCTTTGCGCTGGCGCAGCGATGAGGTCGCCCCGGGTCTAGACGTAGACCTTTTCCAGACGCATCCCGAAGTTGCAGGTGACCTCGTAATTGATGGTATTGCGCAGTTTAGCCATTTCGTCGGCCGTGATTTCTTCGTCGCCGTCGCGACCCAGCACCGTCACAACATCGCCCACTTCAACTGGACGATTTGGACGATACCCACGCGGACCATCGGGCTCGACGGCCACCATGAACTGATCCATGCAGATGCGCCCCGCCTGACGCGCGCGAACGCCGTTGATGATGACGTCCATATTGTTTGAGAGCACGCGGGCCAGTCCGTCCGCATAACCGATGGGTACTGTGGCAATCTGCACGCCCTGCTTGGGCACACGATACTGCATGCCATAGCTCACACCAGCACCAACAGGCGGCCGCACCACACGAGTCACACGGCCACGAACGCTCATGGCGGGCTCAAGATGGATGATGCCACGCGTACTGTCGGCGGGATGGAGGCCGTACAGGCCAATGCCAGCGCGGCACATGTCAAACTGAGCACGCGGATGCAGAATCATTCCTGGCGTATTGTCACAGTGCACAAGCCCGGTCTCCATGCCGGCGTTGTGAATGGCGGTAACCGCTTCCACAAAGCGATTGGCCTGCAACTGGAAGTCCCAGCCGTCCACCTCGTCCGCTGTGGCAAAGTGCGTAAAGGTGCCCGCACACTCGAGCCCACGATGGAAATCCAGCCCATGACGGAAGTCCACGACGTCAACCGGAAGCACGCCAATACGGTTCATGCCGCTATCAATAGCTAGGTGGTACTTGCCCACCTTTCCCGCTGCTGCGGCACGCTCACCATATGCGAGACCAAAGTCAAAAGTGTAGAGGGAAGGCATGATGTCATATGCCACGAGGGTATCGATTGAGTCAATAGGGCACTCGTTCAGCATGAGGATGGGCCAGGTGATGCCCGCTTCACGCAGCTCTACACCTTCCGCGACGGTCGCCACTGCAAACTGATCCGCGCCCGCCTGGAACATGGCCTTGGTGCAGGCAACGGCTCCATGTCCATATGCGTCCGCCTTTACGGCGCACATGAGTTTGACGCCCCTGCCCAGGCACTTCTTGAGCGAGCGGACGTTACGCTTCACGGCTCCCAGATCGACCTCAACCCATGCCCATCGATCCTCCGGGCTTCTGACCTGTGCCATGTTTTGCCTCTCTCCGCCAATGCGTTTTCCGCGCGTCTTGAACACCTCCCTAGACTACCCCTCCAGAGCCATCTCTGGGAAGGAGATATGCTCTGAAAGGGTATCCATTGCCACTCCGGTAGCGTCAATGACATCGCGGGCCATAACGCCGCGACTCCCAAAGCGCTCGGCGGCAATGGACCCGGCATAGCCATGCACCTCACATGCGAGCGCGCAGAGGATGGGCAGGTCTGAATCGTCCACGTTCGTCTGGGCCAGAAGCGATGCCATAATTCCAGCCAGAACGTCACCAGAGCCCGCCGTCGCCAGCGCTGCCGGGCCAGGCTTGGGCAACACTGCCGCCTCAACGCCAACGCACGCTGTACCCGAGCCCTTGGCAACAATGCACAGCTCACTACCGCCGTCAGCCCACAGGATGCGCTGCGCGGCATCAATGCAGCCCACCAGAGAGTCAGGTGGTGTATCCACCATATCAACGAGCCGACCGAGCTCGCCCCTATGCGGCGTCAGCACCAACTTGGCATCACGCCGCAGTATCTCGGGGAAGGACTCGATGTTGTTCTCGGTCAGGCGCGCTAGGCAATTGAGGCCATCTGCGTCAACAACCAGTGGCACGTCCATTTGCATCAGGCGAGAGACAAGTTCAGCTGGTCCCGACGAGACGCGCATGCCTGGGCCAATGAGCACGACGTCTTTGCCTGCGACAAGCCGGTCGAGATAATCTGCAGCCTCTGGGGCAAACACTCCCTCTTCAGTAGTAGGTAGGGGTACGACGGGAATCTCAAGCATCTGGGTTTGGACAATCGCAGCAATGCTTGCGGGTACCGCGAGTGTCACATAGCCTGCGCCTGCGCGCGCTGCAGCCATCGCAGCCATCATCGGAGCACCGGGAAAGCGCGTAGATCCGCCAATGACCAAAACCGACCCGCGCGTGAATTTGTCTATCGCGCTGGTAGGCTGCGGGACCACGTTGAGATAGTCTTCAAGCTCTGCGCGCCACGCAATCGGCTCGGCCTCAATGACCAGACGTTCGGTCTGTTCGGCCAAAGGGGCAACCACGATGGAACCGCAAACATCGCGCCCCTGATCGGCTACAAGACCTGGCTTCAGCGCAAGCATGGTTACCGTAACGTCCGCCACCACGCAAGAACCTTCCGCATGACCCGTCTGAGCAGAAAGGCCACTAGGAACATCAATGGCTACCACGCGCGTACCCGATGCGTTCAGGCAATCAATCCACAGGTCATACGGTGCGCGCGGGGCACCGCGAAAGCCCGTGCCAAAGATGCCATCAAGCGCAATGTCGGTACCGTCCAGCAGCTCCATGAGCTCGTCTTCAGACGGGTCGAGCAGGATCTCCACGCCAGCCGCTTCGGCGCTGAGCGCCGCGTTGCGCGCAAGGTCACTCTTCAAGACAGCAGGAGGAATGGCAGAAACCACGCGGGCAGCGATGCCGCGACGCGTGAGCTCCTCCGCAGCAACCCAGCCGTCACCGCCGTTGTTGCCAGAACCAGCAAACACGGTTACCTGCCGCGCCTCTTCAAGCTGCAGGACCTCGCGAGCGGCAGCAAGTCCGGCACGCCGCATGAGCTCCGCCAGACTGATACCTTCGTCCGCAAGTCGTAGTTCGACAGCTCTGATGTCTTCGATGTTCAGTACTGGCTGCATGCCATCACGCCCTTTCACCCAAACACACTCAGAAGGATCGCCTTAGGTAGGCTAGAGCCCCTCCTCAAAGAGCGACAACTGCTGTCGTTCCAGTTCATCAATCACGGCACGTGCCGCCTTAAACGAGACGCGCAGCTCCTCGACCGGATCCACGTGCTCCTCAACCTTGGGACGTACGGCCTCTGTAACCAGCACCGCGTTGGCAACAGCCACGTCACGAGTATGCGAGAGCGACAGCGCTATCTCCTGCACACCCTGTTCTGTCGCGATCTCCGCGGCACGGCCCGACAAAACCGCCAGCGGCCGCCCTGACGCATCGTTAACGACCGAAACATCTTTGACGCCAATGCCTTCGGAAAAGCCCGTTCCCAACGCCTTCAGCACCGCCTCGCGTGCCGCAAAGCGTGCAGCATAGTGCTCGGCTGGTCGTGCGCACGCATCGCAGTAGGCTCGTTCCTCGTCCGTAAACACGCGCTTCAAAAACGACGGGCGACGCTTGATCACGCGCTCCATGCGCGCAATCTCAAGCATATCAACGCCAATACCTGCAGGCATGCGCCACCCCACTCAACAGTTATCCAACAATCCGCAAGTAACACGCGCTCAAGTGTAGCAGGACCGCTGCGTCTCGGGCTCACCCGTTGGAGACAAACCAAATCCGACCTCAACTGCCCCATGTTTATGGGACAGTTGAGGTCGGATGGTTTTCTACTGGTTATCTCGCGTAGCTCAAACTACGCCTTGAACGGCTCCAGCGCCTTGAGCACGATTTCGTCTGCCCGGCGGCATAGGTCGTCCGTCGGCGCCTCAGCCAAAACGCGCACCAGCTCTTCGGTGCCACTTGCACGGACGAGCACGCGTCCGTTGCCCTCAAGGAACTTTGCTGCCTCCTGCTTGGCGGCCTCTACCTCAGGCGAAGCCATGGCAGCCTTCTTATCGGCCACAGGCACGTTGATGAGCAGCTGCGGATACAGCTTGACAGGACGCACGAGCGTCGAGAGGGTCTCCTTCTCGGCGCGGATGACCTCCATGATGCGCAGGCTTGTCATGATGCCGTCGCCCGTGTTCTCAATGTCGCCAAAGATGACGTGACCGCTCTGCTCGCCGCCCAGGCTGTAGCCCTTCTCACGCATGCAGGCGTAGACATACTTGTCGCCCACGTCGGTGGCCTCGTATCCAATGCCAATTTCCTCAAGCGCCTTGAACAGGCCAAAGTTGCTCATGACAGTAGGCACGACCGTAGACTTGGACAGCCCGCCGTGCTTGTTGAGATAGCGGCCGCACAGATAAAGGATGAGGTCGCCATCGACCACGCGGCCGCGCTCGTCTACGGCAATGCAGCGATCGGCGTCACCGTCGTAAGCAAAGCCCACATCAAGGTTGTTGCGCAGCACGTAGGACTGCATTTCCTCGATATGCGTGGAGCCGCAGTTGACGTTGATGTTGAATCCGTTAGGCGTGTTGTTAAACACGTAGACGTCAGCTCCGAGTGCGTCAAAGACTGGCTTGGCAACGGAGCTCGCCGCGCCATTGGCGCAGTCGAGGCCCACCTTCACACCCTGCAGAGAGAAGTTCGCACTGGCGATGAGGTAGGCAATGTAGCGGTTGCGACCTTGCATGAAGTCAACCGTGCAGCCAATCTGGTCACCCGTAGCCAGAGGGACATCAATCAGGCCGTCGATGTAGTCCTCAACGAGCTTAAGAACCTCGTCGTCCATCTTCTCGCCGTTGGTGTTAACGAGCTTGATGCCGTTGTCCGAGAACGGGTTGTGGCTGGCCGTGATCATGATGCCGCAGTCAAAGGCACCGTTAGCCGTGACGTAACTAACGCCCGGAGTTGGGATGACGTGGAGCATGTATGCATCGGCGCCGCTTGCCACCAAGCCGGCTACCAGCGCAGACTCGAACATGTAGCTCGAACGACGCGTGTCCTTACCAAGAACGATACGAGCCTTCTTATCAGTGCGAGCCCCGTAGTACCAGCCCACAAAGCGCCCAATTTTGAATGCGTGGTCGACATTGAGGCCCTCGTTGGCCTTGCCACGGAATCCATCGGTCCCGAAGTACTTCAACTTCATTTCTCGCTCCTTTTCGTCCTCGGTTGCCATGCCGTACGATTTTAGCAGCCACAGAGCCCGTTATGCACTCTCGTCTGGCAGTCATAATCTATTGATGTGTTGCACAGCTCTCATTTAAAAGGCCCGCCGGGAAACCGACGGGCCTTTGACGTGCATATGGGAACAGAGAAGCTTTAGCGCTTGGAGAACTGCGGGCGCTTGCGGGCCTTCTTCAGGCCGTACTTCTTACGCTCGACGGCGCGGGCGTCACGGGTGAGGTAGCCAGCCTTCTTGAGCTCGGCGCGATAGTCGCCAGCCTCAAGCAGGGCGCGGGCAATACCCAGACGAAGAGCGCCGGCCTGACCAGTGATGCCGCCGCCATCCATGTTGGCGAAGACGTCAAAGTGATCAGCGGTCTCGGTCAGGACGAGCGGGGCCACGGCGTTGTCAACGAGCTGCTGACGGCCAAAGTAATCCTTGGCGTCGCGGCCGTTAACGGTAATCTTGCCGGTGCCGGGAACAAGACGGACGCGGGCGACGGCCTCCTTGCGACGGCCGGTACCCATGTAAACTGCGGTGTTATCAGCCATCGGTTACGCCTCCAAATCGATCTTGACGGGATTCTGAGCCTGGTGCGGGTGCTCGGGTCCAGCATAGACCTTGAGCTTCATGCCCTGCTTGCGGCCAAGGGTGGTGTGCGGAAGCATGCCCTTGATGGCGTGCTCGACAACCCACTCCGGCTTCTTGGCCATGGCGTCCTTGTAGGACTCGGTCCTCAGGCCACCAAGGTAGCCAGAGTAACGCCAGTAGGACTTGTGGTCGGCCTTGACGCCGGTCATAACGACCTTGTCGGCGTTGATGATGACCACGAAGTCACCGGTGTCGGTATGGGGGGTGAACTGGGGCTTGTCCTTGCCGCGCAGAATCATGGCAGCACGGGTGGCGAGACGGCCGAGGGTGGCGCCATCAGCGTCAATGAGCACCCACTTGCGCTCGACCTCGCCCGGCTTGGCGTAATGAGTCGACTTAGTCACTTGACTCCTCCATTGGTACGTATGATGCGATGTCCCCTGGACTGGACCTCGCGTGCTTGTTTTCTCAGAGAGTACGGGGCTCTGCAAAAGAAGCCTTAAAAGTATACAGCGAGGTCTTACCGTAGGCAGCAACATGGTATCTCCACACAAGTCATCCACAGGTCGGACCACCACGTCAGAGCAACTACGGCACCGTTGATGACGCATACGTGACCAGTAATGCGGTATAACACTCTTATCTCACTGAATGAGGAGGCAACGTCATGGCTGACAACGCGCTCGTACTCGAAGGCGGCGGATTCCGCGCCATGTTCACGGCGGGAGTGCTGGACGTGCTCATGGAGCACGATGTCTATGACTTTGATAGCGTCTGGGGTGTCTCGGCGGGCGCTATTGCGGCAAGCTGCTTCAAGTGCCGCCAGATTGGCCGCAGCATGCGCATCATGCTGGCGTTCCGCGATGATCGACGCCTCATGTCGCTGTGGTCGTTCGCCACCACGGGCGACATCGCCGGTACCGAGTTCTTATATAACGAGGTGCAGACCCGCCTTGACCCATCCCATAACGACGTCTTTGAGAGCAACCCCTTGCGCATGTATGCCGTAGCCAGCGACATCGTCTTTGGTACGCCCAGCTACCTGCCCTGCATCAAGTTGCCGGACGACATGATTAAGATTCAGGCCTCCTCTTCGCTTCCGCCCGTTTCGCACACCGTGGAGATCGACGGCCATCGTTATCTGGATGGTGGTACAACCGACTCCGTTCCCTTCGAGGTCGCTCTTGGGTTGGAAGGCTCTGCAAAGATCGAGGGGCACACTCCTGCCAAGCGTGCGTTGGTCGTTTTGACGAAGCATCGCGCTTACCAGAAGACGCTCAGCCCCCTCACCTATGAATACATTGCCCTGAGGTCCCACCGCTACGATGACTTCCCGTATTACGTGACCGCCTTGCGCGAGCGCGCCGACCGTTACAATGCGCAGCGCGATCGCCTCTTTGCCCTTGAGGCGCAGGAGGATAGCCCCGTTCTGGTGATTGCCCCGGAGAAGCCCGTCGAGGTGGGTGTAAGCGAGAAAGACGGCGGCAAGCTGCTTGATCTATATCTGCAGGGACGAACGCAGGCCGAGCGTCGCTTGGATGAAATCAAGGCTTTCTTGGCACAGGAATAGGCTGCTAAACAGAGGCATGCAGAGGGGTCGGCCCCGCTGGTGGAGAACATCTACCAGCGGGGCCGACCCCTTTCATGAGTTTCCTTGGGGGGCTTACTTCTCGCGCACGACAAAGTCGGCAACCTTGTCAGCCATGCCACTCAAAGCTTCGGTCACGGCACCAGTAGCAGCCTCGACGACGTCGAGGACCTCTTCACCCGACACACGACCATCCGCGTCGGCGTCAAAGCCCTTCTTGATCTCGTCGACAGCCTCTGCGGCAGCGTCGATGGTCTCCTTGACACGACCAGTGAAAGCGTCGATCACTTCCTTGACCTCGACCTTGCCATCGCCATTAGCGTCAAGCTTGGCCTTGCCCTCTTCAATCATGCTTTCTGCAGTCTCCTTGATATCCATGGTCACTCCTATCGCGTATATGGTCTGCCGAACTAACTTGAGTATACACAGCATGCGAAATTACTTAGCTGTCACCGTTTCTGAGGTAACGTTGGTTACTCATTTGCAGGCGGTCACCGTTTTTGCTGTTACACACCCATGCTGCACGAGCATTTAT
>JAUNJR010000187.1 GCA_030533135.1 Coriobacteriales bacterium
GGGTGTACACGCGGCCGGGATAGCGGGCCAGCGTGGTCAGCAGCTTGAACTCGGACGCCGTAAGATCAACTTCCTTGCCCTCAACCGTGACCTTGTGGCCGCTGATGTCGATGGTCAGGTCACCAAAGTCCAGAACCTCAAGGGCGGGCTCGCTCTCGGTGTGAGCGCGACGGAGCAGCGCGCGGACGCGGGCCACCAGCTCGCGCGGCGAGAACGGCTTGATCAGGTAGTCGTCAGCACCAAGCTCGAGGCCGATGATGCGGTCCTCGACCTCGCCCTTTGCGGTCAGCATGATGATGGGCACATTGGACGTCTCGCGGACGGCGCGGCAAACGCGCTCGCCCGACAGCTTGGGCAGCATGAGGTCCAGAATAATCAGGTCGAACGAATGCTTCTCGAACTCTTCCAGCGCACTCTGGCCATCGCCCACACCGCGGACCATGTACCCCTCGCGCTCAAGATACGCTGCCACCGCATCACGGATGGTCTTTTCGTCCTCTACCAGCAGGATTCTCTTCTCGTCTGAAGCCATGGCGACCTCCTTTGCGTTGCAATGGCCTTTGTTTGTGGAGCCATTTGGCGTTTAGGTCATAATTCACGAATGTACTCTTATTTTAGCGCAGCAAATTAACAATTGACACTCCAGCCCTGTCTAAAGGGCGAACGCGCGAACTAGGACGGAAGCGGGATAGCCGGTGTCGGGACTCTTGATGGTTGAGAAGGTCACGAAGGTGTCCGTCTGCCCCACGCGAGCGGGGTACTCTCCGTAGTCAACGCAGCGATCAGCCGCCCCCAAGAACGTGTAGCCGTGGTTCTTGTAGTCCACCACGTAGTACGAGGCGCGGCTTTTCACCACGAACAGCCCGTTCTTGGAACCAGCGATGTTAGCGAAGGGCTCAAGTGGGACTGAGGCAAAGCTGCCCTCCGCCGTGCCGATGTAGGTGCCCATGGAACCCAGCAGACCGCCGTAGCCGTAGCTTGCCTCGACGGACAGCGCGAAGACATCGCCCATGCGCACCGCGTGGAACGGCCGCACGTTTTCAGGCATGACCAAGCGGTCAATGATGGTTTCCATGTCATCCGAGAGGCTGTAGGCCGTGATGCCGTAGTAGGTTCCCTCGTCGTTTCGAACGCGCGGAGCCAGCGTTACGGTGTCGCCAGAGACCGAAGGCGCCGTGGCAAAGCGACCCAGCGACTCCACGACATCCGTCGCGTTTGCCGAGCCGGTCTTCCACAGATAGCAGTGGGACATCTCTGAGGTCTTGTTGCCCCACAGCGACGGCATGACCTGCCAAATGACCTTGTTGCCCGTCACGGCAAAGCGCGGGGGATCCCAGTCCGAGCTTCCCTGCCAGAGCGTATTGGGCGAGCCGGAAAGGGTGCCGTTGGCGAACTTTGCCGCATACAGGCTCCAGTCCTTGGTCAGGGTATCGAGCTCAACCCAGGCGTAGGCCCGGTCGGAGCAACGCGCGTCGTAGATAACCACATTGGGCGAGTTGGGAGTGATGGGCGCCGGCACGACCTCTGTGAGCTCGCCAGATGTCAGCGAGAACGCGGAGCACTTGACCATGGGCATGGCCGAAGCACCCGCCGTGGTGACCGGAAGCCAGGTGCCCTCGCCCTCGTGAAGAACGTTGCCCAGAGGAAGCTCCCACTCGCCGCGGCTTTCGAACTCGCGCTCGATGTATTCGTAGGCCCCGTCCTCGCCGAGCACGGTGGTGGCGGAGTTCTCCTCAACCACTACCGGATCATTGGGGATGGTCTCTTCCGCAGGATGGCTGCAGCCCGTGAGCACGTGGATGGCTGCCGCCGTTGCGCCGGTTACCGCCGCAGTTTTAAAGAGGCCGCGACGCGTGATGTTTTTTCCAAAGAGTGCCACGTTATGCGACCTTTGCTTGTTCTTGCGCCTTGCGCAGGGCGATGGTTAGCTGGTCAGCACAGGAAGTGCCGCGGTTGGCACACTGGTTACCAGCGAGTATGTCGACGACCTCGTCAACCGGACGACCCTTAACCAGCCTGGCCACGGCTTTTCCATTGCCGTTGCAGCCACCAGTAAAGATAACGTTCTCGACGGTCTGGCCATCGTCTGAAATCTCAACGTGGATGTTGCGGGGGCAGACGCGCCGCGGCGTGAAATCTAGGCTAATCATGCTTCTCCTATCGTCAGATGCTTCAAGTATACCCAGCAGGGAGCTGCCAACATCAGCCCCCACGCAACCTTTGTTTTCTTCTGACATGATTTCGGGCGCCTTTCAGGAGGCGTTTTCGATTACTGCCTTGGGTTTTCGTTGCCGCTACAAGTTCTGGAGCGTTTTCAGGAGATGGTCGCCAAAGCTCAGCCCAGACAAAACGCAGTTAAAATGATGGGAGATACATCCCGACGAACGGCAAAGCCGCCCCAGCGGAAAGGATTTTGCATGATCGATCGCTATACGCGCCAAGAGATGGGCCACATTTTCTCGCTCGAGAACAAGTACGCCATTTGGCAGGAAATTGAAGTGCTGGCCTGCGAGGCTCACGCTGAGATGGGAGTCATTGGCATCACACGCGAGGAGGCTGCCTGGATTCGCGCGCACGCCAACTTTAACCGCACCGAGGTCGACGAGATCGAGGCCGTGACCAACCACGACGTCATTGCCTTTCTGACCAACATGGGTTCCTACATTGATGCCGAGGTCCCTGAGGGAGAGCCCAAACCCAGCCGCTGGGTTCACTACGGCATGACCAGCTCTGACCTGGGCGACACTGCCCTGTGCTACCAACTAATGCAGGCTACCGACATCATCATCGAGGACGTCCGCAAGCTTGGCGAGATCTGCAAGCGTCGCGCGTTCGAAGAGCGCAACACCGTATGCGTCGGCCGCACGCA
>JAUNJR010000188.1 GCA_030533135.1 Coriobacteriales bacterium
AGGAAGTTACGACGGGTAAGATTGCTCATGGAATATCCCCTTCCTTGAGTGGGATGTGCCTTAGCGTTTGTCGGCGGGAGTACCGATCTCTCGTAGTACGTAAGGCACCCGTGGCCCCCGATGGGCCGACTGACTATATCTTCGTGCATTTGCGTACATTTATGATGTATTTGCACAGTTGTTTATAAAGCTGACACAAAGGTACTTTATCGAGCAGGACGTACACAACCAAAACGAACGTCTCTCAGTCCCGTATCGTCCCTTTTTGGTTGTCTGCAAGCGCAAAGGGACGATGCGGGGGCTTTCCAAACCAAGACGCGAGGGCCTAAATACCGGCGTAGTAGCGGTCGCGCTCCCAGTCGGTCACGGTCGAGCGATAGTCATGCCACTCACGACGCTTGACATCAAGCAGGTAGTCACAGATGTGATCACCCAGCGCCTCGCGCACGAACGAGCTGTTCTCGAAGCGCTCGATGGCGCGACCGAGCGAACGCGGCAGGCGCTCGATACCCAGCGCACGTGCCTCGGCATCCGTCATGGCAACGGTCGAGACCTCGTCAGGAAGACGGAGCCCCTCCTCGATACCACGAATACCCGCAGCCAGCGTGATGGCAAAGGTCAGGTACGGATTGGCCGTCGGGTCAGCCTGGCGCAGCTCAACGCGCGTGGACTGGTGCTTGCCCGGCTTGTGCGTCGGCACGCGCACGAGCGCCGTACGGTCCTTGCGGCCCCACGTGGCATAGATGGGGACCTCGCCGTTGCGCACCAGGCGCTTGTACGAGTTGACCGTCGGGTTGGTGATCAGCGTGTAGTCCGGCGCATATTTGAGCAGGCCCGCCACATAGTGCTGCGCGATGTCGGACAGGTGCGCGGGGTGATGCTCCTTGGGAGCCCAGAAGAGATTGTTGCCCTCGTGGTCAAAGAGCGACTGGTACAGGAACATGCCAGAACCCGATACTTCCGTCAGTGGCTTGGGCATGAACGAGGCAAACATGTTGTTGGCATAGGCGACCTGACGGATGACCAGGCGGGCCGTGATGATGTTGTCCGCGCAAGCGCGGGCGTCAGCATAGCGAAGCTCGACGGCATTCTGCGAGGCACCGTTGGTGTGATAGGAATAGGTCACCGGCACCGACATGCGCTCGAGCGAAAGAATCGTCTGGTGACGCAGGTCCGTCGCGGCATCGGAAGCCGTCAGGTCAAAGTAGCCCGAGTCATCAAGCGGCACGGGGATGGGGCCCTTGTCCTTGAAGTAGAAGTACTCGATCTTGGGGCCGACCATGAGAACATAGCCCTTGTTGTCGGCAGCGCGGAAAACGCGCTCCAAGCAACCGCGCGGGTCGCCGTCGAAGGGCTCACGGGAAGGCGTCTTGATGTCGCAGAAGATGCGCGCCGTACCAGCCTGATTGCCCATGCGCGGGACAATCTGGAAGGTTGCCGCATCGGGGAAGGCCAGCATGTCGGACTCTTCCGCCGTGACAAAGCCCTCAACCGCAGAGCCGTCAAAGCCGATGCCCTCTTCGAAGGCCTGCTCCAGGTCCTCCGACGCAATGGAGAACGACTTCAGGTTGCCCAGCACGTCCGTAAACCAAAGGCGCACGAAGCGAATATCGCGCTCCTCAATAGTTCGCAGGACAAAATCAATGTTCATGTCAGTGCCCATGTGTACCTCCCTTTCCGTAACAAGAAAGGATACGTCATTTACCCAACTACATGTTGCCACACACGCGTTACGCTCCCGTTAAGTTCTGAGCAACAGGAATGAAGACAGTTTGTCGTGAACGCGTCTGGACTGTTGGTAGACAGGGCAACCCAGAAGTAGCTGGCAAAAAGAAGCGCCCCTCGTTCCCTGTAGGCGACTTCGCTAGCGCTGAGTCGAGAAGGAAACGAGGGGCGCCCTCGATTCAGAAGTTGTAAAACTACTTCTTGGCCTTGCCCTGGTTGGCGACGGCATCAATCTTGGCGGCGATCATCGCGGGGTCGCCAATGTAGTGCTTGTCGACGATGTTCCAGTCCTGATCGAACGTGTAGGACAGAGGAATCGCGGTCGGGATGTTGACCTCGAGGATCTCCTCCGGGGTGAGGTGCTCGAACTTCATGACGAGAGAGCGGAGGCTGTTGCCGTGGGCGGCGATGAGGACACGCTTGCCAGCCTTGAGCTGCGGAGCGATCTCGTCCTGGAAGTACGGCCATGCGCGGGCGATGGAGTCCTTCAGGCACTCGGTGTAGGGAAGCTGATCCTTCATAGCCACGTCGCGATACATCTCGGCGGTCTGAGCGCAGCGCTCGTCGCCCGGCTCGAGGGCCTTGGCGGGGATGTCGAAGGAACGACGCCAGATCTTGACCTGCTCGTCACCGTACTTGGCGGCGGTCTCGGCCTTGTTCATGCCCTGGAGGGCGCCATAGTGACGCTCGTTGAGCTTCCAGCTCTTGATGACGGGCAGCCACTCGCGGTCCATCTCCTCGAGGATGTGGTTCAGCGTGTGGATGGCGCGCTTGAGGTAAGAGGTGTAGCAGATGTCGAAGTCATAGCCGGCCTCCTTGAGGGCACGGCCGCCTTCCTTGGCCTCCTCGACGCCAGCCTCAGAGAGGTCAACATCGGTCCAGCCAGTGAACAGGTTCTCCTTGTTCCACACGGACTCGCCGTGACGAACGATAACGAGGTGCATCAGGTTGTCTTCTGCCATGGATATTCCCTTCTCGTGGGGCCTGGCGCGCCGGACCATCCGACACGCGCACATTCCTGTCTAACATCCTATTGCATATGCATTCGCTGAAATCTCACTAAACGGAATGCGGCGCAATGTTTCGGCAGAGGGTGTTTCAATGGTGTCATGTTGGGGACAGTCCCCCAGGTGACAGTTGTCA
>JAUNJR010000189.1 GCA_030533135.1 Coriobacteriales bacterium
GTAGCCGGTTCACTCACAAGAATAGCTTGAACATCTTCTGCCGTGACTCTTTTGATCATTTCGGGCACGTCAGTAAGGAAGCTGATGGAGTCCCCATCAAGTCTTACGACAGCACCCTCTTCGAGGCTACTTGGCCCTGTGTACTCATCGCCATCGACAAACGGCTGCAGCAGTGCCTTCCTGAGCTCCAGATCTTTTGCGGTATTGGATTCAAAGTGTTTAAGGCTCCGGATTTCCGCCTCTAGAACGTTATTCATGGAAGCATCGATGGCATCCAGCTGCGACAGACTAATTTCTTGACTGCGATCTACAACAAGTACAGATCCGATACCCATGCATAAGATTCCCGTGGCATACAGCATGAGCGCTACGACGATGCTTGCTAAAAGCCCCTTGAGCCAAAGTCGAACTTTCATCACTTTCCTCCGAAAATGACGTCATCACGCTATGTCAGGTCGCAAGCCGCCTTAAAACCGTAAGCGCCCTTGGCTGAGTGAGCCGCATCAACGATAGCCCCCTCAAGTGCCTTGGTCGCAAGCACGCCCACCACGTCAAGAGGCATCTCCACTTCGCCAGTAGCCATGACAAAAATGGTGTCTCCATCGTTGGTGGTATGTGTCGGACGAATGGTGTGTGCATAGGCATCTGCCGCCATCTGGGCAACCTTGGTTGCCTCTGCCTTGGTCAGGCGGGCATTTGTCACTACACATGAAATGGTCGTGTTAGTCCGAGAGAGCGGCATGGTTGCCGCCAGTGAAAGAAGCACCTCGGTACTGTCTATGACGTGCTCTCCTGCCTCGTCAAGCAGTCCGGCAAGGGCGATACCACTCGTGGGATCGACAATATCGCCAACTGCGTTTACCGCTGACACCGCTCCGCAAACCAACTCGCCACAAGACCTGACACACTCGCCCAAGCCTGACTTCATACAGCGCTCTGCACCCGCAAGCTTACCTACGGTACAGCCTGTACCAGCACCAACATTGCCACGAACAAGCGGAGCCGGTTCGTCCAAGGCGGCAGCAACCGCGTCAGCACCGTCAGCTGCGGTTGGCCGAATGTCACAGGGTCCGCACATCAGGTCGAAGAGACATGCCCCGCTTACGATAGGAACCTTGGTCACCCCCACATCAAGGCCAATGTCTCGACGCTCGAGCTCTTCGATGACACCTGTCGATGCGGCAAGTCCGAAAGCGCTACCACCACTGAGGACCACGGCATGCAGACACTGTACGGTCTCTTCGGGCCTCAGGAGATCCGTTTCGCGCGTTGCAGGCGCCCCACCCCGAACGTCAACGCCACCCGTCGCACCGGCAGGACAAACGATGACGGTGCAGCCCGTTGCCCCCTTATCATTGGTCACGCTGGCGGCATAGATGCCGTCAATGTCGGTAATGCTTCTATACTCACGCATGCTTACCTCCCAGTGCAGCTATGACCAGGGCTTCATTTCCATTAAGGCGGTCAATCTCTTGCAACGTTCGCATCACGGGAAGCCCTACCACGTTCGGATAGTCCCCCTTGATTCTGGACACGAGGAGCCGCCCGAGACCCTGTATGCCGTACGCCCCCGCCTTGTCCATCGGCTCCCCAGAATCCACGTATGCCTTGATCTCTGCTTCCGTGAGCTCGCGGAACGTGACGTCGGTCGTCTCGACAAACGAGGACTCATGCGCACCTTGTTCTGAGGGCACCATGACGCAGACGCCCGTCGAGACGTGGTGGGTCACTCCCGAGAGCACCTGCAGCATGCGTGTGGCGTCGCTTTTGTCAGCAGGCTTTCCGAGCACGTCTCCCCCATCGTCCCATACGATGGTATCAGCAGCAACCAGCGCGTCATCAAGAGGCTTTCCATAGGCACGAGCAGCCTCATGAGCCTTCCCTTCAGCCAAACGACGCACTAAGTCGACCGGCGTCTCCCCGTCCAGACGCGTCTCATCAATGTCCGCAGGTAGAACCCGCACGTCCAGACCGCATTCGCTTAACAGTTCGTAGCGTCGTGGTGAGGCAGAAGCCAAGATCATGTGATTGACCCTTCTAGGTGACGAGCGCCACAATTCGTGGCTCCCGTCATTCTACGCCATGTTTCCTCGGCACGCGCATCAAAGGATTACATAAGCAAGCGGGAGCCGTTCGCGGCCGCTCCAATACGACTTTTCGCTTCTCCACCTGGCAGCCAACGACCATTCATCGTCGTCGACAGCACCATAAGTCGATATGAAAAGACCCTAAAGAGCACGTATCGTGCACTTTAGGGTCTCGACGTTCGAATGACGAAGCTGCGCCTAGTTGAACTTCACCAGTTTCTGGGCAATGTGGTAGATGCCCAGCGTGGTCTTCTCGCCCACGACGGTGGGCAGGTTAGTCGCCAGGCCAATCACGCCAAGACGGCAGCGCCTCCACATGCGGCGGTCATATTTGTGCAGCTCGTCCCAGAGCTCGTCAAGGTTCTTCATGGCGTCAGGCTGATCGCTCAGCTTGGAGAAGATGGAGCACACGGCCATCATGATGGTGAAGTAACCCACCATGTAGCTGCGCAGCTGAACCGGCCACACGTCCTTGTACAGGTGGTAGCTGTTCATCATGATGCGCGTGACGCGCAGCTGCTGATCGATGCGGCCGGCCATGACCTGCTCGTTGACGGACTGGTCCTCGCGGCCAATGAAGTAGCGATACAGGTCTACGTCGAGGTAGTAGAGCGTCTTGCAGCGCGGCAGGGGCACGTAGGCATAAATGTTGTCCACATAGAAGGTGTGCGGCGGCATGGGAACGCCACCATCACGCAGGACGTCGGTGCGATAGCACAGCGAGTGCATAAGCAGGTTCTGCCAGATGTAGAAGTGGCCGATGTCCTTCCAGCCCAT
>JAUNJR010000190.1 GCA_030533135.1 Coriobacteriales bacterium
GCGCTATGAAGCAGGCTTTCAACGCGACCCGTGTCGAGGTCAATGAGGGTAAGGCCATACGTTCCGATGCAGATGGTGTCCTTGTACCTGAGGGTAAGTGTCATGTGGTGATGTCCAGAGATGGCATACTTCGGCGCGTTCTTCTCGATGTAGTTGGTGATGCCGAGCAGGCCAGGATGGTTTGCCGCATGGGGAATGAGGGCAATCGCGGTAGCGAGAAACGCTGGATTGACCACCCGATCGATTTTTGCCGAGTCATGGGTGAAGAGCACGTCTACGGGCGGCGCGTCCTCGAGGACGAGACTCTCCTCGTCAGTCAACACCGGAATGGTCTGCTTGTCTTTCGCACTCAGACCCGCATAGTCGTAGGAGCAACCAAAGCCAAAGCAACGGTACGGTCCAAGATCGAAGCATCGATTATGCACGTCGACGAGATACTCGAAGCCGTCAAGCCACTGCCACGTATCATGGTTGCCTACCATGGCATACATGGGGACACCAATCGCCTGGCAGCGCGATTCCCAATAGCCCAGCGTCTCCTGGTCGACGTCTCCAAGCGAAACGCAGGCATCAAACTCCAGGTTACTGAGGGCTTCATAGCTTTCGATAGAAAGCTCACCGTGCGTATCACTGATGGTTAGGACTCTCATTGATCTCCCCATGATGATGTGGTTATCAGCACTTCTATTGAATGTAATACCACACAACGCTGTGGCGGGGCCCGCCTATAATGGTTGGGCAAACTAACGGCCCAACGCCACCGCCGTGGCAGGGCGCCTCAAAGGAGAAGATGTGCCACTACATACAGACAACGACGCGTCGGCACAGGAAGATGCGCTTCGTCAACCAGAAACAGCACGCCTTCTGTGCGAGGAACTGGTCAGCCGCGGTGCCCGTAGGGTCATCTTGATGGGAACTCCCTCAATCATGGGCACTCCCCTTCTCAAGACCCCGTTGGCCAAGGCGGGAATCATGGTATTCACGCCACCTCAGGACTATCAGCTCTGGCTTGCTGAGGTCATCGAAGGTGAGCTGGCGCAGGGTGAGGCCACCGAAGCGACGCGCAGGCGCTTTGAGTTGCTCATCGCTGATGGTGCGGAGCACGGCATTGATCACCTAGTCATTGCCTCGACAGGGCTGATGAAGCTCGCGCGCGCTTGTGCGATAGAGCTACCCATCATAAACGCCCTGCGCTAAGCATCGAAGCCATCAAACACTACTTTTGGACTGAACGAGAGGATCAAGAGAAGCATGTCAGGACAGTACGGAGAAGCGAAGCTGCAACGCAATCTTGGATGGATGACGGCTGCATCTATCGTTGTTGGTTGTGTCATCGGCGCAGGCGTGTTCTTCAAGCCGTACGCTATCTATCAGGCGACGGGCGGAGCTCCTGGCATGGGCATCCTCGCTTGGATAGCCGGTGGCCTCATGAGCATCTTTGGCGCTCTCACGTTTGCCGAGGTAGCCATCCTCATTCCGAAGACGGGCGGCATGGTCACCTACCTCACCGAGGCATATGGCGAGTGGGTGGGTTTCCTCGCGGGCTGGATGCAGACCGTCATTTTCTACCCCGCGTTCCTCGCTGGGTACGGCGTCAAGGTTGGGACCGAGCTTTCGGCGTTTCTGGGCATCGACATCGCGCTTCCCGTCGCGTTCGTCGTTATTGCCTCCCTTGTTGCCATCAACACACTGGGCTCCAAGCAAGCTGGCGGACTTCAGGTGGTTGCCACCATTTGCAAGCTTATTCCACTGGTGCTGCTCATCATCTTTGGCCTGATGTGGGGCAGGGACACCCATTCCGTCATTTCGCCGCTGGTTGCAGAGGGCAAGAACGCTGCAAGCGTCCTTGGTTCGACACTTCTGGCGGTGCTCTTCGCCTTTGAGGGCTGGACCAACGTCGGCACCATTGCTGGCGAGATGAAAGACCCAGGCCGCGACCTGCCCCGCGCCATCGTGGGCGGCGTCGCAGCCATCATGGCCATCTATCTTGCCATCAACATTGCCTACCTGCGCGTTATTCCCGCAAGTGAGCTCATGAATCTTGAGTCCCCGGCTGCCGCGGTCGCCACCAAGCTCTTTGGTGCCGCGGGAGGCACCCTCATCAGCGCGGGCATTATCATCTCGGTTATCGGGGCTGGTAACGGATTCCTTATGTCGGGGTCGCGCGTTGCCTATCAGTTGGCCGAGGAAGGGCTGCTCCCCAAGAGCGGCTGGCTTGCCGCCATCAACGAGAAGCACATGCCCGCCAATTCGGTCATGCTCATTGGCATGCTTGCGTGCCTCTACTCCCTATCTGGTGAGTTCGACCTGCTGACTGACCTCGGCGTGTTTTCGTGCTGGGTGTTCTACACGCTGACCTTTGCCTGCGTCATGCACCTGCGCAAGACCCATCCCGACTGGGAGCGCAGCTACCGCGTGCCGGGCTATCCTGTGATTCCGCTTCTAGCCATCGCAAGCGGCCTCTACGTCATCGCCAGCCAGCTCTTCCTTTCGGGCCAGCGCGGTCTTGTCATGTCGCTCTTTAGCGTCATCATTACCTTGGCGGGCCTACCGGTTTACTTTGCGATGAGGCGGCAGAAGCGTAGCGCATAGGAGGATACGCACCGGACGCTAGCCCTGCAGGAACCGGAACACTCGGTCATTGAAGTCGGGCGCCTCCTCGTAGGCAGCATGCCCGAGGCCCGGGTACACGAACAGCTCGCTGCCCGCGATTCGCTCGTGCATCTCCTCCGACGCCCGCACGCCAACGATTCTGTCATCCTCCCCGGCCAGTATCAACGTGGGGCAGGAGATGCGGCGCAACTCGTCGAGGGCGTCAAACCCCAGGATGGCGCTGGCGTTGGCAAAGAA
>JAUNJR010000191.1 GCA_030533135.1 Coriobacteriales bacterium
TGCGGCGTTGTCCGAAGCGCATGGAGTGTCGTCTCAGAGAGCATCGACTCGTCGCGATTGGGGTTAGCGAGGTACGCCTCGTACTCCGCGACGGCATCGACAGTATCCTCTTTGTGCTGCAGTATCCCTGGCGTCCTCAGCGCCAGGGAGAGAATGATCAGCCCGCCAGCCAGCGAGATGGGGGCTTTGCCCATAAAGAACCCCGCTATTGACAGGGCTATAAATGCCACGAGGATTGTGACATAGATGGGAACGAGCCAACGGTAAAGGGCTCTGTCTTCTTTGAGACGCCTGAGCTCAAACTCTTCCCTTGTCATGTCGACTCCCTTACAATGCGCAGTGCTTTTGCGACATTTTCTCAGGTGATACCCTAGGCAACAGTGTAATGCGCCCCCGCGCGCTCTGCTGCTTATGTCGACATGTGGAAGATTTGTTTAGAGTGGCAAAGCTTCCGCATAGATGGTAATGTTAAACACCGCGCCGCTATCGAGGACATTCGGCGGCGGCGGGACTATTCAGGAGGTTCTCATGCGCACACTGGTTACTCTCGCTTGCATGGAGTGCAAGCGTCGCAACTACACCACTGACAAGAACAAGGCCAACAACCCTGATCGTATGGAGTTGAAGAAATATTGCCCGTGGTGCAAGAAGCACACTGTTCATAGGGAAACCCGCTAGAATAGTGCCAACACAGGCCAGTAGCTCCAATGGTAGAGCGGCGGTCTCCAAAACCGTTTGTTGAGGGTTCGAGTCCTTCCTGGCCTGCCAGATCACTCACCGGCTTTCCCTTCGGGGTTAGCCGGTTTCTATGTAAGGACACAACGTCCCAAGGAAGTAGGGAAGATGGCAAACAAGGACCGTCAGAAGAGAAGCGCACGCCAGGCTCGCGCCCGCGAGCGTGAGGCCCTTGAGGCCGCACAGGCAGCAAGCGCGCCCGCAACCGGCAAGAAGTCCGCGAAGTCGGTCGCTAAGGCAGCTCCTACCAAGGAAGAGATCGCCAAGAAGGAGAACAGCCTCTTTGGTCGCGTTCGTCGTTACTTCCGTGATGTCCGTAACGAGATGCACCGCGTTGTGTGGCCGTCTCGTGCGGAGCTGCAGAACTACTCTCTGGCCGTCATCGCCATGCTCATCGTGTTTGGCGTGGTTGTCTGGCTCGTGGACACTGGCTTCGTCGCCATCCTCGTCGGCTTCACTGGGCTGAGGGGGTAAAACATGGCCAAGCGTTGGTACGTCATCCACACGTACTCTGGATATGAGAACAAGGTAAAGAACGACCTGGAGCACCGCATCGAGACCTATGGCCTCGAGGACCAGATCGTCGACATCCAGATTCCGACCGAGGAGGTTACCGAGGTCAAGGATGGCGGCAAGCGCGAGACCAAGGAGACCAAGGTCTTCCCGGGTTACGTGTTGGTGCGCATGGAGGTCGACGACAACTCTTGGGCAGTCGTTCGCAACACACCTGGCGTCACTGGCTTCGTGGGCATCGACGGCAAGCCGACCCCGCTGCGTCGCTCTGAGTACAACAAGATCATGCGTCGCACCAACCCGGCTGGCGTCTCCGCTCCCAAGCACACCACGACGACCACCAACCTCGAGCCGGGCATGTCCGTCAAGGTTGTCTCTGGCCCGCTGGCCGACTTCGACGGCAGCGTGTCCGAGGTTATGCCCGAGGCGGGCAAGGTCAAGGTCATGCTGACCATCTTTGGTCGCGAGACCCCGGTTGAGCTCACGCTCGATCAGGTCGTGACCATCATCTAGTAGCACTGGCAACCCTAGTCGGCCCCGTAATCGGTGAGGATTGCTTCTCGGGAGCCCGGCGCGTAGATAGTATGAAAGCACGTCCCTGAGGAGGAACTACAATGGCCAAGAAGAAGGTCGTCCGCTTTATTAAGCTCCAGATTCCTGCCGGCAAGGCTAATCCTGCACCTCCCGTCGGCCCCGCCCTCGGTGCCGCCCAGGTCAACATCATGCAGTTCTGCCAGCAGTTCAATGCCGCTACTTCCGACAAGGCTGGCGATATCATCCCCGTCGAGATCTCCGTCTACGAGGACCGCACGTTTGACTTCGTGTGCAAGACCCCTCCCGCGGCTGAGCTCATCAAGAAGGAGCTGGGCATCTCTGGTGGTTCTGGCGTCCCGCAGCGCGACAAGGTCGGCCAGCTTACCCAGGAGCAGCTCACCAAGATCGCCGAGATCAAGATGCCGGACCTCAACGCCAACGACATCGAGGCCGCCAAGAAGATCGTTGCCGGTACCGCTCGTTCCATGGGCGTCACCATCGCGGAGTAACCAAGGTTTTAAGCCCCGTAACAGGGGAGAGTTTAGTGGAAGGGCACAAGCCCGCTAACACCACAACTACCACAAGGAGGTAGGAAATGCCTAAGCACGGTAAGAGGTACAAGGAGCAGGCCGCCAAGGTCGAGCGCAAGCTTTACAGCCCCAAGGCCGCCATGGAGCTCGTCAAGGAGCTCGCCAACGCTAAGTTTGACGAGTCCATCGAGTGCGCAGTCCGCCTGGGCGTCGACACCCGTAAGGCCGACCAGAACGTTCGTGGCTCCATCTCCCTGCCCAACGGCATCGGCAAGGACGTGCGCGTCGCCGTCTTCGCCGAGGGCGAGAAGGCTCGTGAGGCTGAGGCTGCTGGCGCCGAGGTCATCGGCTCCGACGATCTGGTTGCTCAGATCCAGGCTGGCAACATCAACTTTGACGCGTGCATCGCTACCCCCAACATGATGGGCAAGGTCGGCCGCCTTGGTCGTATCCTTGGTCCCCGTGGCCTCATGCCGAACCCCAAGCTCGGCACCGTCACCATGGACGTCGCCCGCATGGTTGGCGAGCTCAAGGC
>JAUNJR010000192.1 GCA_030533135.1 Coriobacteriales bacterium
CGGAACTGCTTGAAGCCCATCTCACCAAAGAGGGCAATGTCCTCCTTGTAGTGGTGATAGCCGTCGACGGCCTCGTGGTTGGGATAGTGATACTCGGGAAGCACGGCGTAGTGGGCGCCCTCGGGAAGCTTATCGCCGTTCCTCATCTTGCCGTGGTTGCCGTCCTTGTCGATGTAGGTGACGTAGCGAGGCTCAGACACGGTTCCGCCGGTGGTGACGTCAGTCATGGCCATGCCACGACCACCCTGATCCCAGCCGCCTTCCCACTGATTAGCCGCTACTGCTCCGCCCCACAAGAACCCCTCAGGAAACGCCATGTCAAGCTCCTTTCATGCTTGAGTTTGATAGACAGGACAATAATACGGCAAATGAGACATCAATTGATATATAAGCTTCCCCAACGCTGCTGTGCGCTACGCCCAAACAAAGGTATCTGCACCCGCTCCAACCTCAAAGTGGTACTTTGCAATGCCCAAGTCCACCTGCACCTGCGTACCACGACTAGTCGTCGCGCGCACCTTGGGGAGTTCACCCTCCTCGACCGGCAGGAGCTCAAACCTGAACTTCTGCTGATTGACTGCGGTGGGTGCCAGGAGCGCAGCGGCAACACCATTCGCAAACCATTCGGGAACTTCGCCCTCAGCACGAGCAACCTTGGATGCATCCTTGGAGCGATGCGCTACGCCCTGCGTAGCGCCATAGCCGAGCGCGATCATGATGATGAGCCGCTCTCCCTCCGCAAGCTCAAACCGGGCCGCACGCTTCGAGAAGGTCAGGGCAACCCAACAGGTGTTGAGGCCCAACGTCTGCGCAAGAAGAACCAGCTTCTCACCGTAGTACCCAGCCAGCTCCTCCGCCTCAGCGCCCTTGGGGCCACACACCGCAAAGTAGTTGCTCACACCCTTGAATCTACCGTAGTGCGCTAGGCCTTTTGAGAAGGCATTCGGCTCCTCGGTCACAAGCTGGATGTGCAGCCCAGACGCTTCGTTTGCCTTGTCCACAGCGGCCTGCAAGATCGCCTTCACGTCCTCATCAAGCGGCCTGTCCTCGTACTGCCGAACGGAATGGCGTGCCACAATGGCCTCAAGCTCGGTCATACTGCCCCCTAAATTCAATTGCATAAGATTTAATAGCAACCAAAGTATATCGCTAAGATAGGAGAAAGGCCAGCACTCGGCTCGTCCCCCTCCAGCCCGAAAGCCCGCTACACTGAGAGGGGAACCGTACGTAAAAGAAAGGCATGCCATGAACTTTGAGCAGGTCAGATGGGCACTCGAGCGATACGTAACGCCTCGCGCCGGCGCAGCGGTCCTCGTGCCGCTTGTTTCTGGTGAGGATGGACTTGAGGTTATCCTCGAGGTGCGTGCGCTGACGCTCTCCGTGCAACCTGGTGATGTGTGCCTGCCAGGTGGTGGCATAGAGGTTGACGAAAGCCCCCTTGACGCTGCCATCCGCGAGACCTGCGAGGAGCTCTGCGTGCGCCCCAGCCAAATTGACGTGCTCGGGAGCCTCGGCACGTTTGATGGGCCAGGCGGTCGGCAGCTTCATGCCTTTGTCGCAAAGCTCGCTGGATACCAGGACACTTACTCTCCCGACGAGGTGGAACGCATCTTTAAACTGCCGCTCACCTGGCTCATAGAGCATGATCCCGCCGTTTACCAGGTAAGTTATGCCCCGCAGTACCCAGACGACTACCCCTGGGAACTCGTGCCCGGCGGCCGAGGTTACCGGTGGCGGACACGAACGAACGAGGTTCCGTTTTACCGTGGTACCGAGCCTCTGGTGTGGGGCGCAACAGCCCGCGTGCTCCGTCGCTTTGCCGAGGTCCTCCGAAAGCGTTCGGGTGCGCATCATACGATGATGGAATCCTAATCACCTGTGAGGACGGGTGCGAGGTGTCAATCAGCGTGCCAACACATCAAAACAGCCGCCCCTGAAGCTCAGGAAACTCCGCCGTGTATGCAAAGCATTCGTCGGGCGTGTGGATGATGCCACGTTGGCCGCACACCTTGTCAAAGTGTGCCATCAGACGGTCGTTGTTGGCGCTTACCACGTTGTAGGCATCCCCATATGTAGCACGATAGCGATCCGAAAGCCCAGGAAAGTGCCAATCGAGGAAAGCATAGTAGTGCTCACGGCTGCCTTCACGCAGCGTCAAACCGACGCCAAAGCACACGATGCCCGTAACCTGCGCCTCTACGCACCAATCAAGCAAGGTGAGGAAGTTCTCATCAGAATCGGTGAGCCATGGGAGGAAGGGGCACATCCACACCACGGTGGGGATGTGCCGATCGCGCAGCTTGCAGAGCACTTCAAAACGACGACTGGAGGGACACACGCCAGGCTCCACTAGACGGGACAGATTGTCATCCGCAATAGTGAGCGTGACCTGTACCACGGCCTTCGTGCGGCGGTTGATCTCTTCAAGTAGGTCGATGTCACGCAAAACGAGGTCAGACTTGGTGATAACCGAGGCACCGAAACCATAGGAGCAAATCAGCTCAAGGCATCGGCGCGTGAGACGCAACTCCTCCTCGATAGGCTGGTAGGGGTCGCTCATCGAACCCGTACCAATCATGCACGGCTTACGACGCCGGCGCAGGGTGTCCTCGAGCAGTTGAGGAGCGTTCACTTTGACAGCCACGTCTTCGAAGGCATGGTCCATGTGGTAGCAGGCACTTCGGCTGTCGCAGTATGCACAGCCGTGGGTGCACCCACGATAGAGATTCATGCCATTCCACTGTGTGAGCAGTGATTTTGCCTCGATGACGTGCACGGCCTCTCCAAGACCTCGGGCTAGCGCGCAGCTAGTTCCTCTCCCATGAGCAGACCCATGACGCTGG
>JAUNJR010000083.1:0-7064 GCA_030533135.1 Coriobacteriales bacterium
GGGACAGTCCCCCCCGTGACAATTGTCACGTTGGGGACTGTCCCCAATATGACACCCGTTATGGGGTGCGGAGGTTATGCGGCCTCGTCCACTTCAGCCTCGGCTTCGACCTCAGCCTCGGGAGCCTCCGCTTCGGTCGTTTCGGTCGTGGGCGCTTCGGTTACCGTACCAGCCTCGGACATCTTCTTCAGCGTATCGTTACCAGATTCAGCGGCACAGAACTTGCAGGGACGAGAAAGGCCGTGCTCGTACGCCGCTGCCGCATCGCCAGAATAGATAGTTGCCGAGTTGAGGAGCGTTCGGCAGTTGGGATTCAGGTGATACACCTTGCCGTGCTCAGTCCAGTACACCGTACCGTCACCAAGCTCGATGGCGTTCTGCTGCATGGCCTGCAGGTCCTCGGACGAGACGGGGTTGAAGTCAGCGGAGGTTCCTCCGCCAACCAGCATCATGACGGCTGCCACAGCAACGGCGATGGTCTTGGTGCGCTTATCAGCGTTCTCATCAAGCAGCGTCAGGATGATGAACGGCACAAAGGCGATAATGGAGAGAATCGCACCCAGCTGGGTCTTGACGAAGAACTCGAAGGCATTCTTCTCGGACGGCGGATCGATGTGGTTGGCCTTCTTCCACAGCTGTCCTGCGATGATGACGCAGATGAGGTCAAGGGCAAGGAAGATGATCATCCACACCAGAGGATCAAAACCGGGCAGCTTGCCATAGATGGGACTGGACTGCATGACGTTCATGAACGCCAGCGCCTCGAAGATGATGGCTACGACCCAGAGCACGATGGCAACGATGCGCTTGTTACCGACCTCACCAGTCGCCTCGACATTCTTGATCTTGACCTCGGTCGCAACATCCTTGGCATCAGTCACGACGGTTTGCTCAGAAATCTGCTTGCCCGTCTCGGCGTCGATGAACACGCGCTTAACCTTACGCTTCTCGCCCTCTGCCATGGCCACCATCCCCTTCGTTGAGCCGTAGAGCAAATACACAGCACATCATAAGACCCCACTGGCGCGCAAATCGCGCAAGTGGGGTCTCTTTCGGCAAGATGTAATGGTCGGTGACTGAAGGTGCATGCCCTCGAGGACAGCTGACGAGCGGTTACGTCGCCAAATCGCTAAGCGGAGTGCTTTGCGGCGCTCTCGCGAAGGATGCGCGGAAGCTGGGTGCCGCCGACGCTCTCCTTGGTAACCACGACACCGGTGATGTCGAGGTCACTGGGGATGTCGAACATGACCTGCTGCAGCGTAGCTTCGCAGATAGCGCGCAGACCACGGGCGCCCGTGCCACGGGAGATAGCCTGCTTGGCAATCTCACGCAGGGCATCGTCTTCGAACTCCAGGCGCACGCCCTCAAGCTCAAGCATGCGCTTGTACTGCTTGACCAGCGCGTTCTTTGGCTTGGTGAGGATGTCGACCAGATCGTCCTCGGTGAGCTCCTTGGTTGCAGTGATGACAGGAATGCGACCCACAAACTCGGGAATCATGCCAAAGTTGTGCAGGTCCTGGGGCATAACCTGCTCCATCAGGTTGTCCTGGTCATCCTCGACCTTCTTGGCCAGCGTGCCCGTGAAGCCAATGCCCTTCTTTCCGATACGGTCAGCCACAATCTTGTCCAGCCCGACGAACGCGCCGCCGCAGATGAACAGGATGTTAGTGGTGTCGATATGGATGAGCTCCTGCTGCGGGTGCTTGCGGCCACCCTGCGGTGGAACGCTCGCCTCGGTGCCCTCAAGGATCTTGAGCAGCGCCTGCTGCACGCCCTCGCCGGAAACGTCACGCGTGATCGAAAGGTTCTCTGCCTTGCGGGCAATCTTGTCAATCTCGTCGATGTAGACGATACCCACCTCAGCGCGCTCGACGTCGCCGTCGGCAGCGGTGATGAGCTTGAGCAGGATGTTCTCCACATCCTCACCCACGTAACCAGCTTCGGTCAGCGTCGTCGCATCGGCAATGGCGAAGGGCACCTCCAGGAAACGAGCCAGGGTCTGCGCCAGAAGCGTCTTGCCCGTGCCGGTGGGACCCAGCAGCAAGATGTTGCTCTTGGCGATCTCGACCTCTTCCTCATCCTCGGAAACCTGGTCATTACCCGTGATGATGCGGCGGTAGTGGTTGTACACCGCCACGCTCATCGCGCGCTTGGCCGCTTCCTGGCCCATGACGTACTGCGAGAGCTCGTCATAGATCTGGTGGGGCGTCGGCAAGTCGGTCAGCACGGGCTCGTCGCCAATCAGGCCGTCAAGCGCAGCGTCATCAGCTTCGGACTCCGCAATAATTTGCCCGCACGCCTCGATACACTCGTCGCAGATGAAGACCCCATGCGGGGACCTAATCAGCTTCCGGACGGCGCTGCGTGGCTTGCCACAGAATGAGCAGTGCAGTTCTCGGTCGTCGTGTGCCATTCGGCCCTCTCCTCTTACTCCTCGTCAAACTGGTCATTACGCGAAGTAATCACACGGTCGACCAAGCCGTACTCAAGCGCCTCATGAGCACGCAGGTAATTATCGCGCTCAGTATCAGCGTTGATCTTCTCGATGGGCTGCCCGGTGTACCCGGCCAACAGCTCGTTCAGGTGCTCACGGATGTACTTGGTCTCTTCGGCCACAATCTGGATGTCCGTCTGCTGGCCCTCGACGCCGCTGGACGGCTGGTGGATGAGCACCATGGAGTTGGGCAGGCACATACGCTTGCCCTTAGCGCCCGCAGCCAGAAGCACCGCTGCCATAGAGGCGGCCATGCCCACGCAAATGGTGGAAACCTCGGGCTTGATGAAGTTCATGGTGTCCAGAATGCCCAGGCCCGCGTAGACCTCGCCGCCAGGTGAGTCAATGTACAGCGAGATGTCCTTGTCGGGATCCTGCGACTCGAGGTGCAGGAGCTGCGCGATTACGAGATTGGCGCTCTCGCGGGTGATGGGCTCGCCAATGAAGACGATGCGGTCATTGAGCAAGCGGGAGTAGATGTCATAGCTGCGCTCGCCACGAGGGGTCTGCTCCACGACGTACGGAATCAGCGGGATGTTTGTTGGGGTGTGCATACGATTCCTCCTCTTGTAAACATGCCCCAGGCGCAGGTGCACCCGGGGCATGCGTCTGCAATATGAGGGGTTTGTACCCTACTCCGCGGCCTCTGTTACCTCAGCCTCGGCGGCGTCCTCAACCTCTTCAGAAGCGGCGGCAGCGGCCTTCTCAGCCATCTCGCGGCGCTCGGCGACCTCGTCAACCTCGTTGACGGAGGCGTTCTCGACCAGCCAGTCAACTGCCTTGGAGCGGCGGATGGCCTCGCGGATAGCCGGCAGGCGACCCTCGTCCTTGAGCTGCTTGAGCATGGCCTTAACGTCCTCGACGCCAGCCTTGGTAATCTCGGCGATGACGTCGGCCTCGGTAGCCACGAACTCGAGCTTCTTGGCCAGCGCGTCAAGCGCAAGGGACTGGCGAGCGCGGTCGGTAGCCTGGAGGCGCAGGTCACTCAGGAAATCCTCGGTCTTCATGCCGCGGGCGCCCAGATACATGTCGAGGGACATGCCCTGGCCCTGGAGCTGCTGCAGGAACTCGTTGGCGAGCTCGTTCATGACCTGGTTCAGGTAGGGCTCGGGGAGCTCCTGAAGAATCAGCTTCTCGCCCATGGCCTCAACAGCGCGGTCCTCCTTGAGGCGCGGCAGGCTGCGGGTCTTGTCCTCTTCGATCTCTTCCTTGACGGCGTCACGCAGCTCGGCGACGGTGTCGAAGCCAAAGCTGTTCTGGGCAAGCTCGTCGGTGAGCTCGGGAGTGACGGCCTTCTTCAGGGAGTTGAGGGTGACGTCGACGGAGAAGGTGTGCTCGATGGTCTCGTCGTTGTGGGTGGCAGACTGAGTCCAGGTGATGTCCTTGGTCTCGCCGGCCTTCATGCCAACGATGCCCTCAACCAGCTGCTCGGGGACACCAGCGCCGCCCAGATTGAGAGACAGGGTGCGGTTCTTGCCAGCCAGGTGGCCCGCGCCTTCCTTGTCAGCAATGTCAACGGAGACAACGTCGCCAAGCTCAGCGGCGCGATCGGTGTCGTCATCCTCGAAGGTGGTCTGATACGCGAGGAGCTGGTTGATCTGCTGATCGATCTCAGCCTCGGTAGCCTCCTGCGGCGGCATGTTGATGGAGGGGGCGTCGTAGTCCTCGAGCTCGCACTCGGGCATGACGAGGATAGTCATCTCAACCTGGTAATCCTTGCCCTGCTCGACGAGCGCCGGCTCGTCACCAAAGCTGGGGGCGTCCATGGCAACGATGTCAAGGTCATCAAGAACCTGGGGCTGGACTTCATTGAGGAGGTCGTTGGTGGCCTGAGCAAGGACGGACTGCTGGCCGATGATGCCGTCGATGACGGGACGCGGGGTGCGGCCGCGACGGAAGCCCTGGAAGTTGTAGCGATGGGCGATGTCCTTGTACGTATTGTCGATGGCCTTCTTAACGTCGGCAGCGGCGACGGTAATCTGAGCGACGATCTTATCGGCCTCGGGCCTCTCGGTGGTGACGGTGATCTTCAACGTTCCTCCAGTTTCTCATGCACGGGCACAGCCGAAGCCATGCCCCTGCGGTTTTGACACAGCGACTTTGGTGCGGGCGAAAGGACTCGAACCTTCACGGGTTGCCCCACTGGAACCTAAATCCAGCGTGTCTGCCAGTTCCACCACGCCCGCTTAGTCACACAGCCTATGAATGATAGCAAACGTTTGGCTTTATACCCACGTAATGATGCTATTTCACATGAGCTGCGAAGCTACACAATTGAGATTGATGCCAAAGGCTCACGTCGCTAGGGAGCAATGGGAGGATTGTGGTCCCACTGGCCATATGCGTTGACGTAGTAGCCGTCGGGGGTGTGCGTGTCGGTGAGCATCTCGCCGTATTCGCCCAGATAGTAGTCCCCTACCCAACGGTTGGTTACCATCGCACCTGATTTGTCAAAGTAGTACCAATTGGTCGCATCCTGCCACCAACCCGTCACCATGGCGCCAGACGGTTTGAAGAAATAGGTCTTGCCATTGAGTACGGCCCAACCCGTATGCATGAGGCAAGTGGGCTCGAACCAGTACCACGTGTTCCCATCGAGCATCCAGCCTTTGATGAAGGCGCCGGAGGATGACGCAAAATACCAGTCGCTGTTCCATGAGGCGGAGAACCAGCCCTCAGCCATCGCACCAGACTTCTTGAAGCCGTAAAGCTGGCCGTTAATCTCCTTGGTGCAATCCGCGTACATGAAGGGTATGCCCTCGGTAGAGAAGTAATACCAGGTGCCGTCAACTTTTCGCCAGCCCTCGGCAGCTGCGCCAGAATTGGTGAAGTAGTACCACTCCGTTGCGGTCACGGGATTGCCATTGATGTCAATGGCAGAGTAGGGCTCTCCACGCCAGCCAGTGACCATGGCTCCCGACGACTTGAAGCAATACCACTTGCCCTTAATCTCCCGCATGCAGCCCGACACCATGGCAGCGGTGTCTGGATCGAAGTAGTACCACGTGCCATCGATCTCTCGCCAACCTACGGCCGCAGCGCCAGACTTGCCGAAGTAATACCAGTAGTAGCCAGAACCAGGGCCAGGGAGATACCACTTGAACCAGCCGGTCTGCATGTAGCTATGGGAGTCAAAGCCATACCACACGCCATCAATCTTCTTAACCATGTCGGCAACATAGACGTCGTTTGAGTCGCGATACTTCCAGTGAGAACCATCCTTCACCCATGTGCCATCCGATGCAAACGCTGTTGCCGGCGCCACGGCAAGTGCGAGAAGCATCGCTACGAAGGCTATGGCGAGCGATTTGGTAAGGTGCGTCTTCTTCACGGTTGTCCCCTCCTTGAGCTGAGAAGCTGGTGTTGACATCGTATCACGCACGTTTGCCAATAGGTTGGTAAGTGACGCCCCGAGGTTATAGGTTGGCCATATGGAGAAGCTCTCAGGTCGTAGGTTGCCTACGGTTCGTGGCTTTGCGTTTTGTTGGTGGCCGCCATGGGTGGGACCACCAACCATTTGGCATTCAAGCAACTGATGAGAAGGGGCAGCCCCACCCGAAGGTGAGGCCGCCCGCATCAGACGATGCCGTCAGAAGGTTTACGCGACCTTCTTCACCGCCTTGCCGTTCTTGTCGACCCGCCAGCCGTCAGGCGTGACCGTGTTAACGAGCATCGCACCGTCGGCGCCGAGGTAGTAGTTGCCGACCCACTTGTTCTTGGCCATGGCGCCACTCGACTCGAAGTAGTAGTCCTTGCCGCCGATCTTCTTCCAGCCGTAGACGCAGTAGCCGCTGGCGTCGAAGTAGTAGGTCTTGCCGGAGATGTCCAGGAACACCGACTTGGGGTACTTGCCGTCCTTCCACTGGTACCACCACTTGGAGCCGGAGCCCTTCCAGGTGCCCGCCATGACCACGATCTTGAAGGTCACGGACTTGCTGCCCGTGTAGTTGCCCTTGCCCTTGATGGTGACGGTAGCCGTCCCGGCCTTCTGGTTGTTCTTGTACGTGAGCGTGTAGTCGGTGCCGAGCTTGAGCGTCCTCGTGCCCACCTTCACCGTCGGCCTGGGCTTCTTTTCGTTGCCGTCATACTTCTGGTTGGCGATCTTTGAGACCGTGGCCTTCGCCACGCTCGCGGCGTTAATCTTGAATGTGGTGCTCGTGGAGCCGGAATAGTTACCCTTGCCCTTGATCGTCACCGTTGCCGTACCCTTTTTGACGTTGTCCTTGTAGGTGACGGTGTAGTCGGTGTTGAGGACGAGCGTCTTTGTACCGTCCTTCACCGTAAGCTTGGGTTTGAGCGCGCTGCCCGTATAGGTCTTTGCAGCGATAGAGACAATGGTGGCCTTGGCGATGGACCTTGGCTTGATGGTCAGCGTGCCAGGCACGAAGGTGAGCCTGTAGTTGCCTTGGACCTCATCGCCGGAGGGCGTGATGGCGTACGTGCCAACGTTCGCTCCGGCCTCACGGGTGAACTCGTAGCTGATGATTGCTTCGGTGTCGGGCTCAACCAGGCCTTCAACCGTGGCCGTAAAGGTCGGGTCAGCAGCGCGATAGGTCTTGGCCGCGTCGTT
>JAUNJR010000083.1:7164-8766 GCA_030533135.1 Coriobacteriales bacterium
GCTCGTTGCGGTAACCGTAACCGGCTTGCCAACGATGACGAAGGTGGCCTGGGCAGAGTCGAAGTACTCGCCAGTGCCCGTAACGGTCACCATGGCGGTGCCTGCGTTGACGTTGTTCGCATAGGACACCGTGTAGTCAGTGCCCGCGGCGAGCGTCTTGTCACCCAGCGTGACCGTGATGGCGGGCTCGATAGCGGAACCGGTATAGGTCTGGTCAGCAATGGCGCTGATGGTTGCGCCGCTCAGCGAGTTGCCGAGAATCTGGAACGTCTTGGTGACGGTGCCGGCATAGTCGCCCTTGCCCGTCACGGTGACGGTGGCCTCTCCCACCTGCGTGTTGTTCTGATAGGCGACCTCGTAATCCGTGCCAGCAACCAGAGTCTTGCCCAGCGCGGTCACGGTCAGATTGCTCAGCGTCACCTCAGCGCCGCCCGCGTAGGATTTGTCCTCGACACCAGAGACGGCGTCGTCGGTGAGCTGATACGGCGCAATCTGGAACGTGCCCGAGGCAGCGCCCTTATAGCCGCCCCTACCAAGAACCGTAACGGTAGCGGTACCCACATGAACAGCGTTGCTGTACGTGACGGTGTAGTCAGTGCCCTCAGTCAGCGTCGTGCCGTCCAGCGTAACGGTGACCGCCGGGTTAAGCTCAGCGCCCGTGAAGGTCTGGTCCTCAACAGTCACCACGGCGTTTTCGATGCTCGAGCGCTCGTCGGCACCATACACGTAGTAGTTAGCGCTTCTCGAACCGGTGTAGTTGTCCTTGCCAGTGACCGTGACGTAGGCAAGGCCACCCGGCGTCATGTTGTTGCCGTAAGTCACGTCATAATCGCTCGAAGTAAGCGGGGTGCTCGTAGCCTCGTCAACAATCAAAACCCGCGGCTCGTCTCCCACGGCATGGGCACGCATGGTGTGACCGTTCGCCGGGTAGTACGAAGCGCCATGATAGGCAGTCGGATCCTGAATCAACAAGCTGTACCTGCCGCTCGAGAGGTTCTTGCTTGTTGCGTTATCCGCAACGGTAAACCCAAACGAACGCAAACCGGTCAGACGACCGCCCTCAACAGCAGTGACCCTGACCCACGCATGCGCGCCAGCCGTAGTGTTGTTGCCGCACTCAACGGTGTAGTCCGTATCCTTGGTAAAGGTAGTATCGCCATAGGAGACGGTCACCGTAGGCTCTGCCTTGCCGTTGACCAGCTGGGCATCACCCAAGTCAATCTGGCAACGCGACAGGGCAAGGCCCTCGTCGCTCGCGTCAACTACGTGCAGGGGCACCTCAAACGTACCCGACCAGTCGCCCGTACCAGTAATGACCATGGTGTAGTCACCAGGGCCCGTAATGGCGTCAACCGCGGTGCCTGCAGACCTCGTATTCCTATACAGCGCAGCCGTGTACTCAGGCTCAATCCTCATGAAGGAGACCGACGGCACAAACGCATACCCGCGGTAGTTCAACGTGGCCGCATTGCTCGAGCCAACTTGATAGTGAGCCGTGTCGTCAAGGCCGGTGACACCCACGTAGCCGAGCGACTGATTCAGGTTCAAAACCTCATTGAAGTCAAACGCATCTCTCAGGTTGACGGTCAACGTGTCGCTGCC
>JAUNJR010000001.1:0-28336 GCA_030533135.1 Coriobacteriales bacterium
GCCGATCACCTGCGCTGGATTGCCCGTGCCATTGACGAGGGCGCCCGCTGCCGTGGGTACCACTACTGGGGCGTCATTGATTGCTGGAGCTGGAACAACGCCTTCAAGAACCGCTATGGCTTTGTGGAAGTTGACCTGCAGGACAACTACCGCCGACGCCTGAAGGCGTCGGCCGAGTGGCTGCGTCATGTTGCGACGACGCACGAGATTGACGAGTAAGCTGCTTAACCAGGAATACAACAAGAAGGAGTACGCCATGGATGCTGCACGTGGACTCATTGTGCTCAAGCCGGTTCTGCACAACAACATTTGGGGAGGTCGAAGGCTCGAGGAGTTTGGCTACGAGCTGCCCGATGGTCCTGTGGGTGAGTGCTGGGGCATCTCCGCGCATCCGCATGGTGACTGCACAGTTGATGGCGGCCCGTTTGATGGCATGACGCTTTCCCAGCTGTGGGACCAGCACCACGAGCTCTTTGAAGGAGCGGAAGGCGACCGCTTCCCGCTCCTGATCAAGGTGCTTGACGCGCTCGATGATCTCTCCATTCAGGTTCATCCTGACGATGCCTACGCCGCCGAGCATGAGAATGGGAGTCTTGGCAAGCACGAGTGCTGGTACGTTTTGGATTCCCATAGTCACGGGCACATCATCGTGGGACAGCACGCGAAAAGTCGTGAGGAGTTTGCCAAGCTGGTCGAGGAAAACCGCTGGCATGACATGGAGAACTTCGTCCCCATCGAAAAGGGCGACTTCTTTGACATCAAGCCTGGTACCGTGCACGCCATCTTGGGTGGCACGCTCATCCTTGAGACCCAGCAATCCTCTGACGTGACCTATCGCGTGTATGACTATAACCGCAGGCAGCCCGACGGGTCGTTACGTGAGCTCCACCTGCAACAGGCCATGGACGTCATTGACTATGACGCCCAGGCACCTGAGTCGGGAAAGGTTACCGCCCCTGAGGTTGACGGCGTGACGCAGCTTATGACCTGCAAGTACTTCAGCGTCTTTAGGGTACGCGTGACCAAGGACCATCCAATCACGCTGGCGCAGGACCACCCGTTCATGTGCCTCTCGGTGATTGAGGGTGAGGGTGGAACCATCACGGTTCCCGCTGGTAGTCGCGAGGTAAAGCTGGGCTCGCATCTTGTTGCACCGTATGGCTGCGGAGACCTTGAGCTCGAGGGTGACATGACCCTCATCTGCAGCTACGTTCCCACGGAGTAATGAGTAACGGAAGGAAGCCCCCTGAGTCGCTTAGCTCAGGGGGCTTCCTTCCGTTTCAGTTAATTCAATTGAGCTTAGAAGGCGCCTCCGCCTCCATGGCCACCAGCACCACCCGTTTGCTTTTCGGAGCTGTGGGCCTCGTCGGAGGTTTTCGGCTTGTCAGCTGAGGCCTTTCCGCCAAGATGCTTGACGAAATCTGCTATGGCATCGGCTGCCTTCTTGGCGGCCTTCTCGGTACCCTTCTCCTCCATGGCTCCTCCTATCGGTGGTAATACCCGTGACGCTCGAACTTGGGCTCGCAACACACGTTGATGCCAAGATCACGATACAGCTTCTCATCGGTCGGCGAGATGATGACCGAGAAATAGGCGTCGCAGCCATGGAGCTCCTTGGCTGCCTCGATGGCCATAGCGGCGCGTGGATTGGTTGCCGAGCTGATGGACAGTGCAATGAGTGTCTCGTCAGAGTGTAGGCGCGGATTTGAGCTGTGCAGGTGCTCGGTCTTCAGGCGGCTAATGGGCTCGAGCGCCTCATCAGAGACGATGTATTCGTCGTCGGGAATGCCCGCCACATACTTAAGGGCGTTCAGCAGAAGGGAAGATGCTGCGCCAAGGATATCGTTAGTCTTTCCCGTCATGACCGTACCATCGGGAAGCACCATGGCGCCAGCGGGCATGCCGGTCGCCTTGTCGCGTGCAAGCGCGGCCTGATGTGCGGGGGAGTAGTCTACAGTCACGTTGGCCTGGTTCATGAGCAGCTCGATCTTGGCGAGAGCTTCGGAACCTATGCCCGTGCGCGCCACCTGCTCTGCGGTTGTGTAGTAGCGACGCACGATCTCGTTACGTCCCGCCTCACGACAGACCTCGTCGTCGCTGATGCACATGCCCACCATGTTGACGCCCATGTCGGTGGGGCTCTGGTAGGGGCTCTCACCCATGATGCGCTCCATCATGGCCTTGACCACCGGGAAGGTCTCAACATCACGGTTGTAGTTGACCGTACCGATGTTGTACGCCTCAAGATGGAAGGGGTCGATGATGTTGCGGTCGTCCAGGTCTGCGGTCGCTGCCTCGTAGGCAATGTTCACGGGGTGCTTCAGCGGCAGGTTCCAGACAGGGAAGGTCTCAAACTTTGCATAGCCCGCGTCCACACCACGCTTGTGCTCATGGAAGAGCTGCGACAGGCAGGTAGCCAGCTTGCCCGAACCAGGACCAGGTGCCGTGACGACCACGAGGGGTCGCGTCGTCTCGACGTAGTCGTTCTTACCAAAGCCGTCGTCACTGACAATCAGGTCGACGTTGGTGGGATAGCCGTCAATGAGGTAGTGGCGGTAGCAGCGGATGCCCATGTCCTCAAGGTGATGCTGCCAAGCCTCGGCATGGGGCTGGCCGGTAAAGTGCGTGATGACGACGCTGTTGGCCAGAAGCCCCATGTCGCGATAGATGTCCATGAGGCGCAGCGTGTCTTCGTCGTACGTGATGCCAATGTCCGAGCGGCGCTTGGAGTGCTCGATGTCCTCGGCATTGATGACAATAACTACCTCGGCATCGTCTGCAAGCTGCGCCAGCATACGTACCTTTGAGTCGGGCTCGAAGCCCGGAAGCACGCGGCTGGCATGGTAGTCATCAAAGAGCTTTCCGCCAAACTCAAGATAGAGCTTGCCACCAAACTGATTGATGCGCTCGCGAATGCGTGCGGCTTGCAACTTGATGTACTTGTCGTTATCGAAGCCGGTACGCATGTTATTTCACTCCGTACTGCTGGTAATAGGCGTCGATAGCCGCCTTTAGATCGGGCGTGATAACGGTTCCGTCAAGCGCCTCAACAACCTCCGCCATGCTCACGATGGAGGATACGGGGAATCCATACTTGTCCTGAATCTCGGCTTGAGCAGTCTTGACGCCGCCTTTGCCGACCTCCATGCGGTTCAGCGAAACCATGAGGCCTACCACCTCGACGTCCGCAGCCGCCTTGAGCTTGGGGTACGTCTCGTCGATGGACTTGCCGGACGTAGTGACGTCCTCAACGATGACCACGCGGTCGCCGTCGTGCAGCTCGGCGCCAAGAAGCTGACCCTTGTCGGCGCCGTGGTCCTTGGCCTCCTTGCGGTCAGAGCAGTAGCGCGCCTCCTTGCCATACAGCTCATCCAAGGCAATGCAGGTGATTACGGACAGGGGAATGCCTTTGTATGCAGGTCCGAACACCACATCAAAATCCAGACCAAAGGCGTCGTGGATGGCCTGCGCATATGCAAGACCAAGACGATGCAGCTGGTCGCCCGTGACATAGGCGCCAGCGTTCATGAAGAACGGCGACTTACGCCCGCTCTTGAGCGTGAAGTCGCCAAACTTGAGGACGTTGCTTTCAACCATGAAGTCAATGAAGTCGCGCTTGTACTGTTCCATGAGACCTCCTTGGGTACAAGTCAAAACATTCAACCCCTTTATGATAGGGCATTGACGTTAATTGGTGCCCACCTTGCCGTCCATTAGAAACACGGTGAATTGCACCCAAGGTAGCGGCTTGGCTATCGGGCTCGCCGTATGAAGACTTTGAGGCTCTCGTTTTCCATCGCGGCGCGCATCAACGTGATAGCTGCCTTGGAAAACCACGTCTCTGGGACCACGTTATGCTGAAGCACGGTGAACTGGGTGGGTTCAGAGATATCGCCAAGGCAGTCACGAAACGCCGCCAGGCTGCTGCCGGTCCATTCGGGGAGGCTCAATGCCTTCTTCATCTGCGCCATAAACTCGGAAGGCCGGTTGAAATCATGCTCGTCAATGGTGATCTCACGCATGGAAGCCTCCTAGTACAGCCGCTCGAAGGATTCGTAGTGGTCTCCCGTGTAGAAAACCAGCCCATCATCTGAGTACACAAGCCGTTCTGGACCTCGGTATCCGCCTTGGTAGTTGATGTCACATTCGCGCCAGTCCCGGCCCTCGGGTGTCTCGGGCAAGATCGGTTCGTCGCCCCAGCCTTCGTTGTAATAGCCGCCTCCACCGATGCTCTTGCCAGGAAGCACGTCCCAAAGATTGCCTTCGGTGTTTATCCAGCCGGCATTTCTCGCCTTGGTCTTGCTGATGTAGTTATCGGGCACCCGCCCGTATTTATGGATATAGAGGGCGACTTCGACCTTGCTCGTATAGGAGCCACCCTTCTCCACCGTTACGCCTTCGGCGGCTATGGCTTGTTCAAGCCGAGCGTCGGTGATGCCCTCGTCGAGCTCTATGTCTGGTCCAAGGTCATAGGTCTGTGTCTGCGTGCCCGGCATCTCGGGCTCGGTCGGCGTGGACGGCGCTGGTGTTTCGGGCTCGGGAGAGACGGTGGTGGGGTCGACCTCGATATCTGTGGTATCGCCGGGGGTAGTCGTTACGGGTCCTGACCCAGGTTCATCAGCAGGGTCTGGGTCGGTCACGTCGTTCCCAACCGTCCAGGTAACGCTTCCGCCCGTTCCCGTATTCGCGTCCGTCGTGTTGGACACCAAGAGGTCGGGCAGGACCGCGACGGCAAATACCAAGGCTATGGTCAGAATGAACACGACTATCTGGGACTTCTTCATTTGCTCTCCCATGCGACGTGATCAGGAATGATGGCTCGAAAAGACGGTACCACAAACGAACGGGTGCAGCATCCGCTATGGGATGCCACACCCGTTGCTACGTCAGTATCGATACAGCACTTCGTGCAGACCAGTCGAGAAGCATTATCGTGTCGATGCGTTGCACAGGGCAGCAAGTGACGGATCGTCAATCTGGATGTATTCGAGGTCGATAATAGTGGTGTAGTCTTTGGTAGTCGTCTCTTCGTGGATGATGTTACCGTCGGCGTCATACGCATAGGTGATGGTGGAGTCTGGCTCGCCATTGGCGGTGATGACTACTGACGTGGGCAGCCCGTTGTCACTGTAGGTATAGGCGTATTCGTACGTGATTGTCTCGCCATTGACCGTGGTGGTTCGTCCGGATACGAAGCCGTTCTCGTCGTAGTCGATAACTATGTGGTAGTCAAAAACTGTGTCATCCGCAGCCGTGGTCGTGAAGTCAGTGACCAGCTGAGTGATGTGGTTGTTGTCGTCATACGAATAGGTTTCGACGTGCTTTCCCTCAGCCGAAATGTATTTCGATGCACGGCCCAGCTCGTCATACTCGTATGAGAACGTGTAGGTGAATTCTTCTCCGTCCCACACTTCGCTCATCGACGTGCAGTAGCCGTTTTCGTCATACTCATAGGTGGATGTGCCCTCAGACTCATAGTCGATGCCTGCGCTGCTATAGGTCAACTCGGTGACGTTGCCGTGCTCATCATAGGTATACGTATCGGTCTCAGTGGTCACTTCGTCCCCATAGGTGGTCTGGGAGACCATCTTAGAGACAACCCAGATGTTCTGGCTGACAGGCTCCTCTTCAGGAAGTGCCTCCGCATCGGCTTCCTGCGTTGCCCCAGCTTCCGGTTCTTGAACATCTGTTGCCTCGACCTGCTCTTCGGTAGTTTCGGCGTCACCCGAAGCGTCCGACCCGCCGCCCGATGAACAGGCAGCCATCGGCAACATGACTAGCGTGGCTGCGAGTGCCAATGCGATTCCGTTTTCGCAAATAGTGCGATTCCGTCTCATGAAAGTTCCCCTCGTTGTTATGGCACGCTACGTGCTGTTATTAGTGTACGAGAAGCTCATGACACGTTCTACAAGAACGTTACGGAAAGGGACAGTCTGGCTGTAAGAGAGGTAGAGTGGTCTGCTATGGAGGTGATGGCGTGATTGACTGGCTTGTGCGACGCTTCGTGCGTGACGCTGACAATGTGGATGATCCGGCGGTGCGTGAGCGTTACGGACTTCTGGCAAGTGTGGTGTGCATCTTGTGCAACGTTGCGTTGTGCTTGGGCAAAGGCTTGGTGGGCCTGGCTATTGGGTCGGTTGCCATCGTGGCCGATGCCGCCAATAACCTTTCCGATGCATCGAGCAACGTGGTGAGCCTTTTGGGCTTTCGACTGGCCAATAGACCACCCGACGACGATCACCCCTATGGCCACGGTCGTTACGAGTACCTGGCCTCTCTTGGGGTGGCTATCATCGTCATCATCATTGGCGTAAACCTGATGCAAGATGCAATTGACCAGATAAGGCAACCTTCCGTCCTTGAGCAGAGTGTGGCGGCCGTAGTCGTGTTGGTGGTGTCCATGCTGGTCAAGCTGTGGATGATGAATCTAAACACGGTGCTTGGAAGACGGATTTCGTCAGAGACGTTACGTGCAACGGCCATAGATTCACGCAATGACGTGCTGGCGACTGGGGCAGTGCTTATCTCGACGGTCGTGACGTGGCTGACGGGTGTGCAGCTTGACGGTTGGATGGGGTTG
This sequence comes from Coriobacteriales bacterium, assembly GCA_030533135.1. Classification (GTDB taxonomy): domain Bacteria; phylum Actinomycetota; class Coriobacteriia; order Coriobacteriales; family Atopobiaceae; genus UBA1367. Next base: position 6,581 of record JAUNJR010000001.1, read on the forward strand.
GCCGTTGGCGGCCTCATTGTGTGGAGCGGTGTGACCCTGGTGCGCGAGACGGTTGATACGTTGCTGGGGCATGCTCCTGATCAGGCGCTGGTCGACCGGGTGCGTACGCGCATCTTGTCGGTGCCAGGGATATTGGGCATGCACGATTTGATGATTCACGACTATGGACCGGGGCGTCAGTTTGCGAGCGCTCATGTGGAGATGTCTCCGGATGGTAGTGTCGCCGCAGATCATGAGGTTCTGGACAGCATCGAACGTGATCTTTGGGAGCAGGAGCGTCTTGTGATCACGCTGCACCTTGACCCATTCGAAAGAAAGGCCGATGACGACCTAGCGTTACAAAAGAGATTTGAAGAGAATCAGAATGCTCCAAAACCGTCAGGAAGGGATGGCCGGATGTCCTCATACAAGGCAAAGCAGATGATTGTTATGCGCCGAGACCTCAAGATGCGCAAGGGCAAGATTGCAGCGCAGGCGGGGCACGCTTGCGTGGAAGCGATTCTCATGGCCTTGGCTCGTGAAGGTCGCCTTGAGAGCGTGCGTGTCACACCTGATGACAGTTGGGTTTACTTAGCAGATGATGGGGCCGAGCCCACACCACTGACCGATTGGTTTGGAGCTGGCGTGGCTAAGGTGTGTGTATACGTTGACTCTGAAGAGGCGTTGCTTGACCTTGCCGAGCGTGGCCGTGAACTGGGCTTTATTTGTGCGCTCGTGCGTGATGCGGGTCATACTGAGTTTCACGGTGAGCCCACGTTCACCTGCTTGGCATTCGAGCCGCTCTATCCTGAGCAAATAGACCCGCTCACTGGCGATTTGCCGCTCTTCTAGACTGACAGGTTTTTGAGATTCAAACCAAGTTGCGTTTTGGACTTGTCACGCGCGCGTAACAGCATTCTTGTACGATGTCGTGACGGTCCATGACGAAGGGAATTGCCATGAGAATCAGCGATATCTTGGCTGGTAAGCAGACGTTTTCGTTTGAGATCTTCCCTCCAAAGGGTGAACTGCCCGTAGATCAGGCGCGTGAAGTCTCACGGGCGTTGGCCGCCTATGATCCGGACTGGATCAGCGTGACCTTCTCTGCGGGCGGATCGGGCAATTCTGGCAATACCTTTGCGATTGCGCATGCACTTGAACACGAACTCGATGTTAACGCGCTGGCACACTTTACCTGCATGGGCGCAACGGTTGCCGATGTCGATCGCGGGCTTGACGCGATGAGGGCGGCTGGCATCTCGAACGTCTTGGCGCTGCGTGGTGACCGCGTTCCCGGCCGCGATGTGGTTGACTTCACCTATGCATCCGACCTTATTGCCCACATCAAGGTAGTTGCGCCTGAGATGTGCATTGGCGCCGCTTGCTATCCCGAGGGCCACGTGGAATGCGAGGACTTTGAGCAGTCCATGCGTCACCTGTACCTCAAGCAGGAGGCTGGCGCTGACTTCCTGGTAAGCCAGCTCTTCTTCAACAATGAGGACTTCTATCGCTTCCGCGAGATGTGTCTGCGCTATCGCATCAAGATCCCCATCGTCGCGGGCATCATGCCCTTTACGAGTGAGGCCCAGATTAAGCGTATGGCGTTTACCTGCGGCGCGTCTATTCCATCGCGTGTCATCAAGCGTTTGGTAGCTGCGGGCGATCAAAAGGATGCCCAGGCACGCGCCGGCATGGAGTATGCCTGCGAGCAGGTTGCAGACCTTGCAGCAAATGGCGTCGACGGCATTCACATCTACAGCATGAACCATCCCGAGATTGGCCGCGCCATGCATGACGTGCTGGTGGGTTGCGGGTATCTCAAGGCATAGTGTGGCTACGCTTGCCGTTGAGTCGCTCTCGGTTGACTCGGTTGAGAGAAGCGAAGTACTGCGGTACTTGGGTTACCGCGGGCAAGAACTGACGCCTGAGCTTGAGGCGCGTCTTGACGACGCGATTGCGCATTGTCTTGAGATGGCACGGCCTCGTGGCTGTCTGCGCTCCTTTGACATCGAGAGCAACACGGTTCGTGATGATGGAGTTCCCGAACTGGTGCTCGCTGGTGCAGCCTTACGCCTGTCGGGTGAAAGCATCTCGAAGCATCTGGCCGGTGCCGTTGCCGTAGGCGTGATGGCGGTGACTTTGGGCATGGGTGTGGAGCGCGAGCTGAAGCGCTTGTCGCTAACTGATGCAATGGGGCAGGTTATCTTTGATGCGGCGGCGACTGCCGTTGTCGAGCGTGCGGCAGATGCGGCTGAGGCTCGTTTGGTAGCGGATGCTGCGGCGCGTGGGCTCTACACGACCTGGCGTTTTTCGCCAGGGTATGGCGACTTTCCCTTAGAGAGCCAGACAACGCTTTTAGCCGCACTTGATGCCCAGCGGCGTCTTGGTATTACCCTGACGCCAAGCCTGCTTATGGTGCCCACCAAGAGCGTGACGGCTGTCGTGGGCTACTTTGATGAGCCCCGACAGAAGGCTCGTCCTGGATGTGCGGCTTGTAACCTGCATGACTGGTGTACCGTAAGGACATCGGGTACGACTTGCCAGCGCTAGGCACACATACACGCAAAGGAGTCCGCCTCCTTTGTTTGCGTTTTGAAGGAGGAGCGAGATGAGCTTCGAGGTTGCGAATCTGAGAACGCCGCAGGGCCATTGCCCGACCACCGCGCTCCGTGTGAAAGACGAGCACCTTGCTCGCGTATTGGAAGGCAAGGAATTCCTGCTCTTTGACGGTGCCATGGGTACGCAGCTCCAAGCACGTGGCTTGGCGGCCGGAGAGGTGCCGGAGCTCCTCTGCCTCACCAATCCCACGGAGATCACCGAGATTCATGCCGCTTACGTTGCCGCTGGCTCAGAGGTGGTGACTACCAATACCTTTGGTGCCAATGCTATGAAGCTGGGTGACGCAGCGACGGTGGAAGAGATTTTCCAAGCTGCCATCCGGTGTGCCCGCGTCTCCGGTGCTCGCTATGTTGCGGCAGACATTGGTCCCACGGGCGCGTTGCTACAACCCATGGGTACACTTTCCTTCGATGATGCCTACCAGCTCTTTGTTGAGCAGGTACAGGCAGCGGACGCCGCGGGTGCCGACCTCTTCATCATCGAGACCATGGCAGACCTTGCAGAGGCGAAGGCGGCCTTGCTCGCCGTGAAGGAGAACTCTGACCTGCCTGCCTTTGTGACCATGACCTTTGACGAGGATGGACGCACCTTCTTGGGAACCACTCCGGAGGTCGCCGCCGTAACGCTGAGTGCCTTGGGGGCCAATGTGCTGGGCATCAACTGCAGCCTTGGGCCTGCAGATGTGGCACCGTTGATCGAGCGCATGCTTCCGTGGGCTTCGTGCCCGGTGATGGCACAGGCCAATGCGGGTCTGCCGCACGTGCACGAAGGCCATACGTTCTACTCCATCGAGCCGCAGGAGTACGCGCAGGCTGTCGAGCGCATGCTCGATGCAGGGGTTACCGTCGTGGGTGGTTGTTGCGGCACCTCGCCTGCGTTTATCGAGCGCGAACGTGACCTGCTGGTTGGCCGTAAGCCTGCGGGTCGCGAGCTGCGCCGCCACTTTACGGTGACCAGTGCGCAGCAGTTGACTGCCCTCGCCATGGGGCAGGTCGGTGTCATTGGCGAACGCATCAATCCTACAGGCAAGAAGCGCATGAAGGAGGCGCTGCGATCGGGGAACCATGACTATGTGATGGGGGAGGCCATTAGCCAGACAAAGGCTGGTGCCCAGATCCTTGACGTGAATGCTGGCCTGCCGGAGATTGACGAGAAGGCCACGCTCGTGCGCTTGGTGAGCGAGCTTTCTGGTGTGACTACGCTGCCCCTGCAGATCGACTCTGCTGACCCAGAGGCTATCGAGGCGGCGGTGCGCAGCTATCCAGGAAAAGCGCTGATCAACTCCTGTAACGGTAAGCGGGAGTCTCTGGAGCAGATTTTGCCCATCGCCAAGCACTATGGTTGTGCCATCGTGGGCTTGACGTTGGACGAGGACGGCATTCCTCCTACTGCCGAAGGCCGCCTTGCCGTGGCTCGCAAGATTGTAGCGGCTACCGATGCACTGGGCATTCCCCGTCAGGACGTAGTTATCGACTGCCTCGCCATGGCTGCCTCAACCGACCAAACCCAGCCGCGTCAGATTATCGAAGCGGTGCGGCTGGTCAAACGTGAACTTGAGGGCGTGCGCACGGTGCTTGGCGTCTCAAATGTAAGTTTTGGCCTGCCGTATCGCATGTTGGTCAACGCCACCTTCTTGACGGCGTGCTTTGGTGCAGGCCTTGACCTAGCAATCGTTAATCCGCTGGCACCTCGTTACCAGGATGCATTTGCGGCATGGCGCGCCTTGACAGGGGAAGACGAGAACGCACAGGCCTACATCGCAGAGTATGCCGACCGCAAGGATGGCGTCCCCACCGTCGCCCAAGCTGCCGATACGACGATAGCCACAAACCAGCAGGCAGAATGCCTCGCCACGCCAGAGGCGCGCATTCGCGATCTCGTGCTGACTGGTCGCAAGGAAGCTGTTCCGCCTGAGGTTCAGGCGCTTCTTGACGATGACGACGCCGCGCACGATGTCATGTATGTCATCAATCAGGTGCTCATCCCCGCACTTGACGAGGTGGGAGAACGCTTCGAGAAGGGGACGTTCTTCCTGCCGCAGCTGATGGCGTCAGCAGAGGCCGCCAAGGCGGGATTCAACATGCTGCGCGAGGCATCCGTTGGCTCTGACATGCCCTCAAAGGGTCAGATTGCACTTGCTACCGTCAAGGGTGACATCCACGACATTGGCAAGAACATCGTACGCATGCTGCTTGAAAACTACGGGTACGACGTCATTGACTTGGGACGTGACGTTGATCCGCAGGTGTTCACGGACACGGTGGTCGAGCACCATATCAAATTGGCTGGTTTGTCGGCGCTTATGACCACGACGGTGCCTGCCATGGCCGAGACCATACAGCTGCTGCATGTGCAGGCGCCTTGGTGCAAGGTCGTCGTGGGTGGCGCGGTGCTCAATCCCGAGTATGCCCAGATGGTTGGTGCAGACTTCTACGCCAAGGATGCAGCCGAGAGTGCTCGCATTGCCGCCGAAGTGCTTGGGTCGTAGACGTTAGGCCGATTCTGTGCAGCAAGGCCGCCCCTTGTGGTGCGTGTGCTATGGTGGCATGCGTATCAATATTTAGGGGAGGCATCATGCAGGACGCGAACAGCTTTGTGGGGGTGTTTGACTCAGGCTTGGGGGGCATTAGCGTGCTCAAAAGCCTGGTGTCAGAGCTTCCTCATGAACAGTTTTCGTTCTTCGGAGACTCTCTGAACTCTCCGTATGGAGACCGTGAACCCGATGACATCGTGGCGCTGAGTCGCGCGATTGTGGAGCGCCAACTAGATGCTGGTGCAAAGGCTGTCGTTATCGCGTGCAATACCGCAACGGCTGCTGCAGCCGCCACCCTTCGAAATGAATATCCGAACGTGCCCATCATCGGGGTCGAGCCTGCCTTGAAGCCCGCTGTGCAAGCCTTTCCACAGGGCCGGATTCTGGTCATGGCAACCGCAGCGACCTTGGCTTTAGAGAAGTACCAGCGCCTTGAGGAGCATTGGAGCGGGCAAGCTGAAGTAATTCCAGTGGCCTGCGTGGGTCTGGTCGACCTTATCGAGCGGGGCGATGTGGAAAGCCACGAGATACGGGAGCTCATCGAGCGGCATGTTGGTACTTACCGCGATACCGTTGATGCGGTGGTGCTTGGTTGCACGCACTACCCGTTTGTACGGAAGGTGATTCGCGACGTGGTCGGTGACGTGCCCTTCTTTGACGGCGGCGCCGGAACGGCACGTCAGCTGCGCACAGTGCTCACTGCGCGTGGACTGCTTGCCCCGCAGGAAGCGATGGGTGGTGTGCGCTTCTCATCAAGTAAGCCGGGAGAAGAAGAATTAACTCTCTATCGGCGTTTTTATGATATCAACTTAGAAACGTAAACTATTATCTGGTCTACCGTTATATTAACTAATTGATGTGGCGGCCGACAAGGTCGTCTTGTTTAGTCGGAAAGGAAACAAATGTCAGATGTCGTCGAGCGCTTCATGCGCTATGTGCAGGTGGATTCCCAGTCAAATCCCAAGAATCTCGAGGTTACGCCTTCGACGCCAGCGCAACACGACATGGCACGCCTTCTTGGTGAGGAACTGCGCGCCCTTGGCTGCGAGGACGTCGTCGTGGACGAGCACGCTTATGTGACGGCATCTGTTCCCGCATCACCTGGTGCAGAGGATGCGCCGGCACTGGGCCTTTGTGCGCATCTCGATTCCAGCTCGGACGCGCCTGGCAAGAACGTTAAGCCACACATCGTGCATTATGAGGGTGGCGACCTCGTGGCAGGCTTCGCCAATGGCAGGCGAGTTGCCACTACCGTGGAGCAGGTGCCTGACTTAGCTCAGTTTGTCGGCAAAGACATCATCTGCAGCGATGGAACCACGTTGCTCTCGGCTGATGACAAGGCGGGTGTCGCCGAGATCTGTGCTCTTGTGGCGCGCATCCAGAAGAACCCGTCGCTGCCGCATCCCACGCTCAAGATTGCTTTTGTGCCGGATGAGGAGATTGGTCACGGTGCGGAGCTGCTGGACTTGGATCGGTTCGGTGCGCGTTGGTGTTACACCGTTGACGGTTCGGCATTGGGCGAGTTCAACTACGAGTGCTTCAGCGCCTGTCAGGCGCAGGTTATCATCCGTGGCGTGATGGTGCATCCTGGCTCGGCAAAGAACGTAATGGTCAACGCCATTACCCTGGCTTCTGAGTTTGGCTCTTTGGTTCCCGCTTACGAACGGCCCGAACATACGGAAGGTCGAGAGGGCTTCTACCATCCCATCTCCATTGAGGGAACTGCACGCAAGGTCACCCTTTCCTACATCCTGCGCGATTTTGACTCCGAGAACTTCGAGCTTCGTCAGCAGACGCTTCAGAAGATTGCGGCCTTCATGAACGCGCGCTATGGCGAGGGAACGGTCGAGGTGAAGATTCGCCAGCAATATCGCAACATGGCGGAACACTTCGCGGACATTCCCTTCCTGATTGACTACGCACTGGAAGCAAACCGAGAGGTGGGCATTGAGCCTAATATCGTTGCTGTGCGTGGCGGAACCGACGGCGCACAGCTTACGTTCCGCGGGCTTCCGTGCCCCAACATTGCGACGGGCGGCTACAACCTGCATTCCGTCAGGGAATTCATCCCCGTGGAAAGTCTTGAGGTGACGGTTGACCTGCTTGAGCATCTGGTTGCCAAGTTTGCACGTGTAGCGGCATAGAGCCCATTTCAGCAGTTAAATATGGCCCCTGTTCAGATAGTGGACAGAGGGCCATATTTTCGAGCACGTGCTTACCGTCTGCGGATAATACCTGCGCGTTTGGCTTATTTACACGACCGTGTACGGTGCAAGAGTGTCCACACACCTACCCCTAATCTACAAAACCGCTGGTACGTCGTACTGTATGCACAAATATACGTCGGGGTTTGGTCATCAGTTTTCTATGAATTACGGTATGGTCCATAGCGTTTGGGGCGTCTCCGTTCAGGGGGCGACGTTCGTATGATGTTCGTTGTTCTTGCAGCTATCTGCATTGTGCTACCGACTATCGCCATGCTTGCCGAATGGATTGTCAGCGCTCGTCTGTCCGAACGGCATCACAGCAAGCATGACACCTACGTCATCCCCTTTGCTCTGACCGGCGCTCTCTCGCTGGCTATGTTCTTCATGGGACTGTTGGGCATTCTGCTGAGCTGGCTTTGTTACGTTGGCGTTTTCCGCGCGGACATCACGACGATGATTGGCTTCTTTGCCTCGTTCGTGGTGGTGATGTTTGTCATGTGGTCAGCCCTACGGCGCTACCGCGTGGCAACCTTTGACGACCATCTTGAAGTGACTCCGTTTGCGGGCCGCAAGCAAATCATCAAGTATTCGGACATCGACCGGATGCGCTGGTCAACGCCCTTCGGTTTGACCGGAAACCGTAGCATCTTGATTAGCGTGGACGGAGAAGTGCAGGCAGTGCTTATCGGCACCTTTGATCTCGACCAGATTCTGCTGCGCATCAATCGTAACGATGTTTTGGATAACGCATAACTTTTGTCTTCAACAGTCTCGATGCGCTTCATGGTCAAGCGCCGCTGTTACATAAGTGGAATTCTCCGCATGTGTTTACGTCTTCCCTTTGGTGGCATGCGGGCGTGGTAAGCTAGCACAACGTTAATACACACCCGAAAGGGAAGGCGCGCGACCAAGCCACGGGGCTGGTCGGCACATGACAGGAAGGTTGATGTGTATGAGCAAATCCCACAAGACAACGCTGCGTAATTGGGCTGTCATCGCGATGACGCTGATCCTGGCGTTTGTTCTTGCAGCTTGCGCAAGTCAGTCGGCAACGACTGAGGCCGAGCCAGAGCCAGAAGCGGAAGCCGTCGAAGCTGAGCCGGTTGAGCCGGTAGAGGTCCGCGTGGCCTCCCTCAAAGGCCCGACCTCCATTGGTCTGGCGTCGTTCATTGCCAATGTTGACAACCTCGGACTGAACAACACGTATACGTTCACGATTGCCACCGCGGCGGACGAGATTCTTCCCTCCGTCATCAAGGGTGAGACGGACATCGCGCTCATCCCTGCCAATGCAGCTGCCGTGCTGTACAACAAAACTGAGGGCGGCATTTCCGTTATCGACATCAATACGCTGGGCGTTCTCAACGTGGTGACAGGTGACGAGTCCATTCAGCAGTTCTCTGATTTGGCTGGAAAGACCATCTATATGACTGGCAAGGGCGCCACTCCCGAGTACGCCATGAACTTCCTGCTGGACAAGGCTGGCATTACCGATGTGACACTCGAGTTCAAGAGCGAGCCGACCGAGGTCGTTCAGGCGCTCTCTGCCGACGCAACCGCCGTGGGCGTTCTGCCTCAGCCCTTCGCAACCGCAGCGTGCGTCAAGAATGACGCCTTGAAGGCCGTCATTGATCTCACTGACGTCTGGGCCGCCTCCGTTGACGATGGCTCGCAGTTCCTGACTGGTGTCACCGTGGTCCGTAACGAGTTCCTAGCTGAGCATCCTGAAGCTGTGGCTGAGTTCATTGCCCAGCAGGCTGCTTCCGTCGATGCGGCCAACGCCGATCCCGCTGGCGTTGCTCCGCTGGTTGTTTCCGCCGGCATCATTGATGCAGAACCTGTTGCCGCAAAGGCTATCCCCAGCTGCCACCTGGTGTGCATTACGGGCACCGAGATGCAGTCGGCGCTCTCGGGCTATCTGCAGACGCTCTTCAACTCTGACCCGGCGTCCGTCGGTGGTGCACTGCCTGCTGACGATTTCTATTTCTTGGGGTAAGCGCCCAAAATGGGTGAGACCCAGGTCAAACAGAACCTGAAGCGGCTCGCGGCCGGCGCCCACTGGCGTGGTGGGTGGCAGGCCGCGAGCCTTATATTTGGCAGTGACATATTTCTTTCGAGCCCACTTGACACCTGCCGCAGTCTGGTTCGTATCGCGCTGAGCGAACGATTCCTACCAATCCTCTGGTTTTCGTTCTCGCGTATCGCCGGAGGCTTCTTAGCGGCCTTTGTGCTTGGCGTATCCTTGGGCTTCCTCGCCCATCGCAGTGATTTGGTACGTGAACTGCTTGCTCCGGTTGTGTTGGCGTTCAAGAGCATTCCGGTGGCTTGCATCGTCGTTCTGCTACTGATTTGGATTGGGTCGCGCGAGGTGTCGGGTTTCTCGGTCTTCTTGATGGCGTTTCCGGCTTTGTACCTGGCAACTGTTGAAGGCCTTGGTCAAGTTGACCGCAAGCTGGATGATATGTTGAGCGTCTTCGGTGTCGGACGCCTGCGGCGATTGCTTGCTCATACCTGGCCAAGCGTCCTGCCCTACCTCGTGGCAACGAGCCGTAATGCGTGTGGCATGGCATGGAAGGCAGGCGTTGCAGCTGAGCTTATCGGTACCCCCATGGGCTCGATGGGTGAGCGCATTTATCAGTCAAAGATCCTGCTTGAGACTGCAGACCTTTTTGCGTGGACGGTCATTGTGGTGGCCGTATCGTATGCCTGCGAGAAAGGCTTCCTTTGGCTGCTGCAAGAGACGGGGCCATTAACACTGCGTCTGTCGGTGCCACGCGGTGGCGAGCATGTAGTTGCGTCGCAAAAACCAGAAGGTGTTCTGCTCAAGGACGCAAGCTTGGGCTACGGCAATACGGTGGTTATTGAGGGGGTCAACCTTGCCCTTGGACCGGGGGAGCGTGGCGTTCTGACGGATGCCTCTGGTGTGGGAAAGACCACATTTCTTCACACGGTGGCGAACTTGCTGCCCGTGCTTGCTGGTTGCGTGCAGGCACCGCGATGCCTGTCTGTCGTGTTCCAAGAGTCACGATTGATCGAGTTGCTTTCTGCTGTGGACAATGTGCTGTTGGTTGGTTCGGGAGGCAACACGCGAGAAGACGTGCGGACGCTTTTGCTTGAGTTGCTGCCTGCCGAAGTGCTCGACCGCCCCGTGAGTGAGCTTTCAGGTGGTCAGCGCAGGCGTGTCGAGATTGTTCGAGCGATGGCGCACCCCTCTTCTGCGGTGTTGTTGGACGAGCCGTTCTCCTCGCTCGACGAGGCGATGCATGAGGCCGCAGCACAGTTTGTGGCTGGTTATCTGGCTGGTAGGACCTTACTGGTTGCCTCGCATGCGCCTGAAGATGCGGCGCTTCTTGACGCCCAGCAGCTCTCTCTGAAGTAAGTCCCGTTTTGATTTGCATAAGAGAACTGAGAATATGCATCAATATGCATGTATCATTTTTGTTGCTTATCCGACAGCACATTCGAGGCGGTTTCTTTTTCGAATCCTGCGCATTTGTGTAAGAAACGCCTCGAATGTGCTGTGGGTTTCCCGCACCGCTGCATGTCTATGCGAATTATGCAAATAGGATTGCACTCCTATGGCATTTGCTGGCGATTGACCGCTGTCCTCTAGCTCACCGTGTGTCTCTACCCCTCGAACTTCACGCTGGAGTATGCTGTCTTGACGCTTACGCCCGGTAGCGCCCCCACTTTGCCAGCCAGGGCGGAGATTCGATCCATCGGTGCGTCGACTGCTACGCTGATGACGTTGATGCCGCGGGTGCGATAGGGTACCCCCATGCGGCCAATGACATAGTCGCCGTACTCATGCAGGATTTCATTCAACCGTGCTGTTGACGTAGTGTCTTCGACGATGATGCCAAGAACTGCAACGCGTGTCTCCATGTATGGCTCCTTTCACGGCCTTTACAAGAGAAGTCTAGCGCCTTCCGTGAGAAAATAAGAATGTTAAGCAACAAGTGGACGGAGCGTAACCATGGAACGTAATCGCTGGTACAAGGATGCGGTGTTTTATCAGATTTGGCCTCGGAGCTTCTGCGATGGCAACGGTGACGGCATAGGTGATCTGTGGGGCGTTCTTCAGAAGTTGGACTATATTGCAAGCCTCAACGTGACGGGTATCTGGTTCAGCCCGCTCTACGTTTCGCCGCAGGCTGATTTTGGCTATGACATTGCCGATTACAAGGCTATCAATCCCGAGTATGGTGACCTGGACGTATTCAAGCAGGTTCTGGATGGGGCGCACCAGCGCGGGCTGCGCGTCATCATGGACTTGGTGGTCAACCACACTTCCAGCGAGCACCCGTGGTTCAAGGCAAGCCGGTCAAGCAAGGACAGCCCATACCACGACTACTACATCTGGCGTCCTGGTGGACATGACAAGGCGGGAAATCCTACGCCACCCAACAACTGGGACAGCCTCTTTGAAGGTCGCGCTTGGGAGTACGAGCCAGCGCTCGATGAGTGGTACCTGCACATCTTTGCCAAGGGCCAGCCAGACCTGAATATGGATAACCCAGCCGTTCGCGCCGAGGTTGAGGACATCATGCGCTTCTGGCTTGACTTGGGTGTGGATGGTTTCCGAGAGGATGTCATTACGTTTACCAGCAAGGTGGCGGGCTTGCCCGACGACCACCTCATGGTGCCAGGTGCGCGCGGTTTGAGGTTCTACGAGAACGGTCCTCATGTGTATGAGTACCTGCGGCAGTTCCGCGACCACGTGCTATGCCACTATGACTGCATGACCGTTGGTGAAGCACCTATGATCACCCCAGAGAAGGCTTTGCCCTACATTACGGAGGGGCCTGATCAGACGCTTGACCTCATGTTCCACTTCGAGCATATGAGCGCGGACTGTTTGTTCACGGACTATATCCCCATTCCGTTCAGCCTACGCAAGCTCAAGGCCGCCTTCAGCAAATGGCAGCACGAGCTTGATGGCAAGGCATGGAACGCCTTGTATATCGAGAACCATGACCATCCGCGCATTGTGAGCCGCTATGGCAGCGAGGAGTATCGTGTAGAGAGCGCAAAGCTGCTTGCGGTGAGCTACCTGTTCCAGAAGGGCACGCCCTTCGTGTACCAGGGACAGGAGATTGGCATGGTCAACACGCACTTCTCGACTATTGATGAGGTGCCTGACGTGTCGGCAAAGAACCAGTATCGCAATCACATGGCTGCAGGTGACAAGGAAGCCGACGTCATGAAGCTCATCAACCATGCGGCGCGCGATCACGCCCGTACGCCCGTCCAGTGGTCAGCGGAGGAGAACGCGGGTTTCTGTCCTGCGGATGTCACACCGTGGTTTGCGGTCAACCCCAACTACCACGACATCAACGTAGCCGGCGCGCTCGATGACCCAACATCCGTCTTGAACTTCTATCGTCGTGCAATTGCGTTACGGCGTGAGCTTCCGGTGGTGCGTGAGGGTTATTACAAGGAGTACAAGCGCGTAAGCCATGACCTGTACGTCTATGCACGCGTGATGGACGGACAGCGCCTGATGGTCATGTGCAACTTCTCGAACAGCGGAACCCTGATGAAGCCGCCTTTTGGCTACGATCCTTCGCTCGGAACGCTGCTGCTGGCAAACTATGACGAGACGCCTGGCACGCGACCAGATGGCTTCTTGGACCTTCGCCCCTGGGAGTGCCGCGTGTATTTGTACGAATAAGTGGGAGCACCAAAGACAGGCCCTTGTGGTGCACGTATACTGTTGTATCAGGTTGTATTGGCTCTTGGGAAGGGAGTGGGCGATGCGTTACATTGAGTTCGGCAAGAATAGCGCGCTGGTATCTGAGGTCGTGCTCGGGTCGATGCGCATCCCGCAGCTCTCTGTTACGGAAGTGACGGAGCTTTTGGACACCTGCCTTGACGAAGGCATCAACATGGTGGACACAGCCGACATCTATGGTGGCGGCCATTGCGAAGAGCTCCTGGGTGAGGCTTTTGCAGCGAATCCGCGCCTGCGTGACGAGATCTTCCTGCAGACCAAATGCTCCATTCGCTTTGCCGAGCACGGCTCGTATTTTGACTTCTCGAAGGATTACATCCTGAGCGCCGTCGACGCGAGTCTCGCGCGCCTGAAGACGGACCACATCGAGTGCCTGCTTCTGCATCGTCCGGACGTCCTCATGGAGCCCGACGAGATTGCTGAGGCCTTTGATGAGCTGTACAACGCCGGCAAAGTACTCGAGTTTGGTGTCAGCAATCAGAATCCGCTGCAGATGAAGCGGATTGCCAAGGCGAGCGCGTACAAGCTTGCGGCAAACCAGGTGCAGTTGAGCGTCGCGTTTGCTCCTGCGTTCGAAGCCATGCTGAACGTGAACATGGAAAACGATGCCTCTGACATGCGTGATGGCGGCATCTTTGAGTACTGCGAGCGCAAGGGCATGGCCATCCAGGCATGGTCTGTCTTCCAGCATGGGTACTTCGCGGGGACGTTCCTTGGCAACCCCGATTTCACTGAGCTCAACGCCGTGCTCGATCGTTTGGCTGAGAAGTACGGAGTCACTCCTGGTGCTGTTGCGCTGGCGTGGATTCTGCGCTATCCCGCAAAGATGCAGGCGGTCATTGGAACGACCAAGGCTTCGCGAATTCGTGAGGCTGCTCGCGCGTGCGATTTCGCCCTCACGCGTGAGGAATGGTACGAGCTCTACAAGGCTGCCGGTCGTCAGCTGCCCTAAGCTATCAGCTTGCTTAAGTCAAATAGGGTCGGGCCCCGATGAGACGCTGCTCATCGGGGCCCGACCCCTCTTGCATGCGATGTGAGGACAAGCAGGCTAATCGAGGAGTGAGCTGCGTACTCAGTGCTCGTCGGTGAGCATGAATTCGGCAAGTTCCTCGCGCGTGGGCAAGCCGTCGTTGTCGCCCAAACTCATGATTTGGATGGCGCCGATGGCGTTGCCACGGCGTATGCTGTCATACCAGCTCAGGCCCTCCATACGGGCTGAGAGCACGCCAGCTGCAAAGCCGTCACCGGCACCAACGGTGTCCACGATATGCGAGACATGGAATCCAGGCACCAGGCCCTTATCGGCTCCAGCATCATAGTACGCACCCTCGCTGCCGACTTTGACCACGACGGTACCTGCGCCAAGTTCGCGGTAATGAGCTGCAATCTTTACGGGGTCCTCGAGGCCAGCAAGGATCTTTCCTTCTGCAATGCCAGGCAGGAAGAGGTCACACTGTGCGGCAAACTCGTTGAGGTAGCTTGCCATGACTTCCTGAGAGGGCCACAGCTGTGGGCGCAGGTTTGGATCAAACGATAGGAAGATGCCCTCCTCATGGGCCTTGGCTGCCAAGAAGCGGCAGAGGTCACGCGTGTTGTCAGACAGCGCCGGCGTGATGCCGGTCATGTGGATGGCGGAGAACTTTGAGAAGTCAAGCCCCGCGACATCAGCGGGCGAGAGCGTGGAGGCCGCGCTGCCGGCGCGGAAGTAATAGATGGCGGGGTCGCCGACCGATGTGGAGCCCTTCAGCATGAAGCCGGTACGCAGCGTGTCATCGTAAAGGATATCGTCAGTGGCGATGCCCTCCTGCTTCATCTGTTTGACAATGCGCTTGCCAAAGGGGTCAGGACCAAGTTTGGTGAGATAGGAAGCGCGGTGTCCTAAGCGCGTAAGGCCAATCGCGACGTTAAACTCCGCTCCACAGGTTGCAACGGAGTACTCGTCAACGTCTTCAAAGGCACCCTCGCTTTTGGCAATGAAGAGGCCCATAGGCTCGCCCACCAACAGGATGCTCTTGTTGCTTTCCATGCTTCCCTCGCATTCTATACCGTGGCTTGGCCACGTAAACTCACTGGTCTTGTTACTTGCGCACGTCTTTGATAATCTTGACGGCCTCTTTGCAGATGCCAGTGATTTCGTCCCAGCGCTTCTCGTTGATGAGGGCCTCGGTAACCATCCAAGTGCCGCCGCAGGCAAGAATGCTCGGGCATGCGAGGTAAGTAGCAAGGTTAGTTAAGTTGATGCCACCGGTGGGCATGAACTTGACGTCTGCGTAAGGGCCAGCGAGCGCCTTGATGTACGGGAGACCACCTGCCGGCTCGGCGGGGAAGAACTTCACGGTGTCAATGCCACGCGCCAGCGCCGCCTCTACGCCACTTGCGTTAGAAATGCCCGGCATCATGAAAGCGCCTTGGCTAAGGGCGTAGTCGAGCGTGTCAGGATTGAGGCCTGGAGAGACGATGAAGGTCGAACCTGCATCCATGGCGGCATCTACCTGCGCGCGAGTGAGTACAGTGCCTGCGCCAACGATCATCTCAGGATACTCTTTAACGATGGACGCGATACTCTCGGCAGCAGCATCGGTGCGGAACGTAATTTCGGCAACGGGAAGGCCGCCTTTGATGAGCGCTTCGGCAAGAGGCAAAGCGTCATGCGCGTTGCTGATCTTAACCACGGGTACGAGACCAATGTCACCAATGGCCCGGATAATGTCATTCATGAGTGCTCCTTGCGTCCTGCTAAAACAAGGCGATTAGTTGTCACCGCATGCTACTTTGTGCGATCGCGCTCGTAAGGTATCTCATCAAGGCCGCGAAGGATTTCGGTCCAACAACCGTCGGGATCGGCGATGAAATAGAGGCCCATGCGTGGGTTCTCTTTGACGATGCAGCCCATTTCCTCATGCAGGGCATGGAAGGCGTCGTAGTCATCAACGCGTACGGCAATGTGCGTGTCGCCGTTACCGTTGTCGTAGGTGCCATCAAAGCCATTGTTCCAGGTGAGCTCGAGCTCAAAATCTGATTCATCGTTTCCAATGAACACGATGAGCCAGCTACCATCTTCTGGACCCTTACGGCGGCGTTCCTTCAGCCCCAAGGCTTTCTCGTAGAACGCCAATGTGGCATCGAGGTCGTAAACGTGGGTGTTGCGATGGATTACCTTTGCACGCATGGTGGCCCCTTTCCATGAAATGATTCGTATTATGGAAAGCCTACCATGTTAGTTAAGCAAGTTACGCGTACGGCTTGGCAATCGGCGTGAAAGACGGACCTCGTGTCACCCCTAAAGTGCCCAGGGCAGGAATGCGGCTATGACAGCAAACGCAACGGCGGGAAGCATGTTGGCCACGCGGAGTTGCTTGCCCCAGACGAGGTTTACGCCAACACAGAAGATGAGCACCGACCCTACCAGCGAAAGGTTTGCGACAGCGGCGTCAGTCATCAGGGGAGCAACAAGTGAGGCAAGCAGCGTCACGGAGCCCTCAAATAAAAAGATTGGTATGGCAGAGAATGCACAGCCCTTGCCCATTGAGGAAGTCATAACCGCAACAATGATGAGGTCAAGGACGGATTTGACCGCAAGTGTCGACCAATCGCCTTGCACGCCGTCTTGAATGGCCCCGACAATGGCCATCGCGCCAATGCAAACCGTCAGCGAGGTAGTGACAAATGCGTTGACAAAGCCTGCGTCATCAGCGTTGCCAGTTCGCATCTTGAGCCACTCGCCAAAACGTTCAAAGGCGTCCTCGATACCAAGTAGCTCACCAATCACTGTGCCAAACGCCAGGCATAGTACGACGAGCATGGATCTACCGCTGGCGATTGTGGACCCCTGAATGCTAAGCATGCCTTCCATTGCCCCAGCGATGGCAATGAACAGGACGCTGACACCGCAAGCTTTGTTGATGGCCTCCTGCTGTTCCAGCTGAAAGGCCCTACCGACTAGGCCGCCCGCCAAGCCGCCGCATACGATGGCAGCCGTATTGATCAACGTGCCGATGCCTACCATGAGTTCCTCCGAACAAAGCCCAAGCGCGAAACGCCACAATGCTTCATTATATGGCGAGTGCCGCATTCTTACGGAAGCGTTCAGCCGATACGCTTCATGGCCACTTTTGGACGTAGCTTGGATAAATGTTGCGCTAGTTGCGGTTTTCTCTTGCCTATGTTTCGGTGTGGAAAAGCTGCCTTTCGCCGACAAATCCGTGCCGTATATTGGAACTCTAACGGACCAGGACAATCGGAGGTGGCCATGGGAGCGTTCTTTGGCGCGGTTTCTCACCGCGATGTGGTCCTAGATGTGTTCTTTGGCGTTGATTACCACTCCCACCTTGGTACACGTCGTGCGGGCATGATCATGCACGACGATGTCGACGGGTTCCAGCGAGAGATTCACTCAATAGAAAATACCCCGTTTCGCACGAAGTTCGAGGACGACCTGTCTGGTTTCCACGGCACATCAGGCATTGGCTGCATCTCTGACATGGATCCACAGCCGTTGCTCGTGCGGAGCCACATGGGCATCTTTGCTCTGTCGACCGTTGGGTACATTCAGAATAAAGACCAGCTCATCAAGTCGTTTGAGCATGTCGGCCATCAGTTCATGGCCATGAGTGATGGCAGCGTCAACCAGACCGAGCTTGTTGCGGCTCTGATCAATACGCAGGTTGATCTTGTGTCGGGTATTCGCTACGCGCAGGAGACCATTGAGGGATCGCTCACCCTGCTGGTCATGTGTCAGGACGGAAGCCTTGTTGCGGCGCGCGACAGAATGGGTCGTTTGCCCGTGCTCATTGGCAAGGACGATGATGGCTACTGCGTGACCTTTGAGAGCTTTGCTTATGGCAAGCTGGATTATGTTGACGAGCACGAACTTGGCTCTGGTGAAATTGTCCGCATTACGGCAGACGGCTACGAGGTGCTGGTGGAGCCTCGTGACGAAATGCGTATCTGCGCGTTTCTCTGGGTGTATTACGGGTATCCAAACTCAAAGTACGAAGGCATGAACGTCGAGGTCATGCGCTATCGCAATGGTGAACGCATGGCCGAGGACGAGCGAAAACGCGGCACCTTACCTGACGTGGACTTCGTTGCCGGCGTACCCGATAGCGGCGTACCCCACGGCATTGGTTTTGCCAATACAAGTGGTAAGCCATTTGCGCGCCCCTTCGTGAAATACACGCCAACTTGGCCGCGCAGCTTCATGCCGGCAAACCAAGAGGTACGCAACCGCGTGGCAAAGATGAAGCAGGTGCCGGTGCCCGAGCTTATCAGCGGCAAGAAGCTCCTGTTTGTTGATGACTCCATCGTGCGCGGCACGCAGCTTCGCGAGACGGTCGAGTTCCTCTATGGCGCTGGTGCGGCAGAGGTGCACATGCGCAGCGCGTGCCCGCCCATCATGTTTGGCTGCAAGTATTTGTCGTTCTCGCGCTCTAACAGCGACTACGAGCTGATTGCCCGTCGAAAGATTCTTGAGCTTGAGGGCGAGGAAGGCGAGAAGCACATTGCCGAGTACGCTGATGGTACGAGCGAGCGCGGAAAGTGCTTACTGCGCTCTATCTGCGAGGAGATGGGCTTTGATTCCTTGAGTTTCCAGAGTCTTGACGGCATGCTCGACGCCATTGGTATCGACCGCAAGAAGATCTGCACGTACTGCTGGACTGGCGAAGAGTAACCGTAGAAGCGATTGGTGATAACAACAGGCCCCTCTCGGCCTGCATGAGCAAAGATTCAATGCTGATGCAGGCCGAGAGGGGCCCGTCTTTTGCCAGTAATCGCTTATTCTTCCTCGTCACGGATCACCTTAACCAGTTGCCAGGCCTTGCCTGAGGGAATGCGGGCAGCCCGCTTGACTGTCACCTCGATGGGATAACCTGGTAGGTTGGTGCGGGAAAGGGGGAACGTCAGCACGCTGCGGGTACCTTCAACGGTGCCTGCTTGCTGGGCAAACTTCCAGCCTTCGTCGAGCGCATCCATGATACCGATGTTGTCAGGAAGCAGTTGGTAGAGCTCCCAGAGCTGGTCGCTTGGGCAATAGACATCCTCAGAGAACACGATGGGCAGTGTGATACGACGCAGCTTCTCCGAAGTTCGGATGCGCTGCGGGTTTCGCTCCTCAGGCTCAGATTCGGGTTCGAGCTCCGATTCAGGCTCTGACTCAGGCTCCGACTCGAACTCAGGCTCTTGCTCAGACTCAGGCTCGGGTTCCGGTTCAGATTCAGATTCAGATTCGGGTTCCAGTTCACTGTCGGGCTCAGACTCCGGCTCAGCTTCGGCCTCAATTACAGGCTTCGGCTCTGTCTCGACTACCGGTACGGGCTCTGTCTCCATTTTAGTCACCAGTTCAGCTGTGGGTTCAAGCTCGGGCTTAGGCTCTGGTTCTGACGTTACGGTAGTGTCCTCAAGTACCGTGACAACCTCCTCGACTACAGCCCCAGTTTCGTCAACCGGCTTTTCCTCCGGCACGTTTGCAACCGCAACCTGCGGCTTCTTCTTGTGGCGCGGCTTGGTGGGGCGAATATCCCTTGAGCGGCGGTTGCGTTTCCATGACTTCCCAGCTGCAGCTGCAGATTTGTCGACAACGGGCTGGGCTGCTTTCTCAAGGAGAAGGTCAAGGTCTTCACGCTGCATGACGGTGGCAAAGACGCGCCCCTTCTTAAAGACGGTGAGTTTCACAAAGTCAGCAAGCTCGTTGAGCAGCTCCTCAACCGTCTCGCAATCAACGTCGTCCAGAAGCACGTCCGCCTCTGCAAGCACTTCCTCGACGCGCTGAAGCGTGGTTTGCTTGCCAACGCCAAGCTCCGTCGAAAACAGCTGGTAGAAGTACAAATGATTGCCAGGTGTGATGCTGGGCATGATGAACCTTCCGTTGTCTTGCGTCAGTGGTGAATGTCATTGTAGCTGACTGGGCAATAAGGTGACATACACCCCATCTGGTATAGGTAGCCAACAGCGTTTGCCCATGGCGGTATCGAGCGTTTTCCGTAACGGTAAGCTGGGTGCAACCGTTTGCGTCAGCGTTGCCGCATCTGTTCGTGGATCCTGCGGTTGCGCAGGTTCACAACGGTACCCTGCATGCCATGAGGCACGTAGTCAAGGTTTTGTAGGTTGTCAGGCAGGTACTCCACCAAGCTCAACTCTGCCGTCTGCACAACCTTACCTGGGTCGGCGCCGGGTGTTGCCGTGATGGCATATACGCACGCACCTTGTGCGGAGAGACGCTCTTCGTACTCGCTGCTCGGGTCTTTGGGGCGCTCGGCTCGCGCATTGTTGCTTTGCCACGTGATCTCATATCTGGCGAGGTCAAACTGGGTGAGTGCAAAGTCACGCAGGGGTTGGCTATCCGTCTTGAGTGCAACTTCACCACCAGGTGCAAGAATCTGGCGGTACTCCAGAAGCCGCTCGAGGATGACCAACCGCTTCCCAGCTTCCTTCTTGCGTGGAAACGGAGTGGGGAAGTTGAGGTGGATGCGCGAGACCTCACCAGACCCAAACATCCCAACGACTTGCTCGCCAGTGCCAGGCACCAGCACCATGTTGGACAAGCCCTCTTCGATGGCCTTCTGTGCTGCATAGGCAATGCAAATCGGTTCGCTATCAATGCCAATAAACAGCACGTCGGGCTCCCTGCGAGCCGACTCAACCGTAAAGTGTCCCTTGCCACATCCAAGGTCAAGACGTACCTCCTTGAAGGTGACATCTGACCCAAGCGGCTGGCATGCCTCGGCCCAACGGCCGGCAAATTGTGCCGGCCGCAGTTCGATGGCATCTGCATATTTCTCTAGGCGCTCCTCAAGGACAAAGTTCTTGGGGAGACGCGCATGCATTCCATGCATAGACGTCCTTGGATCGAAGGCGTTGTTAGAAGTCGAGGAGGATGTGGGTCTTGCCCAGATCGCGGACGAGCTGGTCAACATACTTGTCAACCTTGTGGTCTAGGTCGCTGATCTGGCTGCGGACACCGCGAAGCTCATCCTCGATTGGCTTCATGCGATCTTTGACTTCGCGCTTGCCCGAGAAGTCAAAGAACCCGTGGCTCTTCTTCTCGTTCTTGAGGACATCCAAGCGACCATTGATCTCTTCCATCTGGGCAACGAGTCTCTCGCGCTGCAGGACCTCGTCAGGATGGGCATCCAGATACTGCTGCTCAAGGATCTTGCGGTGCTCGTCAATCTTCTTGTCGAAGGATTCGGTCTGCCCAGGAATGCCAACCTTGACGGAGTAGTCGAGGCTCTTGCGCTTCCAGTTGCCTTCGTCATCCTTCACGTAGTGAGAGGTGCCCTTGGCGGAGCTTACGATCTCCTTGCAGTTCTCATAGATGAGCAAGCACAGCACGTGATTGTTGGGCTCAAGCATGGCCGCGTCATCAAGAAGAGTCAGGCACTCGCGTGCGCGGGAGATGAGCAGTTTCTGGCGCGTCTCGCCGGGATGATCGACGCCCTTGTACTCGGAGAGAAGCATCTGCCAGGCACGGCAGGCGTAGTTGTTTGTCTCCCTGGCGCCAAGGGCAGCGACGTTGATGCTGTTTGGCTTGAAGTCCATGGGCCCGTTGAGAACCGGGGCGGTTTCTAACTGCGCGTTCTGTGCAACCGATGAGATGACGGCACCAGCGACAGCTGCCACGGCGTTAAGGGCTGCCTCAACGGTCGACTGTTGCTGCGCCTGCTGCTGCGCGTACTGCTGCTGAG
>JAUNJR010000001.1:28346-49145 GCA_030533135.1 Coriobacteriales bacterium
AACTGCTGCGCCTGCTGAGAGGCGGCCATCATGCGCTGAGCTTCCTCGATGGTGTACTTCATGCCACAACCCTGGCAGACAAACAGTCCGTTATCCTTGACAAAGTTGGTGCTTCCGCACAGTTCACAGGTGAGCGCCATGGCGACTCCTCTCACTCATACAGACATACACCTCATATTGTAGTGAGGACCTCTTATCCGTGGGGTGGATACTCCATGGATGGTAACCAACGGGATAACGGGAAGTTCTCTGGCTAACGCTTCCTACGTCGTTGTTTGCCTTCGTCCTTTTCAGGACGCACGAGGCACTTGGGCCCATATCCGATAAGGTCCTCACGGTGTGCGCGGTGCAACGCTTCGAGAACGAGTTTCCGGTTCTTGGGGTCGCGATACTGGATGAGCGCGCGCTGCATGGCCTTTTCGTGCGGGTCAGTTGGGCAGTAGACGCGCTTCATGGTGCGCGGGTCAAGTCCGGTGTAGTAGATGCACGTGCTGATGGTGGAGGGAGTCGGGTAAAAATCGCTGACCTGTTCGGGGTTATAGCCCAGATCGCGGCAGAACTCTGCCAGCTCGACCGCCACTTTCATCGTTGAGCCAGGATGGCTGCTCATAAGATAGGGGAGCACGTACTGCTCTTTGCCCGCCGCACGTGACGCCTGTGCAAACTCACGACAAAAGGCCTTGTAGACATCGTTGCCGGGCTTGCCCATGACGTTCAGCACCTCTGGCGAGACATGCTCTGGTGCCAGGCGAAGCTGGCCGGAGGTATGGTGCTTTGCCAGCTCCTTGATGAACGTGTGGTCCGGATCAAGCAGGGCATAGTCAAATCGGATGCCACTGCGGACAAAGACCTTTTTGACACCAGGCACCTCTCGTAGTTTGCGCAGGAGCTTGAGGTAACTTTTGTGCGTGACGCGCAGCGCCTTGCAGGGTTTTGGGGAGAGGCAGCGGCGGTCGGTGCAGGCACCAGCCTTGAGCTGCTTGGCGCATGCGGGCAGCCGGAACTGTGCCGTGGGTCCGCCAACGTCGTGGATGTAACCCTTGAAATCGGGGTCGTGCGTCATGAGCTTAGCCTCGGCCAAGATGGATTCGTCCGAGCGCGTCTGGATGATGCGTCCCTGGTGGAAGTTGAGCGAGCAGAACGCGCAGTCGCCCAGGCAGCCCCGGTTGATGGTGAGTGAGAATTTGACCTCAGCAAGAGCGGGGATACCGCCTGCCTCGTCGTAACTGGGATGCCACGTTCGCATGTAAGGCAGCTCGTAGACCTGATCGAATTCCTCGCTGGTCAGTGGGGTAGAGGGTGGGTTTTGGACGATATACACACCATGTGGATACTCTTCCACCAGCGGATGCGAGAGGAACGGGTTGAGGTTGCGGTACTGCTCGCCAAAGCTGCGGGCATATGCCTCCTTGCTCTCCTTGATCTCATCCCACGTGGGGAGAATGACTGGATCTACGCACTGGTCGATGGAACGCGCGCGATACGTGGTGCCTTGAATAAACGTGAGGTCACGCACCTCAATGCCAGAATTGAGCGCGTCTGCGATCTCTACGATGGAATGCTCTCCCATGCCATAGCTGATAAGGTCGGCACCAGAGTCAAGAAGCACGGAGCGCTTCAGGGAATCAGACCAGTAGTCGTAGTGGGCGAGGCGCCTGAGCGAAGCTTCGATGCCGCCTAGGATGATAGGGGTGTGCTTATACGTGCGGCGGATAAGGTTTCCGTAGACCACGACGGCATGATCTGGACGAAGACCCATCTTTCCGCCCGGTGAGTAGTAGTCCTTGGACCTGCGCCTTTTTGCAACGGTGTAATGGTTGACCATTGAGTCCATGTTGCCAGCCGAGACCAAGAACCCAAGGCGCGGCTCTCCAAGGATGGTGACGCTCGCAGGGTCACGCCAGTCAGGTTGGGCGATGATGCCCACTTTATAGCCGTTTGCTTCAAGGAGGCGTGCGATGATGGCCGTTCCAAAAGACGGGTGGTCGACGTAGGCGTCTCCCGAGACATAGACAAAGTCGCACTGCTTCCAGCCACGCACGTCCATCTCCGCACGCGTGGTGGGAAGAAAGCCCTCAGTTGAGCGATGCTTCGTGGTATCCATACCGTCAGTGTATCAAGGGTGTCACATTGGGGACAGTCCCCGATGTGACATTACACGCCTTCAGCGCGGCGCATCTTGCGAATCTCGGCACGACGACGGGCCCCGTCGCATTCGGCATGCTGCTCCTCATTCGTAGCAACGAGACCCCACTGCACGGGTGTGGGATGCCCTTCATCGTCCACGCAGACCTCAGTCAGGTAGGCGTGGTTCACCATCTTGTGATCACCAGTTGCGGGGTCAATAACGTATGAGTCAGCTCGAACCTCCATCGAGGTGTTGCCCACATGCGTAACCCAGGCCTCAATGACCACGATGTCATTGAGAAACGCTGGGTGCTTGAATTCCAACGTATCGATGGCTGCCGTGGTCACATTGCCACCGCACTGCAGGCGCGCAGCGATACCTGCCACGTCGTCAATCCACTCCATGAGGCGTCCGCCAAACAGGCGGTTTGACCCGTTGATATCCTCGTGCCGCAACATGTGAGTGGCAACGGCCTTTGCCTCGCCGACCATCTTGATGCCTTTGGGGAAGAGCTTTTTCTTTTCAGCAATATCTGCCGCCATGTCATACATACGAGCCTCCAAAACCGAATGGATTGCTTGGTGGTTCTCACGGCTTCATGGTATCCCATAGTGACGGCTGCCTCTACGTTCCTGTGCGACAATGGGGTTGGATTTCAGTAATCGGTGAGGTATCAAGAAGGGGGAAGTAATGACGGAGTCTGCGTGGGTTCAGATTGATGGTCGTACCTGGCGTTACGAAGATCGTGGCGTGCGGTTCTTCTTGCTTCTGGGGGATAGCCAAGCGCTTCTGGTTGATAGCGGGATGACCGTGAGCAATGCCAAAGAGCTTGCTGAAGAGCTGACGAATCTGCCGGTCGCGCTCTTCAATACGCATGCCGACCGTGACCACGTTGCCAGCAATGGGGCTTTTGACAGCATCTATGTAAGTCCAAGTGAGCTCGTCCATCCCCAGTTACGCGGGCTTGCGTCGAGCCAAATTATGCCCGTCTGGGATGGCGATGTCATCGACCTTGGCAACCGCGAGCTCGAAGCCATCGCGTTGCCCGGGCATACTCCGGGTTCTATGGCGCTCCTTGACCGTTCGTCTGGCATGCTTTTCTCAGGAGATCCCATCCAGCGCAATGGCCGCATCTACATGTTTGGTCCCATGCGGTCGCTTCCTGCCTACATCTTGAGCCTCAAGCGTCTACAGGCGCGTGTGGGCGAGATAACTACCATTTGGCCATGCCACGCAGAGTGCCCTATTGACGTGCACGTTATTGACGAGCTGATAGCCGGTGCCGAAGCTATCGAGCAGGGAAAGGTCCCCCACATCATGGTGGAGATGCACGGCACGTTGGTTCGCGAATGCCAAGCTGGTCCCGCTACGCTGCTCTTGGATGCCTAGGCGATACCGAGCGAACGATACGAAGGATCGCGCAGCTTTTGCAGACAGATGGCCATCTCGCCTAGATACACGCGCTGGATGTAATCATCCACGACGTAAAGTGGCGGAATAAGGTTCTCGGGGAACCGTTTGGCTAGAGCGGCATGCAGCGCGTCCATGTCATCGACGGTGTCAACGCCTAGGTAGATGGCCTCCGGGGCAGTTACCGCAATGCTCACGCTGAGCACGTCGCACGCAAGCTGGAAGAGACCCTCTTCACTCCAAGGCGCATCTTCGTAGCTCATATCGAGTCGGAACAGGTTCTCATAGTACTTGGGCTCTCCAGCAAGGTTGCCGCGCCCTTTCAGGAGACGTCCGTCAATGATGGTGCCAAGGCCGCCGGCGACATGGCCAAATGCATGGCGGAAGAATACGAGACTTTCGTACTGGTCCTGGCCGACATAGCAGCCAACTGCAGCGGCGTTGCAGTTGTTGTCAACGTATACCTTGACGCCAAAGCGGCTCTCGATGCGACCGCGCAGGTCGTAGGTGCCATCAAAGAGGCCTTCAAGCGTGACGGTGCCACGATAGGCGATGCCAGGGACGGCAATGCCGATGGCATCAAGCTCATGAACCGATATACCGCGTGCCGGTAGCGTTTCGAGTAGGTCCTCGATGTCCCGGAAGTCCAACTTTGGCTTCTGTACAGCACCCTCGCTGATAACTTCCCCGTGGTCAAAGAGGCGATATCCCAGCCGTGCCTTTTCGCGCATGGTGAAGAGCGTGATGATCAAAATGATTCGATCATTTGCCAAGTTACGCGCGGTGCGAAGGCTGTCGGCGCGTCCTGCGGGTGCCTGAGAATCGTGGAGAGCGTGCATGACGAGCTGCACGGCACCTGCTGCGTCATAGCGGCCAAAAATCTTGCCAGGAATCTCGAAGACGACGGCCTTGGGATGCGCCTCCATGAGTTGGCGGCGCATGTGGCTGACCTGAGGTGCAAGAAGTACCGCAGTCCATTCGCCACCAGGCTGCAGCGCCTCGTAAATTGGCATGGCGGTGAAATCATAGTCAAGCGACAACGTGATTGCGACCTCGCCCATCTTCATGGCAAAGAGCGAGGTGGTCATAGCAGAGGTGCAGCACAAAAGAATGTGGGTGGCCTGATGCTGCGCCTCGCCTTCGAGAGACTCGACCATCTCTTCAAAGAGCTCCTTGGCGCGCTCTAGGTCATCGAGAAGAACATGCAGGTAGAAGATAGCTTTGCCATCAATGTGGCGGATGACGCGAAACTCGGCAATATCGTCATCCAGAACGCCTGAATAGAATACGACCTCTGCCGTAACGGTCTGCAGGACAATGCGAATGGTCTCCTCATAATCCTGCTCAACCAGTTCTGGCGTGACGCCCATGACGGTTTGATCAAGTACCCAATTACGAAAGCGCGAGCCAACCGTAGACATAGCGAGAGGTCCTCTCTGTCAGCGATTCCTACTTGTTATGCTACGACATGTGGCGTGAAAACGGTGTAACCGTTGCTATATGGCAACGGTCTTTAGGACGACGCGCCAGAAGGGTGACCCTTCTGGCGCGTCGTATACAAAGTGCCGAAATCGTATTAGAACAGCCCCAAGTACTTGAAGGCATTGTAGAGGCCGTCCTCGTCCACATCGTCGGTGATGTAGTCGGCAGCTGCCTTGATTTCGGGGCCGCCGTTGCCCATGGCAACATTGAAAGCACAAAGCTCAAACATGGAAAGGTCGATCTTGGCGTCGCCAAAGCTGATGGTGTCAGCCTGGTCAGCGCCGAGGTGCTCAAGCAGCACCTCAATGGCGTGCTTCTTGGTGATGCCCTTGGGGCCCAGGTCGCCAAAGAGTGCCTGCTCATCCTTGCCGCCCCAGGTGTTGGCCTCCATGTCGGGGAACTCAACCTTGGAGTCAAGGTGATCCTGATACGTGGACAGAATGAAGCTCACCTTGTTGACGTCATCACGATAGAGGTCGTCGGTCAGAATCATCGAGTTGACGAAGCCGTTGGCCTTGGCCTTGGCGATCTCCTCCGTGGCGCCCTTACCCATGGCATACTTGACCATGGTGGCCGGAGCCTGCTCCTCAAACAAGTGGTTGATGTACATGCCGCTGTTAGCCTCAAGGTAGAAGCCCAACTGGCGCTCGATGCACCAGTCAACGATGTGCTTGACCTGGTCGACCGTGAGGGCCTGATGCATGACGACCTGGCCGTCGTCCTCGACATAGCCACCGTTGGCGCCAATCATGCCGTCCAGCTCGGGAAGGACGCGCTGGGAGATTTCGGCCTTGGAGCAACCGGTGCACAGGTATACCTTATGACCGTTTGCACGGGCCAGCTCCACGGCCTTCTTTGCCGACTCGGGACAAATGGCGTCGTAATTAATCAGCGTGCCGTCGACGTCCAAAAACACAATCTTGCTCATGAGACCTTCCCCTCCATCTGCGATACTGTATCCGCTGTGCTTAAATGCTAGCATGATACAGCACAACACAAGCTTTGCGATTGCCCATATATCCATGACCGTGTTTACTCTTGGGGGGAGCATCATGGCAAACCGAGGAAATGATTGGAATTCGTTCATGCAGAGCCGTTACGCTCAACTGGTACTGAATGGGTTCTGCACGATCATCACAGCCTTCTATGCGGTGGACGCAGTGCGCGAGATGCTCTCGCCCGAGCGCTCCGCGGTGCTCATGCAGCAGGTTGGTCCCACCATGTACTATGTCTTGACGGTGGCGCGTACGCTCGTCTGCGTATGGGTGTCTTTCATCTTTGGCCGAATGACCTACAAGGTCTATTTGAAGAAGGATGATGACGAGCAGTAGCGCGCTTAGGAGAGAACACGATGGCACAGCTCTACTTCCGCTATGGCTCCATGGGCAGCTCGAAGACGGCAAATGCCCTGATGGTGGCCTACAACTACGAAGAGAAGGGCCAGAAGGCGCTTTTGGCAAAGCCGGCGCTCGATAACCGAGATGGCGATGGCGTCATGTCTTCACGAATTGGACTCTCACGCCCGTGCATCTCGGTAGAGCGGCTTATGAAAATGAGCCGTGAGGAAATTTGCGCGTACGACTGCGTCATCGTCGACGAAGCGCAGTTCTGTACCAAAGAACAGATTGCGCACCTAACTGACATTGTTGATGACTACGATGTGCCAGTCATTTGTTATGGCTTGCGTACCGACTTCCAGCGAAACCTTTTTGAAGGGTCGCTCTGGCTGCTTGCTTGGGCGGACAAGATCGAAGAGGTCAAGACCGTCTGTTGGTGTGGCAGGAAGGCAAATTTTGTCGCGCGCTTTGACGAGAACGGCGTGATGGTGACCGAGGGTAGCCAAGTTCAGCTGGGCGGCAACGACAGCTATGTCAGCGTCTGTCGAAAGCATCATAAGCTGGGTCAGATTCACGCACCGAAGGCTGAGTAATCGTAAGGGGGGCACCAAGGTGCCCCCCTTGTTTTAAGCGAGATGTGCTCGAATGCGCGTGACTAGCAGGTCTAGCGCCACAGGGTTCTTCCCTCCCGTGGGGATGATGATGTCGGCAAAGACCTTGGAGGGCTCGACGAACATCTCGTGCATGGGCTTAACCGTAGCCAGGTACTGGTTGACGACACTCTCGACGCTGCGCCCGCGGTCGCGTACGTCACGCACCATGCGGCGAAGGATGCGCACGTCTGCGTCAGCGTCTACAAAGACCTTGATGTCCATAAGATCGCGCAGCTCGGGGCTGGTGAAGATGACGATGCCCTCGACGATGATGACGCGCGACGGATAAACCGTGGTCGTCTCGTCGGTGCGGTCGTAGATAGAGAAGTCGTATACGGGGACCTCCACTGGAAGGCCCTGACGAAGTGCGGCAAGGTGTTCAACCAGAAGCTCGGTTTCGTACGAGTCAGGGTGGTCGTAGTTTAGTTGGGTGCGCTCATCATAGGTGAGCTCATGGTGTTCGCGGTAGTAACAGTCATGGGTGATGACGGTGACGGCTTCTCCCAACTGCTCAGCAATCTGGTTAGTGAGGGTGGTCTTTCCGCTGCCGGTGCCGCCGGCTATGCCAATGACCAGAATATCGTCCATGAGCTGCTCCTCGTTGTGTGCTGTCGTGCGATGTGAGGACACCTCTATTATCATACTGGCTTATGAAGTACATCACTTGCTTTAGATAGACGGAGACGATGAGGTCATGGGGTTCTTTGATCGGCTGTTTGCGGAGGTGCATGTTCCTGGTGCCGATGGCATTCGCATCCTAGACGTGCCGTCAGCCATGAACCTGCGCGAACTTGGTGGGTACGAGACCCCCGAGGGGCCGACCCAGGCCCATCGTTTTCTTCGGTGTGGATCGACCCGGTGTCTTGACCATCGAGATAGGGCTTACCTGCGCGAATATGGGTTGACGCACGTGCTTGACCTGCGCGGGTCGTCGGAGGCCCCCGAAGCCACTTGTGTGTACGCGCACGAAAAGGGTGTTATCTGGAGGAACGTGGAGCTCTTTGGCCAAAACCTGTCAGATCCTGCCATTGTGACTGCAAATGGGTCTCTTGACTATTTGGCAGGGGGATATTGGCGGATGCTCGCAAATCATGATGCCATTTACAATGCGCTGTCGTTTCTTGCGGCGGTACCTGTACGCGAGTGCGCACTCTTTCACTGCGCGGCGGGCATGGACAGAACGGGCATCGTGGCCATGTTGCTGCTTGGATTGGCGGGCGTCTCGCGGACGGATATCATCAAGGATTATCTGTACTCCTACGCGTCGGTTTCCGAGGTGGATCACTTTGTCGCAACGGGAGAGGCCCAGCGCAAGGGGATTTATGTGCGCTTAAACGGTCGGCAGCGAACGATTTCTGGTGTGTACGACACGCTGGTGAAGAACTACGGTGGCATCAGGCAGTATCTTGCAGCCTGTGGGATGAGCGATAGCACGCTGGATCGTCTGAGAGCCCGTCTACTCGAGGCATAACGATGGCGATTTAAGAGGGCGCTTCCATTGAGTCACCTTTAACGTGTGCCCTACCCACCCTTGACAGGGCGCGTAATTGACCGGTTGCTAGCCAAACTGTTACGGTGAATCTGGACTATGCTCTTTGCACGTGGACGGTCAGGAGGCGCAGGCTTCATGTCAGTGTTTGTTACCGGCGATATTCACGGTTGGCTTGATATCGGCAAACTCACTCCCGATCGGTGGCCACAGGGCACCAAGCTTCGGAGAAGTGACATCCTTGTCATCTGCGGAGACTTTGGCCTCGTATGGAACAACCCCATCACGCTCGAGGAAAAGTTCTTTATCGACTGGTTGGACAGTCGTCCGTGGACGACGTGCTTCATTGACGGCAATCACGAGAACTACGACCTGTTGGATTCGTTCCCCGTGACCAAGTGGCATGGCGGTAAGGTGGCCGTGTTGCCTGGTACTAAGAACGTTATTCATCTGCTGCGCGGTCAAGTCTATGAGATGGGCTCCTATGGGCGTTGGTTCTGCATGGGCGGCGCGCCGTCGCACGACATCGGTAGTCGCGTGCAGGGTGAGAGCTGGTGGCCGCGCGAGATTCCGAGCCCCATGGAGATGGAGGAAGCCTGGGAAAATCTGGAGCGCGTGAACTTCCAGGTTGACTATGTCTTCACGCATGAAGTGCCACGTAAGCTGCGGCGTTTTGCCATGGCTCGCCATTATGATGAAAGCCGCATGCAGGATGACGATATTTCGGCCTTCCTGCAGAAGGTTGAGAACGCGCTTGACCACAAACGCCTGAAGATGTGGTACAGCGGACACTACCACGACGACATCATGGTCCGCGACCGGCAGCACTGTGTGCTGTACAACCAGGTGGTTCCGCTGGGTGAGTTGCCCGATGGTAGGGTGCATCGTCACATGCCGTATTGCCAGGAGTCCTGGATTGGCGTGGAAGGTGCGGGCAAAGAGTACCGCGAGTGGGTGCTTTCGCGTCGTATCGAGGGCTGCGCCATTACCTGGACGGATAACGAGCACATTAGCATGGCCACCTCGACCATGTTTGGCAAGATGACGTTCTACCCGCAGTCCGATGGCCCCGAGATCGTCGAAATGAAGATCGTCCGCAAGAACGACGGTCACCCGATGTTCCACGTGCGGTTCGAGCTCAACGACGAGCTGCGCGCAAAAGAGCTCTTCATGGAGATGACGTCAGTCCTGGAGCGCACGGATACCCGTGGCAGCACGCGCGTGCTCCTGTGTTGTACGGCCGGCATCACGACGACCATGTACGAGCGCCGCCTGAACGCGCTTGCCGAGTCGCTCTCGCTTCACTACGAGTTTACGGCGACGCCGCTTGACCTGGCTATTCGCCGAAAGGGCGAGTACGACGTGGTCATGGTTGCGCCGCAGCTGGGCTACCGGCGCAAGGATGCTCAGGATGCCTATCCCAACGCGCTCGTCATGGAGATTCCCGGCGAGATCTTCGCGCGTTTTGACGTGGAGGCCACACTACACCTGGTTCTCGACGCGCTTGGAGAGGGTGTCGAGCCCGCGCCTGCAGGCCGCGACCTGCGCGTCGTTCGTCCCATCGACGATTCCAAGGACGTCATGGTCGTCTCGATCATGCACGGCGAGGATACGTCGGTCATCGGCTACCGCGTGTTTGCCAACAAGGGTGTGGCTGCGGATGGCATGATTTACAAGAAGCACGTCAACTTCCGCGACATCGAGGATGTACTTGCTACCGTAAAGGTTGACGGTATTGACGTGCGCAAGCTGGATGCCGTGGGCATCGCCATGCCGGGCATCATCAACCGCGAATCCGTATCCATGCCCGCGTCCGACATTCGCGACTACGATCTGGGGCGTGAACTGGAGAAGCGATACGGCATCGAGGTCTACATGGACAACGACGCCAATGCTGCCGCGATGGGTGCCTACATGAGCCAGGAAGACTACGACTCGGTGGTCTTCCACATTCAGCAGACGGGTGTCCTGCCGTGTGACGAGGGTATCGTGTGCGATGGCCACCTCGTTAAGGGTCGCTTGAACTACGCGGGATCGATGGAGCCCATCGTGGGTCTCTTGGGCACTACGGGAGATCCGTTCGAGATGGTGTGGACCTACGAAGGCATGACCGAGATCATCTCGGGCTACCTGTGCTCCGTCATCTGCACGGTGTCGCCAGATTGCATCTATCTGTCGTCGCCAATCGTGCGCGACATGGATGAGCTGCGTGAATGGCTCTGGCGCACCATTCCGATGGCCTATGTGCCCGAGATTAAGTGGGTGGGAGACTACCGCGAGTACCTGTATCTGGGCGAGCTGGCGCTCTGCATTGACAAGCTGGTTCACCCACGCCCACACCGCAAGTGGTAGAGCTGTCACATTGGGGACAGTCCCCAATGTGACAGTTATGGGTCGAGGAGGTGCGCGCGCAGGGCGTCAAGCTCCGTTTCGGGAATCTCGCAGCTGGTCAAAAAAGCCCTGATAGAGCCATGTGTCGCAATCACGGTGTCGTAGACGGTGGCAATGGTTTTGATGCGCGTGTCAAGGATGTAGGCGAATGGTGTCGACGGCGTCTCCAACTTGGTGCCTAGCGCCTCGATAGCGGCGTCAACTACGTCGCCATCACCAAACGAGTAGGCATAGTCAGCAATGATCTGCTTTCGGGGCACTTCGACCAGCCCAAGCAAAAGCATGCTCACCACACCAGTGCGATCCATTCCGGCGGCGCAATGGAAGAGCGCGCACTCGTCTTTGGGTGTGGCAGAAAGAAACGCAAAGAGTTTCTGCAGAGCACTGACGCTTGTCAGCATGTGTAGGTAGCTGGTGACCAGATAGTTGTCCACGTCGCGTACGGGCATCATGGCTGGAGCAGAGAGGTCGTAATCAAAGAGCGGGATGTTTTCCCATGAGATCCACGACTGCCGCGCCAAGCGACAGGTCGCCCGTGGTGCTTCTCCTCGACTGCGCAAATCCAAGGCGCGCGTTATGCCTAGTTTTTGAATAATCTGCAGGTCAGGACCAACAATACCGCTTGTCGATCCGCAGCGGACAAAACGATGCAGCCGTGTGGAACCGTATGGTGTGTCATATCCGCCCAGCTCGCGCAGATTGTGGCACGTGCGTAACCGAAGCTCATGATTGCTCGCGTCGTAGAGTGAGTCGTACTCAATCGGTGCTTCTTGCGTGCCCATCAGTTCCGCCTTGAGAAGGGGCCAACAAATCGCGGTGCGCCTTCGATCTTACTCAAAGGGCCAGCGTCCAGCGGCAAGCGCATCGAGCACCTCGGCAATCGCATCCTCCTCGCAGGGGCCTACAAGCCAGCGTGCCGCAGCCTTGGCTTCGTCCGTGGCGTTGGCGACAGCCACCGAATTGGGAACATGCTCGAGCATCTCGAGGTCATTGCCAGAATCTCCGCAGGTAATGACCTGGTCAAGCGTTATGCCGAGGGCGTCGCAGAGAATGTCGACACCCGTCGCCTTACTGTAGCCAACAGGCGTCAGGTTCAGGAAGCCTGCCATGGGGATATTGAAGTCCAGCTCAGGAACCTCATTAACGACAAGGTCAAAGGCGGCTCGCGTGGGTTCCATGCCGCCAGCAATAAAGACGTTCATCTTGACGATGGGGTAATCGGGGACCCCCACGAAATCAACGGCCTGCCGTGCATAGACGGGGAAGCTCTCGGCGAGGTCCTCGCGTGTTCCCTGTACGAGCAACGGTATGCCCTGTGGATCAAAGATGATGGCTCCGACACCAGCCTTGCCATCGATGACAGAAAGTACGTGCTCGAGCGCCTCGTGCGGCAGATGCTCCTCGTGGATGAGCTTGCCGTCGAGGTGCACTTGCATGCCGTTGGTTCCTAGCGCAGTGGCAACCAATGCCTGGTCACCGCCAAAAGCCGGTGCAACATGCGAGATGCCGCGGCCGCTTGCGGGTCCCACGCGGATGCCGGCATCAAGACACGCATGCATCGCCTTCCGCATGCGCTCCGAAACCATGGGTTGCTTATAGGGCAAGATGGTCCCGTCGATGTCTGACAGGACAAGCTTGATGTCATGGCTGGTCATGGTGGGCTCCTTGTTGAGGCGTTAGGAGGCAGCGGGCCTTTCCAGCTGTTCGTTGATGGAAGCCACAATGCCTGCGGCGTCTAGTCCGAGCTCGTGGTGTATCTCGCTGATGCTGCCATGGGGCACAAACTGGTCGGGGATACCGAGCGTGAGCACAGGAGTTTTGGTTCCGAGACGGGCAACCTCGGTAGCAACGGCCTCGCCCACGCCACCCAGCAGGCACCCATCTTCCAAAGTGACAACCAGCTTGGTTTCCGCAGCGGAACGAACGGCGTCAAGGTCAATTGGCTTTGCCCACCGCATATTAACCACGCGTGCCTCAATGCCTTGCTCCGAAAGGGCCTCAGCCGC
This sequence comes from Coriobacteriales bacterium, assembly GCA_030533135.1. Classification (GTDB taxonomy): domain Bacteria; phylum Actinomycetota; class Coriobacteriia; order Coriobacteriales; family Atopobiaceae; genus UBA1367. The sequence goes on from JAUNJR010000001.1 coordinate 41,243, forward strand.
TTTAAGGGCTGGGGTAACCATGTTGCCAAAGGCAAGGATGGCGAGGTCGTCACCCGTGCGCACCGTCTGCGACTTTCCAAGCTCCATGATCTCCAGCTCGAGGTCCTCGGCCAGCGGCTCGCAGGCTTCGCGGGGATAGCGGATGGCAAAGGGGCCGCCAAGGGCAAGCGCCGTGTGGAGCGCAGAGGCAAGCTCGTTGGCGGACGAGGGGCAAATGATGTGCATATTGGGAATCATGCGCAGGTAGACAAGGTCAAAGGAGCCGTTATGCGTAGCGCCGTCTGCCCCGACGATACCCGCCCGGTCAACGCAAAGGATGACGTTCAGCTTGGGCAGCGCGACGTCGATGATTACCTGGTCAAGCGCGCGCTGCAAGAACGTAGAGTAGATGGCAAAGACCGGACGCTTGCCGCCCGCCGCCAATCCAGCCGCAAGACCGACGGCATGCTCTTCGCAGATGCCTACGTCCGCATAGCGGCTTGGGTAGGTCTCGCGGAAGGGGATAAGCCCCGTGCCATCAGCCATAGCGGCCGTAATAGCAAACGTGTCGGCGCCGTTTGCCGTCTCACGCATGAGCGCCTCGACCATGGCGTCGGAGTAAAGAAATGCCTTCTCAGGGACCTCGCCAGTTGTCGTATCAAAGGGGCCAACGCCATGGAAGCGCTTGGGGTGCTCCTCGGCTGGGCCATACCCGTGGCCCTTAGTGGTGACGACATGCACGAGTACCGGGCCACTTGAGGCAAGGGCGCGACGCAACGCTCGCCTGATTGCCGCAATGTTATGACCGTTAACCGGAGCAAGGCAGGTGATGCCCAGCTGCTCAAAGATCGTGGTTACGCCTGGTAGCAGCAGGCTCTTGAGAGTGTTTCTGGTACTTTCGGCCAGGGCAACGCCAACCCTACCAATTGGGCCAGCTTTTTTGAGGGTGCCCAACAACGCATCGCGGCGCGTACGGTAATCATTCGAGGCGCGCAGTTCGCTGAGGTGTCGGGCAAGGGCACCCACGTTATGCGAAATGGCCATGCCGTTGTCGTTGAGGACGATGACCATGCGCTCACGATCTTGCCCAATCTGATTGAGTGCCTCGAACGACATGCCACCAGAAATGGAAGCATCGCCAACAACGGCAACGATGTGCTGGTCACCGCCCTCGAGATCACGAGCTCGCGCAAGGCCAAGAGCAACGGAGAGCGCATCAGACGCATGACCTGACCAATGCACATCGTAGGGGCTCTCTTCGGGAGAGGTGAAGCCCGATAGACCTCCCGAAGTGCGCAGGGTATCAAATCGGTCAAGTCGTCCCGTCAGGATTTTGTGCGCGTATGCCTGGTGACCCACATCGAAGACGATCTTGTCATGTGGGCAGTTGAGCTCCGCATGGCAAGCGATGATGAGCTCGACAGCGCCAAGGCTGCTCGCCACGTGTCCGCCGTGAAGCGAAGCGCTCGAGACGATTTGCTCGCGAACCTCATGGGCAACCAGCTCAAGCTCGTCATTGGTGAGCGCGTGCAGGTCCTGAGGGCTCTCTATGTAGTCGATAATGCGCGGCTCCATGGCAAGCGCCTCTCCCCGTGTGCCAGCGTGCCTGTCCACCGTAGTGGCTTTGCCTGCCGTTCCCCCATTGGCAGGTGAGGGTTAACTGAGTAATCCTCCTTGTGGTCTGGATTGTACGCGCGCGCGGCGCACTTTATGCCCTCATACAGATAAAAGCGTTATAAGACCGCGAATGGAGCGTATGGCGTCTTTTCGCTCAGAGCGCTTTGGCGGATAATGCGCATATGGGACGTTTAAGCAAGATAGGGTGATGCAGAAAGGCGAAGACCGAAAGGCCACCATGGACGTGAGGATTGTCGTACAGTTTGCAATCGCAACCATTTTGCCGGCTGCGTTGACGGCATGCCTCACTCTGCTGAGAAAAGGCCGGGCAAGTAGGATTCCTGACTGGCCTTGGCAGGCGTTTTGCGGCGTTGCCTTTGGCATGGTGGCGATATTCGGAACAGAGTTTGGCATCGCGGTTGAAGGCGCGACCATGAACGTCCGCGATGCCGCTCCCATCGCCGCAGGTCTGTTCTTTGGTGCCCCGGCAGGTATTCTGGCTGGCATTATCGGAGGCGTGGAGCGCTGGTTTGCCGCCTTGTGGGGACGCGGCATGTTTACGCGTGTTGCCTGCAGTGTGGCGACCTGTGCAGCGGGAGTGTATGCGGCACTGCTCCACGTGTACGTCTTTGAGGGGCGCAAGCCAAGCTGGCCGCTCGCCTGCTTTACCGGAATTGTTGCCGAGGTGCTCCACCTCCTTCTAGCCTTCCTTACCAACATCAACGACGCCACCCGAGCCTTTTTGGTCGTGCGTGCTTGCACCGTGCCCATGATTAGCTGCAACGGCATTGCCGTTGCCCTTGTTGCGGTCGTTGCGGCAATGATGGCAGGCGAGTGGTCAAAGAATCGTTCTGAAGTGCCTGGCATAACGCAGACGGTTCAGGTGAATCTGCTTCGTGTTGTGGTCATAGGCTTCGTCATCTCGGCTGCGCTCACGTCTCTTATCCAAAGCAATCTTTCGCACGCCAAGACGGACAACCTGCTCTCAACGGCGCTGCTAGACGTGCGGAATGACATTGCCAAGGCGTCCGATGACAACTTGCTGGCGCTTACCAGACGTGTGGGCTTTGCCATCCCCTACACGAGGGTGGCGACACGGGAAAAGATTGATCAGCTCGTCAAAGAGCTCGAAGTCTCCGAGATTGATGTTATTGATGCAAACGGCATTATCGTGGCGAGCAATTTGGATGAGCTCCTTGGTTATGACATGGCTTCTGGTGAGCAGTCGGCTGAGTTTCTTGCCTTGTTACCCGGTGGCACTACGGCACAGATGACTCAGAGCTACCAGCCACGGTCCTACGACGGAACCGCGTGGCGCAAGTATGCGGGCGTACGCATCAAAGATGGTTTTGTGCAGGTAGCCTATGATGCGGCACGCTTTATGGATGACCTTTCGGAGCATGTAGCAAGCAGTGTCAGCAACCGGCATGTGGGACAAGAAGGTTTCTTGGTCGTCATCAACCCTGACGGCAAAACAGCTGAGACGCGCTCGGATATCAGGTTGAACGAGACCGATGTCGCTGCCCTACGTTCGCTTGTACAGTCGATACCGACAAATACCGTCGCTACCACCCAGGTCTTGGGGAGGAGCTGCTACGTCCTCTATACCAATGTGGAAGGCTACCAGCTGTTTGCTTTGCAGCCAGTGGTAGAGGCCCAGCTTGAACGTGACGAGTCGGTCTTGATGATGGCCTTCATGGAGGTCATCGTGTTCGCCATGGTCTTCATCGCGGTCTATCGGTTCGTTAGACACGAGGTGGTACAGAGCATCTGGCAAGTCAATGGTACGCTTGGACAGATCACCAATGGCGATTTGCAGGCTGAGGTGGCCGTACGGAGCAACGCGGAGTTTATCTCACTCTCTGAAGATATCAATGTGATGGTCGCATCGCTTCGCAACGCCATTGCGGCTGAGGCATCGCGCATTGATCGCGAGCTTGGGTATGCGCGCGCCATCCAGGAGAATGCACTGCCGCGGACGTTTCCTCCCTTCCCCGACATCAACGCCTTTGACATCTACGCTTCGATGAATGCCGCTCGTGAGGTCGGCGGTGATTTCTACGACTTCTTCCTGATAGATGACCACACGCTGGGCTTCCTGATTGCCGACGTGTCGGGCAAGGGAATTCCTGCGAGTCTGTTCATGATGGCTGCAAAGGCCGAACTTTCCAACTACATGTCAAGTGGCATGGGGCTCTCTGATGCCGTTCAGACCGCAAACTGGCATCTCTGCCAAGGCAATGATGCGGATATGTTTGTGACGGTGTGGGCGGCGACCCTTGATTACAAGACGGGCTTGCTCACGTACGTGAACGCGGGGCATAACCCACCGCTGCTACGCCACGAGGGAAAGTGGGTCTGGTTGCGCGACCGTGGCGGCCTTTTCCTTGGCACGTTCGAAATGGCACGATATCAGAGCAATAAACTGCAGCTCAGCGTTGGTGACGAGCTATTCTTGTACACCGACGGCGTGAGCGAGGCATTCTCTGCAGACCTGCGGCAGTATGGAGACGAACGCATTGAGCGATTCCTGGTGAGTCGCGGGGCGCTGCATCCTCGGCCATTGATAGAATCCATGCGCGCTGACCTTGCGCGTTGGGCATCGGGCACCGAGCAGTCAGACGACATTACCATGCTTGCGCTGGAATATGGGGTGAGCCCGCAGGCAACTGGGACCCTTACCATTCCCGCGACGCTTGATCAGCTTGACGTGGTGTTCGACTTCATTCACGATGCGCTGCGCGACCGGTCCTGCCCGCTCTCAACGCAGAACCAGATCGACGTCGCGTTGGAGGAGCTCTTCGTTAACGTCTGCAACTACGCCTATCGAGATGCTGGAGAACCGGGGACCGCCACGATCGAGTACATCTATAACGCGAATCCGAATTCTCTAACGGTTGCCATCTCCGACTACGGCGTTCCCTTTGATCCGTTGGATCATGCCGATCCCTTGACGCCCAAATCCATCGACGAGGCAAAGATTGGCGGCTTGGGCATACTCATGGTTAAGCGGATGACTGACGATCTGTCATACGTGCGTGATGGGAACCAGAACGTGGTTGCCTTCGTGAAGAGTTGGTAGGTGTTGTCTAGAGCTTTGTTTGGCGCGGTGATGGGGTGGGGTTGCTATGATTCTCGATGGAACGATGGGTCGCAGGGATATCGAACGTTGCGTTCTCTGCGCCGATGCACCATGCTCTGCGGCTTGTGAGCGGCTTGATCCAGCGCGTGTCCTTCGGGGTATCTGGCTGGGCAACGATCGTGCAGAGGCTGCCGCTCTACCCTCACGAAACCCATGTGTGAGCTGCGACGCACCGTGCGAACGTGCTTGCGTGCGGGCAGACCACGTGCCCGTGCGTACGCTGATGTGCCGCTTGTACGATGAGGTGCGCACCTTTCTTGATCTACAGAGTCCACCTGCAGACGAGGAGCGTTTGCGGTGTGACATTGCTGGCGTGCCCTTGGAGAACCCCTTCCTACTGGCGTCATCAGTTGTGGCCAGCACCTACGACATGTGCGCCCGCGCCTTCGAGGCTGGATGGGCTGGCGCGGCGTTCAAGACTGTCTGTACGCTTGATATTCACGAAGCATCGCCGCGCTTTGCGGCGATGCATAGCGCAGACGGCAGCTTCGCGGGCTTTAAGAATATCGAGCAGCTCTCCGACCACACGCTGGCAGAAAACCTTGACATATTCAGCCGGCTTAAGGCTGCCTATCCCCAAAAGGTCATCGTGGCCTCCATCATGGGTCAGAATGAAGCGGAGTGGGAGGAATTGGCTGGACGCTGTGCCGAGGCTGGCGCCGACGTCATAGAGCTCAACTTTTCGTGCCCCAACATGGCTGAGGGTGGTCTCGGTTCAGACATCGGGCAAGTCCCTGAGCTTGTAGAACGCTTGACCGCCGCGGCTTGTCGGGGCACCACGATACCTGTGCTGGCCAAGCTCACGCCCAACGTGGCGAGCATGATTCCTGCCGCGTTGGCGGCTAAGCGTGGCGGGGCTCGTGGAATCGCCGCCATCAATACCATCAAAAGCGTTATGGATCTCAACCCGCATAGCTACTTGTCGGCACCTGGCGTGCATGGCATGGCTGCGGTTGGAGGCTACAGCGGACAGGCCGTCCGTCCTATCGCGTTGCGCTTCGTGTCAGAGGTGGCTGCATGCCCCGACTTGGCGGGCTTCCAAATCAGTGGTATGGGCGGCATCGAAACGTGGCGCGATGCTTTGGAGTATCTGCTGCTTGGTGCGGGAAGCGTGCAGGTGTGTACTGCTGTGATGGAGTATGGCTACCGCATCATAGATGACCTCAAAACAGGTCTGAACTACTACCTTGCCGATAAGGGGTTTGACCACGTGGGACAGGTGGTTGGGTTGGGCCTCTCGGGCCTGAGCGGGACCACCGATGTGCTTGAGCGCGATACGGTAGTGTATCCACGCTTTAAGCGAGACCGCTGTATTGGCTGTGGGCGTTGTGCCATTTCGTGCGCTGATGGTGGCCACCAGGCCATCCATCTTACGGACGAGCGCAAGCCCGTGCTGGATGCAAGGCGTTGTGTGGGATGTCATCTTTGCGTGCTGGTTTGTCCTGAACGAGCTATCGTTTCGTCAGGCAGGCGGATGAGCAAGGTGCGAGGATAGTTCGTGGCGAGGTCCGAGAACGATTGGTATGGTCCCTCGTATCAAATGTGACACGACTGCGGTAAAGCGCTACCCTAGGTTTCGTTGTGTCGGACGAAAGGGGAGCACGTATGGCTGAGAAGAAGAACAAGCAGGCCAAGAAAGCGCAGTTGAAGGTGCCTAAGGCAGCATCCGCGGACCTCGAGTGGAAGGGTGTCGACGAAGAGCGCATCTCGTATCGTGCGACGGCCTCGCATGTGGATGTTCAGGCAGACGACGGTTCGCTCTTGGGCAAGATGTTCAACCTGGCCTTTGTGGCGCTTCGTGACGGCAAGCCTGACGCCACGCGTCCGGTGACCTTTGCCTATAACGGTGGCCCAGGATGTGCAAGCGTGCCCATCGACTTTGGTGGGATTGGCCCCAAGCGCGTACGCCCAAACGGCTTGGACCACATCCCGGCAAACGCTCCTCTTGAGGATAATCCGTACTCGATTATCGCTGCTACGGACCTCGTGTTCCTCGATGCGCTTGGCACGGGTTGGTCACCGGTTGCCGAGGGCGTTGCCGCCGATAAGACCTTTGGCGTCGATGCCGATGCGGACTGCTTTGCACGAGCCATCTGCGCGTGGCTGCAGGACAACGGACGTTGGGGAAGCCCGGTTTACCTATACGGCGAGTCGTACGGCACCGTGCGCAATGCTGCGCTCATGCGCCTGCTGGGCGAGCGCTCGGTCAAGTTGACGGGCGTTGTCATGCTGTCTGCCATCTTTGACTGGGTGGCGACGCAGCCGGGATCTGACACCTACTATTTGGGCATGATGCCGACCTATGCTGCCGCCGCGCAGCATTTTGGCCGTGCGGGTGCGGACGTCGACGTTGACGAGTGGTTTGACTCTGCGATGGATTTCACTGAGGACGTGCTGGCGCCGGCCCTTCTGAAGGGCGATCGTCTGAGTGCGGAGCGCGAGCGAGAAGTCGCCAAGCAGATGGCCGCATTCATTGGCATTCCCGCAGAGCACATTGCCAACAAGCATCTGCGTGTTGACCTGACGGACTTCCGCGGCATGATTCTGGCTGATGAAGGAAAGGCGTGCGGCCGTCTTGACATGCGTTTTGTTTCCGACGCGCAGTCATACGTGCAGACTTCCAACATGTGGCTCGCATGGGAAGATGCGGCTGACGACGCGGTTGACTCTGCTTGGGTAAGCGCCTTCCGTTCGTTCTGTGCCAACACTTTGGGGTACAAGGGGCCAGCGCGCTATTTCAGCAGCAATTACGAAAAAGTTGGCTTGTCCTGGAAGTGGGACCACGCCATGCCGGGAACCGAAGAGGTGGCACAGGCCCCCAATATGGCCCTGGATGTCGCGGTAGCTCTGAGGCGTGATCCTACGCTCAAGTTGGCCATCATCGGTGGTCGCTACGATGCCGCAACGACGTGGTGGAACGTGAAGCATGACATGAGTTACCAGTATCTTTCTGACGAGCTCAAGGCACGTGTCTTCTGGTATCGCTACGGCTGCGGGCACATGGCGTACGTGGACGAGGAGACGAACGTCGCTTTGGGTACCGATATGCGTGCCTTCTACGCGATGAGCTAAGAAATCCAAACGAGTAGGCAATTCGGTGGGGGCTGTATCAAAAGCGCGGGATTACGGATGCCTTTGAAGTCTTCTTGGACGATGTTCGACCTA
>JAUNJR010000084.1 GCA_030533135.1 Coriobacteriales bacterium
TCTTCAAGCTCAAGAAGCGCAAGCGCTATCACCGCACGCAGGGCCATCGTCAGAACCTGACGAAGCTCCAGATCGTCTCGCTTCCCGCTCTCAGCGAGTAGTCCACCCCCAGAGTAGTAAGGCAGGTACGAGAATGGCTCATAAGAAGGGTCTCGGCTCCTCGCGCAATGGTCGCGATTCTAACGCTCAGCGTCTTGGCGTGAAGATTTACGGTGGCCAGCAGATCAAGACCGGTCAGATTATCGTTCGTCAGCGTGGTACGCACATCACCCCGGGTGAGAACGTCGGTCGCGGCAAGGACGACACGCTGTTCGCGCTTGCTGACGGTGTCGTTGAGTTCAAGAAGGGCGCAAAGCATTACGTGCACGTGCGCACCGCTTAAGAACACGGGACAGAGCTGCAAAGGGGCCTCGCTTCGGCGGGGCCCCTTTTGTGCTACGAATGACGATTTAAGGACAGTTCTCAAGGAATCACACAGCAAACTCTGACGTTCCAACGCGACAGTTTTTCTGGTTTCACGTCAGGGAATCATTCGTCGCGCGCATCTCTCGGCTATCGGTAGGCTACCATTTACCAGTTATCCAAACGAACGATTGGAGGGCCAACGTGCCCACCGCAACCTTTACAGACCTCTGCAGAATCAACGTCAAGGGCGGAGACGGCGGTGCCGGATGCATGTCGTTCCGTCGTGAGGCCTTCGTGCCCAAGGGAGGTCCCGATGGCGGTGATGGCGGCCATGGCGGCGACGTGATCCTCGAGTGCGACCCGCAGCTGTCCTCGCTCATCGATTATCGTTACAAACATCACTTCCGTGCTACACGTGGAACCCATGGACAAGGAGCTCGTCGTCATGGACGAGCGGGGGAGGACTTGGTCCTTCGCGTTCCCATGGGCACCGTCGTGCGAGAGCTTGATCCAGAGACTATGACCCCGCTCTATGAGCTTGCAGACCTCACGCAGCCTGGCGAGCGCGTCGTGGTGGCACCTGGTGGCAATGGAGGCCGTGGCAACATCCACTTCGTCACCTCCGTCCGTCGTGCCCCGGCATTTGCCGAGAAGGGCGAGCCCGCCATTGAGCATTGGATTGAGCTCGAGATGAAGCTTATGGCTGACGCCGCCCTTGTGGGCATGCCTTCGGTTGGCAAAAGCTCTCTCATCGCGCGCCTTTCTGCTGCACGTCCGAAGATTGCCGATTACCCCTTCACGACCCTCATTCCAAACCTTGGTGTCGTCAGGGCCAAATCTGGCGAGTCCTTTGTCGCGGCAGACGTACCAGGCCTCATCGAAGGCGCGAGCGAGGGCCGTGGCCTTGGTCACGAGTTCCTTCGCCACATTGAGCGCACAGCCCTCATCCTCCACGTGGTTGACGTCACGGGCGGATACGAGGGACGAGACGCCGTTGATGACTATGAGACGATTAACGCCGAGCTTGCAGCCTATGCTGCCGAGCTGGCAGTTCGACCCCAGATCGTGGTGGCAAACAAGTGCGACATGCCCGGCACGGAAGATGCCGTTGCTCGGCTTAAGGAGCGTGCCCAGGCTGACGGCCATGCATTCTTTGCGGTCTCAGCGGTTACCGGCATGGGCCTTGACCAACTTGTCAGCCACACGGCCGCAGAGGTGGGCCGTCTGCGCGCAGAGCTTGCTGCCGCAGAGCCCACGGAGGATCGTTCTGTCACGTATGAGCGCGACAGGCAGCGTCGTGACCGCACCATCACCATCACACGTGATCCCTCTGGCGCCTGGCGTGTCACGGGTGGTGCCATCGAGAGAATGGTCGTGCAGACGGACTGGGAGAACGACGAGGCCGTCTCGTATCTGCAGCATCGCTTTGACCGCATCGGCCTCGATGACAAGCTGGCGGAGCACGGTGCAAAGCCTGGTGACGAGGTGCGCATTCTGGGCTTCGAGTTCACCTATGAGGGCGAAAACGAGGACGAGTATGCGGAGCTCGACGAGTCCATGGAGCTCTATGACGAGGAAGAGGACGAATAGCCATGCTGGTAGTTGTGAAGGTTGGCACCTCGACCCTCGTGGGGAGTGGCTCGTCCATAGACCATGCGTACATCCGCACGCTGTGTGAGCAGCTGGCTTCGTTGGTCGCCGATGGTCACCGCGTCATTCTCGTGTCGTCAGGTGCTGCTGCAGCGGGGCGTGAACGCTTGGGGTTCACATCCCGCCCGACGGACATCCCCAGCCTGCAGGCTTGCGCCGCAGCTGGCCAGGCGCTTCTCACCGAAGCCTACGCAGAGGTCTTCTCTGAATACGGCATTCCGTGCGCCCAGGTCTTGCTTACGCGACGTGACGTGGTTGACCGCGAGGGGTACCTGAACGCGCGCAACACCTTTGAACGGCTTCTGGAGTTGGGCGCCATTCCCGTTGTCAACGAAAACGACACCGTCTCGGTTGCAGAGTTTGCCTTCGGCGACAACGACATGCTTGGCGCCATTGTGAGCGCCCTGGTCAATGCCGACCTCTATATCATCTGTTCTGACGTGCAGGGCCTTTTCACGGCAAACCCGCAACGTGATCCCAACGCAATGCTGATTGACCGCGTGGAGCGCATCGACGCCGAGGTCTCCCAGATGGCTGGTGGCTCTGGCAGCTCGTTTGGCACTGGTGGTATGGCTACCAAGCTCATGGCCGCGCGTGCCATGATAGCTGCCGGCATCCCCACGGTCATTTGCCAGGGCCGCGAACCGTCCGTGGTAAAACGGGTCGTGGAGGGGGAGCAGGTGGGAACGCGTTTCGAGGCCCCAGAGGGTTCGTCGCGCGAGAAGGCGATTAAGCTCTGGATTGGTCTGGCTGAGGTTCCTCAGGGGTCTCTGGTCTTGGATGGCGGCGCCTGTCGCGCCGTGCTCGAGCGTGGTGCCTCCATCCTTCCCGTAGGTGTCATCAGGTCTGAGGGAACCTTCCAGGCAGGTGACGTGGTTAACGTCGTCAGCGAGAAGGGTGACCTTCTTGGCCGTGGTGTCACGCGCTACTCCAGCGATGACATTGCGCGTGTGCACGGGCTTAAGCTTGAAGTTATCGCACGATTCATGCCTGAGAAGGAAGGGCAGCCTGCCGTACATCGTGATGAGCTGTTAGTCTTCTAAGCACGAGATACGAGGGGGTCGCATGCAACCGATGGAAGGACTGATCACAACCGAAGCAGGCGCAATCTTCACCGCGGGAGCACCTGCCTTCAGCGACCTTCCACCGCTGGGGCAAGATGTCGACATGACATACCGCCTTGGCATCATGGGTGGAACGTTCGATCCCATACACCACGGTCACCTCGTGGCTGCAGAGCAGGCTTATGACGACCTTGCCTTGGATGTGGTCGTCTTCATGCCGGCGGGTCGCCCTGCGTTCAAGCTTGACAAGCGTGTGACCTCAGGCGAGGACCGTTACGCCATGACCTTGTTGGCAACCTCTGACAACCCGCATTTCTTGGCAAGTCGCTTTGAGATTGACCGAGAAGGCGTCACCTATACTGCCGATACGTTAGAACTGCTTCGTAGGTACTATCCTGCCAACGTGGAGCTTTACTTCATCACGGGAGCTGACGCCATCGCTGACGTCGTTCGGTGGAAGGACGCAGCGCGCATAGCGGCAAACGCACGGCTTGTTGGTGCCACGAGACCCGGTTATGACCTCGATCATGCCCGCGCCGCCATCGCAGCCTCTCCCTATGATTTTGACGTCACCTATCTTGAGGTTCCGGCACTTGCCATCTCGTCGAGCTATTTGCGCGAACGGGTATCGGCGGGTCAGAGCTTGCGATATCTCACACCGGACCCCGTGAGTGGCTACATCCACAAACATGGACTCTATGGCGTCCGCAGCGGACGTTATGGGCAGGTTAGGGGGTAGAAATGTCAGAGACTCCTTGGTCATGGAAATCTGGCAAGAAGAGCAAATACAGCAAGTCGCAGCGCAAGGTGTTGGAAGGCATTGAGCGTGACCTGTCAAAGCGCATGGAGAGTGTCAAGCCCTCTCGTTACGCTCATTCGCTCTCCGTTGCACGCACGGCGGAGCAGATGGCACTTGCCTATGGGGAGGACCCCTATCTTGCCTTAGTTGCGGGAGTCCTTCATGACTGGGATAAGGTCCTGAGTAGAAACGAGCAAATCGAAAAGGCCAAGGAATGCGGTATCGACCTTGGCGTGCCCTATGACCTCGTTTTCCCCCTGCTGCATGGCATGACGGCAGCGCGGACGCTTCCCGAGCTCTATCCAAAGTTTCCCATGGCCGTGTGGCAGGCCGTTTCGCGCCACACGCTTGGCGCTGTCGACATGACGCCCCTAGACATGATTGTGTTTGTTGCCGACGGCATAGAGCCGCGGCGTAGGGGAGTGCCCGCTATTGCCCACGTGCGTGAGATGGTCGAGAAGGGGGCACCGCTAGCCGATGTCTATTGGTCGTCCTTCTCGCAGGGCGTCGCATACGTCGTTCAGACCGAACGGTACCTGTACCCCGGAACGCTTGAGATTTACAATGAGCTTGTGCTCGCGCGCAAGCGCTCATAAACCAGAAAGGAAACAACATGTCAGTGACATCGCTTGAGCTGGCGAAGGTCGCGGCAGTCGCCGCTGATGACAAGAAGGCTACCGACATCGTACTCATTGACCTGACCGGTCTCTCCGACGTCTGTGACTACTTCCTCATTTGCACGGCAGCAAACCGTCCGCAGCTCGATGCCGTCTGCGAAGCAATTGAGGAGAAAGTCAAGGCCAACTGCGGCGAGAAGCCGATGGCCATCGAGGGTCGCGCAGGGTCCAATTGGGTGCTTATTGACTACGGTTCGGTAGTTGCCCATGTCTTCAAGCCCGAAATCCGCGACTTCTATCGCCTTGATCGCCTGTGGGGAGAGGCCCCTCGCGTGAAGCTTGGGCTTGAGGGCGAGATGGCCGAGCAGACCTGGGAGCCCGAGCCCCCGATGGAGGATCCAGCCATCTAGCACTGTTGTTATGCCCGTGAATCTGAAGGGACGCTCCCCTTTGAATCGTCAAGTTGATTCAAAGGGGAGCGTCCCTTCAGATTCACGGGCTATTGGCTATCGAACTTTCCCGTAGGCATGGTGTCAGACGTTCCGTCCTTGAAGCGCAAATCGCGTCCATAGGAAAGGGCGTCTGACCCAAATCGTTTACGCACCTCATCAGTGGTGACAGAGAGCTTCCTTAGGTCTCTGAGCGGCACATTAGGTTGAGAGGTGTCTTCTGGGGCATCCTGGACCGTATCAGCAAACAGCGAGAGTTGTTCTCCCAAGTCGTGGTCAAAGGAGCTTACTGCCACGCCAACCAACCGCACGGGGGTACCTTCTGACCAAATCTGCTTGAGGAGGTCCTGCGCCACGGCGCCAAAGATATGTTCGTCGTCAGTGCGATGCGGCAGTTGGCGTTGTGCTGTATGCGTGTGTTGATAGTCAAACTTGAGCTTGAGTGTTACTTGTGAGCCGGTGAGGCCCTTGCGACGCAGCCTCGTGCCGACAAGCGCGCTTACGTGATCTATGGCCGCTCGCATTTCATCCTTCGTGGTCAGGTCTTTGGCGAAGGTGCGCTCGTTCGAAACTGACTTCACCTCGTCAGGCTCGTCAACGGCACGAACGCGGCTACGCTCCTGTCCAGCAGCACGTGCTACCATGCGTGGGCCAAATACCCCAAATACCTGCTCCATGCGTTTTGGATCTTGCCGCGCCAGATCGCCTAAAGTGCGAATGCCGAGTTCGGTCAGGCGCGACTCGGTTGCCTTGCCAATGCCGCTCATTGACCGTACGGGCAATGGCGCAAGGAATGATCCCTCCATACCCGGAAGCACGACGGTAAGTCCACGCGGCTTCTGGCGCTCGGAGGCAATCTTCGCAACCGTTTTGTTTACACCGAGGCCGATGGAGCACGTGATTCCGAGTTCTGCGACGCGTCTTTGTATACGACGGCAGATATCGAGAGGGCTCTCTTTTGAATAACGACCAGGTGTCACATCAAAGAAGGCCTCATCAATAGACACCTGTTCCAACAGGGGCGTTTCATCCAAGATGATGGCCATGACCTGGTCTGACATCTCGCGATAGCGCGCATAATGCCCATGTGTCCAAATGGCATGAGGGCAGAGTCGCTTTGCCTGGTATGAAGGCATGGCGGAATGCACGCCATATTTGCGCGCCTCATACGAGGCAGTTGATACCACGCCTCGACGTTCAGCAGAGCCGCCAACAATGATGGGCTTGCCACGCCATTCAGGGTGATCGAGCTCCTCGACGGAGGCAAAGAATGCGTCAAGGTCCATGAGGCCAATGGCTGGACCTTCCCACGCGAGCGGGGCAAACGAGGTGTCTTCAGTAGCGTTCATACGCTAAGTATAACCGAACATCTGTCCGTAAGGTGCTCCCCATACGGACCTGTCATGATGGGGAGCACAAGGTTACAGCGTAACCGTGAAGGTCGTGCCATCCGCCTCCGAGCTTGTGGCAGAGATGGTCCCGCCATGGGCTTCGGCAATTCCCTTGGCGATAGCCAAACCGAGGCCAAATCCTCCCGTCTCGCGGTTACGCGCCTTGTCAGAGCGATAGAAGCGCTCGAAGAGGTGAGGAAGATCTGCCTGATCGATGACGTTGCCCTGGTTCGTCACTGACAACGTTATGCGGTTTGCAGCTTTGGAGAGCTTGACCTCAATGGTCGTTCCTGATGCTGCATACTTGCAGGCATTGTCAACCAGAATCTTTGCAAGACGCTGGAGCCAAGCGGGATCGCCCTGCACGTGGATTCCCGTTTCGATTGAGGTCTCGATGAGGCAATTGCGCTCAAAGGCAATGGCATCAAACTCCAGAGCTGCAGAATCCACGATGTCAGAGAGGTCGACATCTTCCTTGTGCATCGCACCAGATGCAGCTCCCTCGTCTGCGCGTGCAAGCTCAAGCAGGTCGTTTACAAGTGAGCGCATGTGGGCTGCCTCGTCTGCCGTACTCTTGACCCAACGCTTGCTTTCCTCGGGGATTCCCTCGTCGTGAGCAAGAATCTCAGTATTTGCCACGATGACGGCAAGCGGCGTCTTGAGTTCGTGGGAAGCATCGGCAATGAATCGACGCTGGTTGTCCCAAGCGCGCTCGACCGGGGTCAACGCCCACGAAGAGAGCGCCCACGACACGGCAAAGAGCGCGACAAGCGCAACGACCACGATGATGGCGTCACTCTTGAGCTGCTCTTGGAAGGCGTTGTCCATAGCCGTAGTGTCGACGATGGCAATGCGCGCCCATGGGTCATAGCCCAGATCCTCATACTCTTCCAGATTGTCCAGGTCAAGCGTGCTGTAGAAGAGGGCGCGCTTCCAGGCAATATGCAGCTCGGGAATGCCGCCGGTGTCTTCGGCGGCGTTCAAGGCATCATATACGACCTCGCTCAGAACCGACGAGTTGATGGCAATGGGCGAGCGGCTCGTTTTGATGACCACGCCGTTGGATGACACATCGACAGCAAGCGCTAGCAAGTGGTTGTCGCGATTCCTGCCATGTTGATCCTCAGGTCGCTCGCCACCTGACTCCATCGTAATACCCCGTGCAAAACCAACTTCCGGGAGGTTATCCATGTCGTCGTTGATGGCGCGGGTCAGCGACTCCTCGATGATGTCGCGTTGCGTCGTCCATGTAGCGAAAAGGCTCGAGCCCAATACACCAATAAGCACGGCACTTGTCATCAGCATGCAGATGATGACAAACGTGCGACGCAGCTCGGCAAGCACGGGCGTTGACTTGTGTTTATGCGCCAAGGTTCTCAAACACCTCGAGACGATAGCCAAGCATGCGCAGCGTCGTAATCTGAACACGCGATCCTAAATGGTTAATCTTTTTGCGCAGGAATGAGACGTATGCCTCGACAGAGTTCTCGGATGCGTCACCATCAGTGCCCCACACTCGAGTGAGCAGGTCCTGCTTTGAGACGATGCGAGACGTCGAACTCATGAGCATCCGAAGAACCTCAAACTCCTTGCCTGAAAGATGAACTTCCTTTTCGCCGCACTTCAAATCATGAGTCGTGAGATCAAGCGTAAGGTCAGCAAACGAGAGCTCATCAATGACCACGTCACCCTGACGACGGGTGAGGGCCCTCAAACGTGCGAGCAGCTCAGGCGCTTCGAACGGCTTGGTCATGTAGTCATCAGCGCCAGCATCAAGCCCCTCGACCTTGTCAGTCAAGGATGTACGAGCGGTCAACAAGAGCACAGGTACCGAGTTCCCTTTGCGGCGAAGCTCGTGTACCACTTCAAAGCCGTCCATCTTGGGCAGCATGACATCAAGCACAACGGCGTCATACAGGCCACTTTCTGCAGAAGTGAGACCACTCCGACCGTCGTAGCACGCTTCTGCATGGTAGCCCGCATCATTTAGAATGTGGCAGATAGCATCTGCAAGGTTGCGCTCATCCTCTACTACCAGTATGTTCATAGGACGCTCCTCCCTGTGGCAGAAAGCCACCCGTCTTAAGATAGCTGAAATCCTACCAACCGAGCCTTAAACGGCACTGAAAGGCGGTGTTGGAGAAAGCTGAAGGAACGGTCGTTTCACAAAAACTGCACCTTGCGTGTACAGCTGAGTGTCGTAGAATGGTTAGCTGCTGTATGGCTATGCGGCGCAGCCAACCTAACCTACCACGTGCGCCGCTCGTTCAGGAGGAGTTTTCATTGGCAGTTAAGATTCGCCTGGCCCGTCATGGCGCCAAGAAGCATCCGTTCTACCGCGT
>JAUNJR010000193.1 GCA_030533135.1 Coriobacteriales bacterium
AGGCCCCAGCTTCCCAAGCTGGTATCCGCGGGTTCGAATCCCGTCACCCGCTCCAGAACAATTCCGGGCCCCTCGAGGGCCCTTTTTGCGCCACATTCACCAACTAATGGCATCAGTGGGCCTTATCCCCTGATGCCCCGAGAAAGAGGAACGTTATGAACCGCATGACCGCAGAAGAGTGCCGTAAAGCCATCGAGGACCTCGCTCCGCAAATCAGTCGCTATGCCGACCTGATCGTGCGCAAGGGCGTAGCCGTACAGCCTGGCCAGGAAGTTGTGGTGCAGGTGCCGGTTGAGCGCGCTGACTTCGCACGTCTGCTGGTCGAGCGTGCCTATGCGGCTGGCGCTGGCCACGTGACCGTCATGTGGCGTGACGACGCCATGACCCGCCTTGAGTATGAGAACGTGGAGCTCTCGTACTTCCAGCACGCGCCGGAGTGGAAGGTCACCCTGCTCAACAGCATGGCCGAGAAGGGCGCCGCGTTCATCTTCATCGACGGCGATGATCCTTCGGCCCTGAAGGGCATCGACCCAGCAAAGCCTGCGGCGGCTTCTAAGGCTACCAATGCCGAGTGCCGCACGTATCGCGAGGGCATGGATTTTGGCCGCAACGCTTGGACGGCTGCCGGTGTACCCGTGGCAGCTTGGGCTCGTCAGGTCTTCCCCGACGTTTCTGAGGATGAGGCCATCTATCGACTGTGGAAGGCCATTCTGGAGACCGCGCGCTCTGCGGGCGACGATCCCCAGCAGGCGTGGGAGGAGCACAACGCGGCGTTCAGCAAGAAGAAGCGCTTCCTGAACGACTACGCGTTTGATCGCCTCCACTACACCTCGAAGAACGGCACCGACTTGACGCTGGGCCTGAACCCCGGACATGTGTGGGAGGGCGGCTCGGGTCGCACCGTGGGCGGCACGGTGTTCTTCCCCAACATCCCCACCGAGGAGGTCTTCACCACGCCCAACCGCATGCGCGCGGACGGCATTGTGTACTCGGCCCTGCCGCTGGCACATGCTGGCCAGATCGTGCGCGACTTCTGGCTGCGCTTTGAGAACGGCGCCGTGGTTGACTACGACGCAGCTCAGGGCAAGGACGTGCTGCGCCACATCCTCGAGACCGACGAGAACGCCGTCCGTCTGGGCGAGTGCGCGCTGATTTCCAAGAACACGCCCATTCGCGAGACCGGCATCCTCTTCTACGACACGCTGTACGACGAGAACGCAAGCTGCCATCTTGCGCTGGGCATTGGTTTCCCGGAGTGCATCGAGGGCGGTTTTGACATGGATCGCGAGGCGCTTCTTGCGCACGGCGTGAACCAGAGCGCGACGCACGTCGACTTCATGATTGGTTCGGACGACCTCAACGTAACGGGCATTACGGCCGAGGGCGAAGAGGTGCCCATCTTTGTCAACGGCCAGTGGGTTTGGGAGAACGAGTAACGGATTCCACAACGCCACCTTGACGAACGGCTTTACACATGAAAAAGGGTCCCCGGATCGAACCGGGGACCCTTTCTTTTGTATGGGCTTTTAGCTAGAGTATGCCGCCCAGCTGATTGACGGAGTTCTGGTCAGCGGAAGTTGCGGAAGCCACAATTTCTGCGGGAACCTCGATGGGGCTGATGTTACCAAAGTCAGAAATGGTGAGGTCAAAGCCCAGGGTCACGTCAATGTTGGTGCTGAGCAGTTCGCCTCCGCTGGGGATGGCGGCCTTCACGGGAGCCATGTAGACAGAGATCAAGCGGTACTGGTTGTCAAAGGTGAGCTTGAGGGACGCGTCCTTAAAAAGGGTGTTAATGGTCTGCTCGGTCTCTGCGCGGTTGGCCGCCGTGTCCTCGGTGTTCTCAAGTGAGGCGATGACCTGCTTGGCGAGTGCCTCGCCGCTGACGGTCACGATGTAGGTTCCGTCTCCCTCTTCAAACTGGGCGTCGGTAAAGAGAGATGCATCAAGGGTGGTTGCAAGGTCGGTTGCGCTGGTGGTGGCGTCGGACTCGGAGACGTACCACTCGTTACCGATGAGGGAGTTGAGGTCGATGCCCAAGCCACCGAGGCTCAGCGGGAAACCCTTGTAGTACAGAATCTGCTTGTCGTTTTCTTTTACGGCGTAGATCTCCATGGTGGAGGCTCCGTCGCGCGAGGCGATTGTTCCGTGGACATTGCCTCCGTTCAGCTGCAGGTCAAGTGTTGTATCAAGCGAGAACTGCAGGGAGCCCATGCCTGCAGAAAGCGTGACGTCACCAGTGATCCTGCTGTTGTCGTGCTCGGACTTGAGGAACGCCTCATAAAGCTCTGTGGCGTTGGTTGGCTTCTTAGCGATGACGTTTGCGCAACTGGTGAGGGAGCCCAGTGCGAGAAGCGCGGCAAAGACGATGGTGAGTGTTCTGGACAGAATGTTCTTACGCATGATACGGGGTCCTTTCTCGTTGGGTGGTTGGACCGAGCGTTTAGGACGACTTAGCTGCTTTGAGCACCAACGCACGTATACCCGCCAGATGAACAACTGTTACCGTTTTGGCTCGGGTACTGAAAAACTGCAGATAAAGAGTGATTTTTGTTCTGCGAGTAGCATGTAATCGACGGCGAGTGGTTGTCAGGGGCAGTGGAAGTGAACGTTTGGGTGGCGGGGGTGCCAAGTCGGTCGCATGTAGTTCGAGCCTGTCGTAGCTCCTCGCGCGAAAACGTTGGCTACGTGCTAGAATATTTCTGTTGGGCCCTTAGCTCAGTTGGCAGAGCAGGGGACTTTTAATCCCAAGGTCGTGGGTTCGAACCCCACAGGGCCCACCATGTAAAATCGCAGGTCAACGGTTCGCGTCGTTGG
>JAUNJR010000018.1 GCA_030533135.1 Coriobacteriales bacterium
GCCGAGAGCGGCACCATTACCCTCAACGGCAAGGAGCTGCAAAACACCACGCCGCGCAACACCTTCGAGATGGGCGTGGCAACCATCCCCTCAGACCGCCATCGCTGGGGCCTCGTGCTTCCCTTCACGGTCAGCGAGAACACGGTGCTGGAGCGTCACGGCGACAACGAGTTCGGCGCAGGCTTCACGCTGGACTATGACAAGCTGAAGAGCTACACCACCGAGCTCATCGAGCAGTTTGACATCCGCCCCGCCGGCAGCGAGCTGGAGCGCATGAGCGGACTGTCCGGTGGCAACCAGCAGAAGGCCATCATCGCCCGCATGGTCTCCTCCAAGCCCGACCTGCTCATTGCCTTCCAGCCCACCCGCGGCCTCGACGTCGGCGCCATCGAGTTCGTCCACAAGACGCTCATCGCCGAGCGCGACCGTGGCGCAGCCATCCTGCTCATCAGCTTCGAGCTCGATGAGGTCATGGATGTGTCCGACACCATCGCGGTTATCTACCACGGCCAGATCACGGGCACCTTTGCACAAGGCACGGTGGACGAGAATCAACTTGGCCTTCTCATGGCAGGAGGTGAGGCAAAGTGAGCAAGCTCGAGAAGTTCCTCCGCGGCCGCTTTGCGGCAGCACTCGTAGCAATCCTCGTCGGCTTTGCCGTGGCAGCCGTGGTGCTTGCCGCAGCAGGCTACAACCCCATCGGATCGTTTGCGGCGCTCTTCCAAGGCGCGCTGGGCAAGCCCAAGTACATCGCAAACGTCATCATCAAGGCCACGCCCATCCTGCTGACGGGCGTCGGTGTTGCCTTTGCATTCCAGACTGGCCTCTTCAACATCGGCGCTGAGGGCCAGTACATCCTTGGCACCATCATTGCCACCATCGTTGGCGTCAAGTGCAACTTCCCCGCCATCATCCAGATTCCGCTCGTCGTGCTGTCCGGCGTGGCAGGCGGCGCGCTTCTGGGATCATTCATTGGCTTCCTGAAGGCCAAGTTCGGCATCCACGAGGTCATTACCTCCATCATGACCAACTGGATCATGCTGTACCTGTGCAACTTCGTCGTGAGCACCAATACCTTCCACAAGCCCAACTCAACGTCGGCACTGCCCGTCAATCCGTCAAGCTTCACCATGATCCTCCCCAATTGGAAGAAATCCGAGGCAGGCAAGGCCTTCCTCGCCAACATCCCTTGGTTGCGCGAGGTCATGCTGAAGACCGACGTCAACTTTGGCTTCCTTATTGCCGTCATCGTCGCCATCTTCGCGGGCTTCCTGCTTTCCCGCACCAAGCTCGGTTACGAGCTCCGCGCCGTGGGCTACAACAAGGACGCCGCCCGCTTCTCCGGCATCAGCGTTGACCGTTCCATCGTGCTGTGCATGCTCATCTCTGGTTCCTTCTGCGGTTTGGCCGGCGCCCTCAACATCACGGGCATCTCACCGCACACCATCGGCACGTTGGCTGCCATGGAGGGTTACGGCTTCAATGGCCTCTCGGTGGCCTTCATCGCAGGATGTTCCACGGTCGGCTGCATCCCCGCATCGCTTCTCTTTGCCGGTCTGATTTACGGCGGCATGACCGTGCAGCAGATCATGGGCGCCCCGTCCGACATCATCAACATCATGATCGGTACCATCGTGTTCTTCATCGCCCTGCCGGGCGTCACGCCGCTTCTGGCCGACATGCTCGCCAAGAAGCGCAAGGCGCAGGAGTCCATCCATGTATCCAAGGATGGCACGCCGCTTCCCAAGAAGGAGGTGTAGGCAATGCTTAGCAAGATCATCCTGCTCATTGGCATCACCCTCATGTATTCGACGCCGCTCATCTTTGGCGCCATCGGTGGCGTTATTTCCGAGCGCTCCGGTGTCACCAACATCGGTATCGAGGGCACCATGGTCATCGGTGCCGTGGCGGCCGCATCGGCGAGCTATTTCACCGGTAACCCCTGGATTGCTTTCCTCGTTGCAGGCATCTGTGGTGGCCTTGTCGCCCTGCTGCACGCCGTCGCCTCGGTCACCTTTGCCGCTGACCAGACCGTCAGTGGTGTGGCTATCAACCTGCTTGCCCCGGGTCTTGCACTCTTCGCGTGCCGCCGCTTCTTTGACGGCGCCGCGATGAGCCCCATCGTCACCAAGCTCCCCAAGGTGTTTGGCAATTCTTGGATGGCTGGCACGGCTTGGAGCAACCTCAACGTCAACGTCACGACCGTTATTGCACTGCTACTCACCATCGTGACGTGGTTCGTGCTGTATCGCACCAAGTGGGGCCTCCGCGTGCGCGCCGTCGGCGAGCATCCCGCAGCGGCTGACACCCTGGGCATCGACGTCTACAAGGTCCGCTATGCGTGCGTCATCCTCTCGGGTGTGTGCGCAGGCTTTGGTGGCGCTTCCATGACCATCGCCATCATCAGCCAGTTCACGCAGACGGCCATTTCGGGCCACGGCTTCATCGCCATGGCTGCAGTCATCTTCGGAAAGTGGACGCCGTTTGGCGCCTACGGTGCGTGCCTGCTCTTTGGTGCCACCCAAGCTCTGACGGTGCTTCTGGGCGGTGGCGTCGCGCCGATTCCATCGCAGATCCTGGCCATGCTGCCGTATGCGATGACCATCATCGTTCTGATTCTCTTCGTCGGTCGCTCCGTCGCTCCCAAGGCCGACGGTGTACCGTACATCAAGGGCAGCCGTTAGTCGGACAGCCGTTTATCTTCGGCACACATGCGAAAGGGCCGTCACCGTATGGTGGCGGCCTTTTTTGATGGCAACGAGCGGGACAAGCCACCAACGCAGCACACCGCGCCGCCACGCTCATACCCACATTCACCGAAATAAACTCCTGCATAATGGCCTTTTCACCAACGCGGAAATATGATTGAAACACTGTTTGCGAAAGGAGCACCATGGATGACAAGACTTTGGTAGCACTTGCCAACGAGGCACGCACACGTGCCTACACTCCCTACTCCCACTGGGCGGTTGGGGCGGCACTCCTTTGCACCGACGGCACCATCTACCAGGGATGCAATATCGAAAACGCCGCTTACACGCCCTCCAACTGCGCCGAGCGCACCGCCTTCTTTAAAGCCATCTCGGAGGGACAGCGCGAGTTTGCCGCCATCTCCATCGTAGGCGGCCCAGAGGGCCAGGAAGCCCCTGACTTCTGTGCGCCATGCGGCGTCTGTCGCCAGGTCATGCGCGAGTTCTGCGACCTTGACGACTTCCGCATTATCTTGGGCCGCGGTGACGGAGCCGTGAAGGCCTTTTCCCTACGCGAACTGCTCCCTGAAAGCTTTGGCCCCGAAAACCTCGCCTAACCCAGACCCCGTCCTCTCCCACCTCACCAAAGAATAAACGCAACATTGGAGGTCCACCATGCGCATGTATGACGTCATCGAGCGCAAGCGCGACGGATATGAGCTCACCGACGAAGAGATTGACTTCTTCGTGACCGGCTACGTCAACGGTTCCATCCCTGACTACCAGGCCTCCGCGCTTTGCATGGCCATCTTCTTCCAAGGTATGACTGCGCGCGAAACCGCACGCCTCACCATGGACATGATGCACTCCGGGGACGTTGTCGACCTCTCCCCCATCCCCGGCATCAAGGTCGACAAGCACTCTACCGGTGGCGTGGGCGACAAGACCACCTTGGCCGTCGTGCCCATCGTCGCCTCCTGCGGTGTTCCCGTGGCCAAGATGAGCGGCCGCGGACTGGGGCACACGGGCGGCACCCTCGACAAGTTGGAATCCATTCCGGGCCTTTCGGTCGACATCAGCCGCGACGACTTCTTCGATATCGTCAAGACGTGTGGGTGCGCCGTCGTCGGCCAGACTGGCAACCTCGTCCCCGCTGACAAGCGCCTTTATGCCCTGCGCGATGTAACCGCGACCGTGAATAGCGTCCCACTCATCGCCTCGTCCATCATGAGCAAGAAACTTGCCGCTGGCTGCGACGCCATCGTTTTGGACGTGAAGTGCGGCAGCGGCGCCTTCATGAAGACCTATGATGACGCCGTCAAGCTCGCCCAAGCCATGGTCGCCATCGGCGAGGAGGTCGGACGCACCACCGTGGCGCTCATCTCAGACATGGACCAGCCCCTCGGCGCCAAGGTTGGCAACACCCTCGAGGTCATCGAGGCGTGCCAGGTCCTTCGCCGAGAAGCCCCCGTCGATATCACTGAGACCTGCATCGAGCTCGCCGCCAACATGTTGACGCTCGCGGGCAAGGGCACGCTGGAAGCATGCCGCACGCTTGCGCGCACGCAGATTGCCAACGGCGCAGCCTTCGAGAAGCTATGCCAGATGGTCGAGGCCCAAGGCGGCGACACGAGCGTCCTGTATGACTATATGCGCTTTGACCAGGCCACTCACACACGTCAGGTGCGTGCACCACGTAGTGGCTTCGTGTACGCCATGCAGACCGAGCGCGTTGGCACCGCGTCGGCGGCCCTCGGAGCCGGGCGTGAGACCATCGATGCCGACATCGACTTCTCCGCAGGCATCGATCTGGCCCGCAAGACAGGGGACGCGGTGGCGGCCGGCGACGTCCTGGCCACGCTTTTCTCCTCAAGCGAGAAGCGCCTTGACGAGGGCGAGCGCATACTTCTTTCCGCCTACGACATTCGCGACGAACGTCCCGCACCACACAGGCACTTCCTCGCGCGCGTCGATGCGTCCGGTGTGGAATTGCTTGGATAGCAGGCCAAACGCGCACGTCGTAGACAACTGACATGACTTCCGTCCCGTATACTGGGGTGCACGCCCCAGCAGCTGAGCGATGCGGCCAATCCGTGCCGATATCACCAGCAAAACCGAACCTGGCAGAGAGGACCCCCGATGCCCAAGATGCTTTACGCGCTGCGTCATGCCGAGACACTCTTCAACCGGCAGAACAAAACGCAGGGTTGGTGTGACTCGCCCCTGACGAAGCGCGGCATCGAGCAGGCACGCATCGCCGGCCAAGAGATTGCCAAGCGCGGCCTCACCTTTGACCACGCGCACTGTTCAACCGCTGAGCGCTGCAGCGACACGCTGGAAATTGCTACTGCGGAGGCTTTTGGCGCACCGATGCCCTATGAGCGCCACAAAGATCTGCGCGAGTTCAATTTTGGTCCCTTTGAGGCAAAGGACAATTTCCTGGAGCCGGGCTTCCCGCGCGGGGACTTTTATGTCAGCTACGGCGGCGAGAACGACGAAATGGTGCAAGAGCGCATGATGCGCGCTTTGACGGAGATCATGGAGCGCCCTGACCACCAAAACGTTCTGATGGTCGGCTCGGGCGGCTCGCTGCGCGTGTTCTACGTGGCCAACCAAGAGCGGGCTGAGGCGCGCCCCACGTTTTTCTGCAACTGCATGGCCTATCGCTACGAGTACGAAAATGGCCTCTTTACCTGCAAGGAATTCATCGTGCCCGACCTCTCCCCGCTTGAGGAGCCAGGGCTGCCGACGCAGATGCGCGCGCTGGGCACCGATGCCTCTAATCCTTGGGCTAACTACTACAGGAGCTACCACTAGCCCCTAGCAAGCAGCACTGATTCCCAAACGACGGCTAACCAAGGTTTACCGCCTGATGCTCCCCAGCTGCGCCAGCGTAATCTCCGCCCATGAGTACTGGCTCATGTACTCGCCCTTATAGGCGTTCACCGCGCTGGGCTTGCCCTCAAGAAACTCGTAGAAGTCGCAGTCGAAGGTCGTCGGGTCGACACCTTGGGCGCCACGACGCTTGACCAGCACCTCTCCCAGCCCCTCGCGCTCGAGCGTCTTGCGCAGGTCAACCATCAACGTCCGCAGGTACGAGTGCACGCCTCGGTACGACGAGGCGTCTTCCCAAAGAACTGCCTCAATCTCCTTGTTGGTAACCACCGCTCCGTGCCGATCGACCAAGTAGGCAAGCAATTCCTTGGTGCGGCCTCGTTCGAAAGC
This sequence comes from Coriobacteriales bacterium, assembly GCA_030533135.1. Lineage (GTDB taxonomy): Bacteria > Actinomycetota > Coriobacteriia > Coriobacteriales > Atopobiaceae > UBA1367. The sequence continues at coordinate 5,916 of JAUNJR010000018.1, forward strand.
CAAGGGCTTTCCGTCGACAAACACCTCGAAATTGCCAAAGCACCGCATGAACAGCCGGCGTGTGTGCGATCCCTCCACTGGGTGGCGCAAGTCATCAAGCTCGCGCTTAACCTTCTCGGCGGTGATGGGCTTCATGAGGTACCCGCTTGCATGGAGGTCCATCGCGTCACCCGCGTACTCGCTGAAGCCTGTCGCAAAGATGATGTTCACCTTGGGGTTCCTCAGCTTGAGCTCGTGTGCAAGCTGGACACCGTTCATGCCGGGCATATCGATGTCAATGAAGGCAACCTCAGCCTTCGCGACGTCCTCCCACTGCAGAACCTCGACCGGGGTGCGGAAGGGGTGAATCTCGATTCCCGGGGCTGCTTCCTCGATGGCCTCGACCAAGGCCTCAAGCGGAATCTTCCTGTCGTCAACTGCGATTGCGATCATCTTCGACACCCCTCCGAGGAATGGTCACTACGGCCCTGGTTCCCTTGCCCGGCTCACTGGTCACAACCAGCGAGCCACCACACATGGACTCAAGACGCTGCCGAACGTTCTGCATGCCCACATGCGGACGCGAGTCATCAAATGCTGCGTCAGGATCAAACCCGACACCATCATCCTCCACGATGACCTCAAAGCACGAGGGCTGTTCGCGCGTGCGCAGAGTGATGGTCCCGCCATTCAGCTGTTTGGTCACCCCGTGCTTGACGGCGTTCTCGACCAGCGGCTGCAAGGACAGCGAGGGAAGCATAAAGTTGGTAGCCTGAATGTCGAGCTCGAAGTTGATGGTGTCATCGGAGGACATCTGCTCAAGCTCAAGGTAGTTCTTCACGTGCTCGAGCTCCGTCGTGAAGGCGACTGGTGTCGTCGTGCTCAGCGACCGCAGGTTGGTCCGCAGGTAGTCGGAGAACCGGCTGATGGCCTCGCGTGCGCGCGTCTGGTCCTTGCCGCACAGATAATAGATGGCGTCGAGCGTGTTGTACAGGAAGTGCGGCTGGATCTGTGAAACCATGATCTGGATGCGGCTGTCGGAGAGCTGACGTTCCTGCTGGGCGAGCGCCTCCTGCTGGCGAGCCATGTCCTGAGCAAGGAACATTTGCAGGTCAATGAACATGATCATGAGGCTGACCGTCGTGGCGATCTGCGCAAGTGCGATGCCGTACAGGAACATTTGCGCAATCAGCGCCGCCGTGGGCAACACGATATAGAGGATGGCGCTGATGAAGGTCTGCGTTGGGATCGCGCGACGCCTCCTGATCAAGATGATGAGGTTCCCGGTCTCAATAAAGACGCCGAGCGCTTGGGATATCCAGAAGTACTGCGTGCGGTGATAGATGTTGGTCATCGGGTCAATGACGTAGAACAGGCCGCTCAGCGTCAGCGCAACGCCCACCGCGCTGAGCACCCAGACCGAGCTGCCCCACCAGCCAAGGCTGCGCTCGGCCCCCAGGCGCGTGATGATATACGACGTGAAGGCGCCAGACAGCAGGAAGATGGCGGCGTACGTCAGGGCATTTCCCACGTGCGTGCCATACCAGCCAAGGCCGGAGAGCTGCCCGCGACTGATGTTCGCTGCGGCGTCCGCAAGCGAGAAAACCGTGTTGAAGATGAACATGAGCGTGACGCTTCTGCGATACCAAGAGGCAGACTGGCGCGCAGGCTGCGCGAACAGGGCCACGCTGAGAAGGCCGACGAGACTGAAGGCCGCGCAAAACACCTCGATGAACATGTTGAGCTGAAAGACCGAGAAGAGCACGGCACCCCTATCCTCAGACCGGTAGCTTTTTCATTTTCTCATACCTGCCGAACTGTGCCACCGAGGCTGCATAGATAGACATGAGCAACAGCTCTTTAGTCATGAACGGTCCGACTGGTGCGAGGACAAAGCCGTACAATGGTGAGGCTGCCCGACCGCTGACAGGAGACGCCATGCACGAGATTAAGGTCTTTGACCTGCACTGCGACACCATCGACACGCTTGCCATGACTGACGTCGAGCCGTATTCCCTGTTTGGCGTGACCCCAAGCGGCGACCTGCTTGACAACGATCACGCACTAGCCGTGAACCGCATGCGGCGTATTGGTCCGTGGACCCAGTGCTTTGCCATCTGGGTTCCCGATGACCTGCACAGCATCTCTCCGCTGGAGTTCTACCGTCGCGCACGGAACTACTTTCACGCACAGGTTGCGCAGCATGCCGACGCCGTGACGCAGGTGCGCGACGCACGGACGCTGGACAGCGTGCTTGCGGAGGGCAAGGTCGCAGCGCTTCTGACGGTTGAGAATGGATCGCCCATCGGCGATGACCTGGGCGTTATTGATGAGTTCGCCCATGACGGCGTCAAGATGGTCACGCTCACCTGGAACGGACGCAACACCATTGCCAGCGGCCACGACACGACCGACGGGCTCTCGTCGTTTGGGCGCCAGGTGGTACGAGCACTGGAGGACCGACGCATCGTCGTGGACGTTTCGCACCTGAATGATGTGGGTTTCTGGGACCTGATGCGCATGGTGCGGCGACCCATCGCCGCATCGCATTCCAATCTGCGCGCGGTCTGCGGGCATCGGCGCAATCTGACCGATGACCAGTTCCGCGCGATTGTCGACGGTGGTGGCATCGTTGGCCTGAACTACTGCATCGAGTTTGTCCGCGACGGAGCCGCTCGCCCGCGCGACGTGAGCTTCGAGGACCTGTCTGCGCACATCGAGCGGTTCTTGGACCTCGGAGGCGAGCGGGCCATAGCCTTGGGCAGTGACTTTGACGGCTGCACAACACCTGACTGGCTGGACACCGCAGAGAAGAATACGGGGTTCTACCAGCGCGTGGTTGGTTGTTTTGGGACGACGATCGCCAATAGGCTCTTCTTTGAGAATGCCCGCGCCTTCTTTGTGCGCAACGAAACCGTATAGCCTGCCGTGCGCGCCAAAACCACGGACTGACAGGTCATCAGGAACCGTTCAGCCTTAAGGAGTTGTCCGCGTGTCGGACTCATACGCATAGCCACCGCCCGTCTGGGGAATACCATGTATCTACACGGACGGAAAACGGGGTGATTATGAATCAGCAAGAGACCGCTCTCGACATCTATGGAGGGCGCAGGCCCGAGCTCGAGGCAACGTGCGAACAGCTCGTTGCCTGCGTCGAACAGCTGCGCGACCACATGCGCGAAGAAAGCGACTTCGACCCCGTTGAACATATCCTGTCGCGCGTCAAATCCGAGGAGAGCATGCGCGCAAAGTGCCGCCATCGCGGCCTGCCCGAGACGCCGGAATCTGCACTCGAAATCATTCACGACGCCGTGGGCGTCCGCGTGGTCTGCTCCTTTTTGAGCGACGTGTACGCGTTCCGCGACCTGCTGCGCACCGTTCCTGGCCTTGAGGTCATCGCAGAGAAGGACTATATCCGCCACGCCAAGCCCAACGGTTATCGCAGCTATCACCTCATCGTGCGGACCGAAGCGGGCATCATAGCCGAGATCCAGCTGCGCACCATTTCGATGGACACGTGGGCAGCGCTCGAGCATCACCTTAAGTACAAGAAGGACCTCGAGGGCAACGAGCGGCTGATTGTGGCCGAGCTCAAGCGTTGTGCCGACGAGCTTGCTGCGACGGACGCCTCCATGCAGACCATCCGCGACATGATTCTGGGCACCACGCGCGGCTAGAAGGGAAGGTTCATGGGACTGAAGCTGCTACTTGCCGAGGACACGCGCGACCTCAACCGGGCACTCGTGACCATTCTCGAACACGAGGGTTACGAGGTCACAGCCACTTTTGACGGCGTGGAGGCCCTGCAATCCATCGAGGATGAGCCCTTTGACGGCATCGTCTTGGACATCATGATGCCCAAGCTCAATGGACTTCAGGTGCTTGAGCGCATTCGCACCGAAGGCATTACGACGCCCGTGCTGTTGCTGACCGCTAAGGCTGAGGTCGACGACCGCGTGACCGGGTTGGACGCCGGAGCTGACGACTACCTGACCAAGCCCTTTGCCATGAAGGAGCTGCTTGCCCGCGTGCGATCGATGACGAGGCGCGCGGCCATCAACCGCGACAACCTTGCCTTCGGTGACCTCACGCTGGACGTTGGCACCTACGAGCTGCGCGCCGCCAACGCAGTGCGCCTCTCCGTAAAAGAGTTCGAGCTCATGCATACCCTCATGCGCAATGCCCGGCACCGCTTGGGCACCGACTTCCTATTGGGCAACGTCTGGGCCGACGAGGCCGACGCGGGTCAGGACACCGTGCTGCTGTACATCTCGTATCTGTCTGGCAAGCTCAACTGGGCCGGATCGTGTGTGACGGTTGACGGCTCGCCCGACGTCGGTTGGCGCCTGGTGATGCAGGCAGACGAGGCTTCGGTATGAACGACTCCGCGGTAGAGAAGCTGCGCCGCCAGTTCATCCTCGTGACGACGGTCTCGTTCTTTGTGGTGATTCTCGTCATGGGCGGTGCGACCGCGTTTGCCAACTATGCCTCCATGCGCTCACAGGCCGCCCTCATCATCGACCTCATTATCGAAAACAACGGAACGCTACCCGAGGCTACCGTCGACAACGATGGGGACATCACGTATCCTGGTTTGCCGCTTTACTCTACCGAGCTGCTCTACAGCACGCGCTACTTTGCCGTGGTCAGCGACCGTCTCGGGCACCCCTATTACATCAACACCGAGAGCATCGCCAGCGTCAGCGAGGAGGCCGCGGTTGCCTATGCCGAGAAGGTCGGCAGACCCAACTATCGGCTGGCCACCATTGACAACTTCTTTTACGAGGTGCGGACCAACGAAGGCGGCGGCACCATTGCGGTGTTCGTGGACTACTCCACCCAGCTACGCATCAACCGTGAAGTGCTCTGGAACACCATGCTCATCTGCGGCGTGACCCTTACCGTAACGTTCATTGTGGTGGTACTCATCTCTTCAAGCGCCATTCGCCCCGAGATCGAGAACGCCCGCAGGCAGCGGCAGTTCATCACCAACGCAAGCCACGAGCTCAAGACCCCGCTGGCCGTCATACGCGCAAACACCGAGGTCATCGAGCTCCTACAGGGCGATAACGAGTGGACGCAGTCAACGATGCGGCAGGTGGACCGCATGGACGGCCTCGTGCAGAACCTGGTGATGATTGCCCGGTCCGAGGAGCGTGAGAGCCGGGACGATTTGAGTGAGATTGACGTAACCAAAGTCGTGGCAGCCTCTGTCGAGCCGTTCCAGTCGCTTGCCCATCAAGGACATCACGAGCTGGTCTGCGAGCTGGAAGACAACGTGAGCCTTGTCGCCCGCGAGAGCGCCATCCAGCAGCTGGTAACCATACTGGTGGATAACGCCCTCAAGTACTGCGACGTGGGTGGTACCGTAAGCGTTTCGTTGACGGGACCGCGTGTGGGTAGGCCAGTCACGTTGGTGGTGGCCAACACGTTTGCGGAAGGCGAGAACGTGGACTACAGCCGCTTCTTTGAACGCTTCTACCGCGACGACGAGGCGCATAGCAATCAGGAGGGCTACGGCATCGGCCTTTCGGTTGCAGAAAGTATCTGCGAACGTCAACGTGGAAGCATCAGAGCCTCGTGGAAGAACGGCGCCGTAGCTTTTACCTGCCTGCTGCGCAATCGATAGAGTCGGACTGCTAAGGGGTGCCCCAACATGGTGGAAGCGAAGATTTATGTGGGTCTGAACGACGCCTTCACGCGCGAACAGCGCTTTGATACGTCGCGTTATGTGACAACCCTGCGGCGTGTATGCAAAAACTATCACGTTGCGTTCTCGTTTGAGGTTACCGGGGGCGGTTATTTCCACGAGGATGGCACCTATGTCGACGAGAACAACCTCGTTCTCACGCTCATTGACGTTGACCCGAGCACCGTCCGCGAAATAGCCGAGGACCTGCGGGCTTTCTTTGTCCAGGAGAGCGTCATGATCACGTGGGACCGGGTTGAGGCAGATTTTATCACCGTGCGCGACGACATCGACGTGCATGACACGGTCAACCCCTAAGCAGTTCATCCGGCACGTCCCGAATTGCCCACGGTTGCACGTTATTTCTTGGGTTTCGCTCATGTTGAGAGGGTGTCGGACAAAAAACGCGAGCTTCTGCATTTCATTAGATTATTGATTCGTCACCCGTGGGACCTCTACCTGCGCTTATGTAAATCATCGCAGAGCAGCTCGGGTGCCTTTTCCCATCGTGGGGATACAGGCACCCGAGCTGCTTTCGCTGGTTTAGGAAAAGTGCAGGTAGAGGACTTTCCCACCTAACATCATCTTTTTAACTTTATGCAGAAGCTCGCGTTTTTTGTCCAACACCCAACGAAAAGCCTCCTATCGTGGCAGATAACGTGCAATTGGGGGTAGCCCAGCATCATCAGACTGCCGCGCTTGTGCCACAATAAGAGCGACACTACGTGCGAGAGGAGCTCTCATGCCACAGATCAGCACCATCCTTATTGGCGGCGGCCCGTGCTCGGGCAAGACGACGGGCCTTCAGTGGCTGAAAAAGGGTCTCGAGGCACGTGGCTACCAGCTGATCTTTGTCCCCGAGGCCGCCACGGAGCTCATCAATGGCGGCGTGGCACCCTGGACCTGCCGCAGCTACGACGATTTCCAGCGCGCCGTCTTCGAGATGCAGCTTGGCAAGGAGGCCACTTTCGTCCACGCCGCCGAGAAGATGGATGCCGACCGCATCGTCATTTTCTTCGACCGTGGCGTCATGGACCACGCCGGTTACATGACCCCCGAGGGCTTCGAGCAGCTCCTTGCCGACTACCACACCACGCGTGAGGAGCTCTACTCTCGCTATGACATCGTCTTTCACCTGGTGACCGCCGCAAAGGGGCTGGAAAAGGCCTATACCCTCGAGAACAACGCGGCCCGAGCCGAGACGCCCGAGCAGGCGGCCATCGTGGATGACCTCCTAATCAATGCCTGGAAGGATCACCCGCGCTTCACGCTCATCAACAACACAGAGATTTTTGCTGACAAGATGGGTGCCCTCATGCGCGAAGTGCTGGCCTTCCTCGGAGAGCCCGAGGTTCCCCAGGATGCCACCGTCTGGGTACCGCAAGCATAGACAGCACGGCACAACGTTTACCAAACAAGCCCGACAACTGGACTGCCTGACTCGTATTATCTACAGTGGGGCATGATTCGCGTGCCCTTTGGATGAAAGGAGCTCGCCATGGAGCGCGTTCCGTCACGTGTCAAGAAAGCTCTGCTTGCGCTGGCCGCCCTCGGGTTGGGTGTTGCGATCGTTCTGGGCGTCATGTCGGTTCGGCAAGTGGGACCCTTTGCCCCTGTCGAAGTTACGATTATTCCGGAGCCCGAGCCTGAACCCGAGCCTATCACGCGCATGAGTGTCCCCGTCACCGAAATCCCAGCAGATTCGGTCCTCTTCTTCCAGAACAACGAGGGCGGGGCCATGCTCATCGCCGACATGAACGCGGGAAAGGTTCCCACGTCGTGCAACGTCCTCTATGACGAGGGAGGGAGCCTCCCCGACGTCACCGTCACCGACCCAGAGGTCATCACCGCAATCTATAATTACCTCGCGCATGTCCGCGTCAGCAACGAGGAAGGCTCCTACATCACCGACGCCTACCACCACGTTTCCTTTGCCATGCAGGACGGAACCTACGTGACGTTCCGTTTTGAGGGCGGAGACCTCGCGTGGGGCGCGTTTGATTACGTCACCACGGGCAGCGGTCCCCTGTGGACGCTCGTCCGTGCTTTGCAGGACAACCAGATCGACATCGTTTGGGAGGACTAGTATGAGCGACCAGAACACCAAAATCACATGCCCGAGCTGTGGCCTCTCGTTTGTTCCTCCAAAGGGACTCGAACGGTGCTTCTGCCCGGGATGCGGCACGCCCATCGCCTTGAGAACCGCGGCCCCGCAGCAACAGCCGGCACCCACGCAGGCACCGGTTCAGCCGTCCTACCAGACCGTATCGCTCCATGACCAGGCCACCGGGCGGGGTCTCTTTGTCGCGACGCTCCCCACCAACTGGCGCGTTACCAGCACAAACCTCAAGCAAACAAACTCGACCTCACGGCCCTTCATCCCGTCCGTATCGCTCAAGGCCGACACGAGCGCCGTCATCGATCTCAATAACGGCGAGGCTGGGCAGCGCAACAGCGCCGGCATGAAGCGCCTGATGGCTACCTACGGCGCTGCCATCTCAGCCGTCGACCGCACCAACTACGCCGAGATGCCCGACCCACGCGCATTGTCAGACAACCTGATCTCCACCATCATCCAGAAAGCCGGCGCCCACGACCTCAAGCTTGTCACGCAGCTGGCAAGCCCCTACCTGCCGCAGCGCCAGAAGGAAGCTTGGGCACTCTTCCAGCAGGCGGCCAAGGCTTCGGGCGGGGCGCTGATCAAGGACCCGTTTGCCGCAGAGGTCATCCGCATCTACGAGTTCACCTTTGACGATGGAGAAGTGTGGCGTTACGCCTGCTACCAGCGGCTTGTTGCTGTGAAGGATGCCTCGGGCGTCGGCGATGGCCCCTTGGGCATGTCCCCGGGCCTTGGGCTTCTGGGCGGACTGCTCACGGCCAACAAAAAGGCAAAAGCCACGGAGAAGTCCCTCGAGAACGCCAAGAGCACCAACGGCTGGTCCATTCCTGACTTTGGCTCCTATGTCAAGGACGGCACCATCATCTGGAACGTTCTTACCTGCGCCACGCTGCGTGCCAAGAAGCCCGAGTTTGATGCCGCCTTCAAGCAGGCATTTCTTCCGCTCATCGCGACAGTCCAGCTACACAACGACCTGTTCAGCCTGATGATGGCCGCCTCCCAGCAGCAAGCCGCAGCCACGCAGGCGGCCACCAACCAGCAAGTCGCAAACATGAACGCGCAGTTCCAAGCCCAGCAGGCAGCAATGCGGCAGGTTCAAGCAGCCCACGACGCGCAGATGGCATCCTGGCAGGCGGCAAGCGACGCGCACCACGCGGCGTTCCGCGAGCGCACCAACGCCCAGTTCAACACCACAAGTGGCTCCGAGCGCTTTGCCGATGCCATGCGAGGCGTGAACACCTTCGTCACAACCGACGGGCGTCATGTTGAGCTCTCGACTTCGGCTGACCGTGCCTACCAGAACCAAGCTGGCGACGTCATCGGCGGATCCGGCGGCTTTGACCCCGGTGCCAACTGGACCGAAATACCCCTGGCCTAGCAACGCAAGACGGGAGAGCCCCATGAAGACAACCAATCTCACGCGTTCCAACTGGACACGGCGCGCGTTTCTGGCAGCCATCGGGTTTGGGCTGACGTCACTCGCGGGTTGCGGCGGCTCGCAGCAGGCCGAGCAGCTGGTACCTCCGTACGGCCTTTCCGGTACGGTCACAATAGGCGAATACCTGAACAAATATACAAGCTACCCCGCATTTGACAAAGGAATCAAGGACGGCAGCAGCATCCCCCAGAGCCTGAAGCTCTTTGAAAATGGCCAAACGCTGGGCTTTGTCCACGACGAGGCGACCATAACGCAGTACTGGAACGCCCTGAGCGCCGTACGCATTGATTTGGAGCACCCCGTGTACACCCCGTTTGAGGATGGATATCTTAGCTTCTCGTTTGACTCTGGCCAAGAGCTCATCACCTTCGCGTTCAGAACGGCTGACCTCGCCGACTTCGGTGACAGGCTCTACCCAGTCGAGGACCCGGCAGCGGTGCGAGAGCTGGCCAACACGCTGGCTGGCCTTGTCGAGAAACCGCAGGAAGACGGTGGTGTCGAGCTTCGCCAAGAGGGCAATGCCTATTGGTGGGACGCTAACGGCAACGGCGTCGAGGAGTGTGTGTCGCTTGAGTTCATCGACAACGGCGACGAGGCACCCAACGTGCTTGAGCTGTTTGTTTCCGGGGATGGCTTTGGCGCCTATGGGTACGTCAATGGCGCGTACGAGGTCACGAGCATGAAGGGGTATGTCGACGCCCAGGGTCCGTACTTGGTCGTTTCATACTTCGCGGGCGATTACTACCGCCACGACCACCCAGCTGAGTGCATGATTCGGCTGGTAGACGACCAGCTTGAGGTCACCGAGCTCACCTCATAGCCCGTTCGCTCGCTCCATCAATTGACAGGCAGGCCGTGCGTCGCGCTCCACGTCGCGTCATCGGGCAGCGCCGCAAGAATGTCCTGATCACTCACGGGACGATATCCGTTTGCGTCCATGCCCACGTCAAACCGGCGGATGCAGCGCTGAGCATTCCAGGCGTTGTAACCCCGCATGCCCATGCCGCCCTCTTCGCGCGAAGGCGGGTTCACGAAGTCATCCGACTCAGGCTCGTCGGACGGCAGGCTGTGGATATGCCCGTGCAGCATGAACGAGCCGTGGTAGGCACGGTCCCAATCCAGCATGGGATAGTGACTCATCACGAACTTGTAGCCATCGCGCTTGACGCGGCCAACCTCCGCATAGTACTCGACCGAGACAAACCCGCCGCAGGTCAGAAACTTAGAACGCGAGTCATGGTTGCCCACCACCACGTTGATCTGCAAGCAGCGGATGGCATCGCGCATGGCCCGCACGTCCTCCACCCGCGCGCGACAGAGGTCACCCAGAAGCCAGAGCTCGTCGGTCTCCGCCACCGTGTCGTTGATGTTAGAAAGGACCATCGCGTCGTGCTCGGCCACGTCGTCAAAACCGCGCCACCGCGCGATGGTCTTGTCGCCCAGATGCAGGTCTGCCGTGAAGAAACGCATGTGAGTCTCTTTTCTCACGTCACCATTCTGTCAAGGAGTGTAGCGCTTGTTCAGGCTCGTTCGCGCCGTCAAAGTACTTCCCCTATCATGAGGAGTAACCAATACGACAGGAGACGACATGCAGAAGCTCTTCGCTAGCGACTTTGACGGCACACTCTATTTCCAGGAAACGGGCGAACTCATCAGTCAGGAGAACCTTACGGCCATCCGCGCTTTTCAGGAAACCGGCGGTCTCTTTGGGGCGTGCACTGGCCGGCCGCTGTGCGCGCTCACGGGTCAGACTGGCGACGATATCCCCTTTGACTTCTACATTGCCACCACGGGTGCCGCGCTTTACGATCGCGACCGGCAGCTAATTTGGAACAAGACCGTCTCGCGCGACATCGTGCGCGAGTGCTGCGAGCTGGTGAGGCCGCTGTGCAAGTCGCCCGAGTACGAGCTGGTTGTGGGTGGTGAGGATTACTGGACCTTCTCGACCGACCTGTACCTCCCCATCTTGCGCACAGCACGTTCGCTTGACGAGGTCGAGGGGCCGTTCTACGGCATGGGAATCGAGACCGTGACCATCGATGAGGCGCACGAAGCAGCCGCGCTGGTGCGAGAGCACTTCGCAGGCGTACTCACAGCGTACGTCAACCTTGCAAGCATTGACGTGCTTCCGGCGGGGTGCTCGAAAGGCACGGGGCTTCGGCATCTTGCGGAGTACTACGGAGCCGATCTTACCGCGGGTATCGGTGACTCGTTCAACGACCTTGAGCTGCTTGATGCGGCTGACGTGGCCTATACGTTCAAGTCGTCGCCTGAGGAGATGCACAGGAGCGCTGACCTGCTAGTCGACAGCGCGGCCGAGGCGCTATACGACTTCATCCAGCGATAACTTCACGCGAAGTGGGCTGGGAAGCCCTCCAAGGCCTCGGGAGGCGCTCCGCGTGAACTCCAAGCGGGCAAATCGGCCCATAACCTCACGCGAAGTGGGCTGGGAGGCCCTCCAAAGGCCTCGGGAGGCGCTTCGCGTGAACTCCAAGCGGGCAAATCGGCCCATAACCTCACGCGAAGTGGGCTGGGAGGCCCCCGAGCCGCCCCAAAAGCAACTTCGCGTGAAGGCTGCGAGCACAACGCACGCAGCACTTCACGCGAAGTAAGTAATGCACGTTAAACCCGCGCACCTACCGCACGTCGCAGCAGTCCCTAGTCCGCAAGCGCGCGCAGCGCTGCATCGCAGGCAGCCAGTTCGCCTGCCGTCATCTTGTGATTCTGGCCCAAGCCCTCCGCCTGCAGCTCGCGCAGGGTTTTGGTCGGATCGGCCTGGCTGGTAGCGTAGTCAAAGCCATCCACAAACCGACGCGCCACCCCACTGACCTCTCGATCATCAAGAATGCGCGCGACCGTCCAGTCAACGCACGGCACGCGGCGCAGGGGCTCGGTCGTCTCGTAGGTAACGTCGTAGCTGCCAGCCGCCAGCTCGTGTCCGCCAAGCGCCTCGTACGCGGCCTCGGTCGCAAACGGCAACTCAACCGTCGCCTTCGCGCCAAACGGCACGGTCACCGACACATGCAGGTGCGTCTCGTCAACGCAGCTCCACGCCACACGGTACATGCCAGCCGCCGTGTCAATCGCCGCGCTCACCGACCCCAGTTTCCAGCCAACGTGCGGAGCAATGCGCGCGGTGCCAAAGCCCGGCGTGGTCGGCTGCAGACCCGCCGCATAGTTGATGATCCACTCCACGATAGCGCCGTAGCTGTAGTGATTCAGCGAGTTCATACCAATGCCCGTGATGTGTCCATCAGCGTCGAGCGAATTCCAGCGCTCCCAGATGGTGGTCGCGCCAAGGTTTACGCAGTACAGCCAGCCAGGATAATCCTCGTTGAGCAGCAGCGTGTACGCCTCGCGATCAAGGCCCGCCTCAGAAAGCACCGGGCACAGCAGCGGCGTTCCGACAAAGCCCGTGACCAGGTGGCCACCATTCTCTTGTAGTAGCTTGCGCAGCTGCTGTTTGGCCCACTCCTGGTTGCCAAAGCCAAAAGCCAGGCAGAGCACGTACGCCGTCATGGTCGTCACGGCGCAACGGCCGTTCGGAGTGTAGTACTCCTGGTAAATCCAGTCACGAACTTGCTCGGCAACCTGGCCATAGTGCGCAGCATCCGCCTCATGCCCCAGCACGCGCGCCGTATCCGCCACGATGCACGCGCTCTTCCACAGGTAGAGGTACGCAACAAACGAACCATCCGTACCACCAATGCGCCCCTCGGGGTCCTTGCTGTCAAGCGCCAGCCAGTCAGCAAACTGGAAAGAATTCAAAAGCGCATGGCCCTCGCCATCCTGTGCCACGACGCAGTCAACCCAGCTCTTCATGGCGCCATAGTGCTCTGCCAGGATGGCAGGGTCGCCGTCAATCTCCCACATGTTCCACGGGATGAACGTGGTGGCATCACCCCACACGGCCGGCGCGCCGTTCATGCCGTAGCTGGGCACCACCATGGGCATCATGCCGCCATGAGCTGCCTGCTCAAGGGCCATGTCGTACAGGTACTTGCGGTAGAACGCGTACGGCGCAGAAAGGAGCAGGGCCGTCCTGCTGAAGACGTTGGCGTCACCAGTCCAGCCCATGCGCTCGTCGCGCTGCGGACAGTCGGTCGCGGTATCCAGGAAGTTGTCCTTCATGCCCCAGCGCGCATTGGAGATAAGCTGGTTAACCTTGGCGTTGCCCGTCGAGATGCGGCCACGCTCGCCGTCAAAGTCGCTGTACAGGGCGACGCCAGTGAAATCGGCTGGATCAAGGTCGTCGATGCCCTCGATCTTGACGTAGCGGTAGCCGTAGAAGGTGAAGCGCGGCTCAAGCACGTGCTCTCCCCCGCCGCTCACGTATTCAAACGCCGCTTCGGCCGTGCGCAGGTTGTCGCGATAGAAGTTGCCGTCCTGTAGAAGCTCGGACATCTGCAGTTTGATTTTGGTGCCGGCAGGCTCGCAGACGCGCAGCCGGAACGTGCCAGCAATGTTCTGGCCAAGGTCAAGCACCTTCTCGCCAGCGGGAGTCTCGATAAGCGTCGCTTCGAAGGTCTCGTGGGCCACCACCGGAAGGCTCAAGCGGTCGTGCAGCTTGGCCGTCGCCGCAGCGGCTTCGTCCGCGGGCAGCAGGTCCGCAGCCACCGGCGTGGTGAACGTCAGCGTGTCGTCCACGTGCTCTCCATCGTAGATGTTGGAGAACGTGACGTGGCCGCGCGTCACCTGCCACGAGTCATCCGTGCCAATTACCTGCTCGGTCCCGTCGACATAGGTCACATGTAGCTCAGCGATGAGCCGCCAGTCGTTGCCGTAGAAGCCACGGTCGCTCTTGACGAAGCCAAAGCGGCCGCTGTACCAACCGTGGGCCAGCGCGACAGACAGCCTGGTATCGCTCTCTGCATCATTCAGCTGGTCCGTCACGTCGTAGGTCTGGTACTGGATCCACTGGTCAAAGGCGTGCGTACCAGGAGCCAGGTACTCGTTCCCCACGCGCTCACCATCAATAAAGGCCTGGTAGAGACCCAAGCCGACGATATAGAGACGAGCGCTGGCAATCTCTTTCTCAGCCAAGCCAAGCTCCTTGAAGAAGATGGGGTGGCGTGGCTCGGCGTAGTCACAGGTAAGCCACTGAGCCTGCCATGGCTCGCCCATCTTGGCTGTCTCAAACCACGCAACCTCGCTCGTTGCTTCCTCGTTGGCGTCGGTACGCACCGAGACCGTCCACTCGTAGCGCGTGCGCGGTGCAAGGGGGATGTCAAGAGCGCATGCCTTGGAGTCAAGGTCGGCCCAACCAGTGTCGGCAACCACGGTCTCGCCGGTAGTCACCAAAACACGCGAAGCCTCGGCCGTCTTGCCTTCTGCACCTTCCACCGTCCACGTAAACGTGGGGCGCTTGCCCAAGTAAAAGCCGAGCGGATTGGTGATGTGGTTGACCTGCGCGCGCGTAATCTTCATGGAAAGCTCCTCTCTTATGTGCGCTCAAACACATTGTGTCACCTCGTGAGGGTTGTGCATTCGGCGAATGAAGCCACGGATAATTTTTCGAAAGAACACGACTGTTTCTTGCATGCATGAAAACGAAACTGTCACGTTGGGGACAGTCCCCAACGTGACAGAAAGGGTGGCCCCACATTGCTGCGAGGCCACCCTTCTCATTGCTTCTGGAGCTTAGCTCAAAGCCTTGCTACCTACTTCCTTGCCCCGTCGGCGCCAACGGTGTAGTTGCCAATCTTCGTGTTCACGGCCATGACGCCCGAGCTGTAGAAGTAATAGTACTTTCCGTCAATCTTGTGCCAGCCCACAGCCATCTTGCCCGCATCAGCCCCGCTCGGAATCAGGTAGTACCAAGATGAGCCAGACTTGAACCACCCGCCTGCCATCTTGCCGTCGCTGCGGAAGTAGTACCAGTCGCTTCCAATCTGCTGCCAACCCGTGACCATATAGCCGTTCTTGTCGAAGTAGTAACGGCAGCCGTCGATGTCAAGGAACTGCAAGTACGGATAGTCACCGTTCGTGTAGCAGTACCACCACTTAGAGCCCGACTTCTTCCACGTTCCCGTCGCGGTAATCTTGAAGGTCACGGTCCTAGAGCCCGTGTAGAAGCCCTTGCCCTTGATGGTGATGGTCGCGGTGCCAGCCTTCTTGTTGTCCTTGTACGTCAGCGTGTAGTCCGTGCCCTTCTTGAGCGTGACGCCTGCAAACTTGATGGTCGGCGAAGGCTTGATCTCCTTGCCGGTGTACGCCTGGTTCTTCACGGCGGACACGGTTGCCTTGGTGATGGGCGCAGTAATCTTGAAGGTAACAGTCTTCGTTCCGTTGTAATAGCCCTTGCCCTTGATGGTGATGGTAGCCTCTCCGGGCTTGGTGTTATTTGCGTATGTCAGCGTGTAGTGCGTGCCGTTCTTGAGCGTGGTGTTTCCAAACTTGACCGTCGGTGCGGGCGTGATGGCCTTGCCGGTGTAGGTCTGGTTAGCCACTGCGGAAACCGTCGCCTTGGAGACCTGCCCGACGACCTTGAAGTATTTGGTGACCTCTCCGGTATAGTTGCCCGTACCCGTGATGGTCGCCGTCGCCTTGCCGACCTTGACGTTGTTGATATACGTAACGGTGAAGTCCGTATCCTTGACGAGCGCTGTCTCCCCATCCTTCACAGTCGGGACTGGCGTCACCTCATTGCCCGTGTAGTACTTGTTACCGATGGTGACGGTCGCGTCCTCAAGGCTCTTGGGCAGAATGGTGAAGGTGGTGGAAACCGTGCCCTGGTAGTTGCCCATGCCGGTGGCGGTAACCTTTGCGGTGCCGGCGTTGATGTTGGCGTCATAAGCCAACGTGTAGTCAGTATCTTCAACCAGGGTCTTGTCGCCGTCGGTCAAAGTGACGGCAGGCGTCAAGGCGCTGCCCGAGTACGTCTGGTCTGGGATCTCGCTGAACGTAGCGTTGTCCAAAGACGAAGGCTCACCGAGGTAGTTCATCGGATAGGTGCGATCTTCATGCCGATGATTGCCGTCACCGTCAGTCCAGTCGGCAAAGAGCCGCAGTTGAACGGGCCAATGTGCCAGGCGCGTGATCGTATAGCTGCCGGCGCCATTGTCCACGACGTTGAAAGCGTTCTCGTCATAGTCCCAGCTGAAGGTTGCCCCCTCTACGACCTCGTACTCGTGGGGGTCATCCTCCTCGAGGAAGCTCGCGCAGTAGTGCCTGACCTCAGGCGTCACCGTGATGGACTGGTTCACGTCGAGGTTTCGATCAAGGATTGCGGGCCAGACTTCCTCGTAATCGCTGCAGCAGATGACGTTGATAGTGTTTTCAGCGAATTCAAAGCCCTCATCAATCAGGTGAACCGTGACCCACGCCTCACGCCAGTACAGCTGAGCGCCGTGATCAGGCGTTGCCGCAAAGGTAACCGTTGCGCGCGACGGGTCATTCTCGTCAACAACCAGCTGACAGATGCCCTGTTCGATCAAATCCTGATCGATCTCCCACTGATACGTCAGGTTTTCCTGGGTGTCCTCGCCATAATCACGATGATGGATGCCCTCAGCCTGCAGCGTCACGCTGCCGCCAGGCATGGTCATACCAGAGCCGTCAGCCCACACGTCCACGTTGTAGACGTCAGCGGTCACCGAAACCGAGAACTTATGAGTCCGCGTCGCCCCTGAGACATCGATGTACGTCACCTCAAGTTCTGCGGAGCCGTAGCCAACTGCCCAGTACTCCCACCAGTAGTTCTCACTCGTTTCATCGTCGTTCTCGTAGACCTTCTTCAGGTCGATCACACGCTCGACGCTCCGTACCGGATGCTGTTCCACTTCGACATTCGTAATCTGGAAGGGCACATGCGCGCCATCTGGATAGTCCGGATTGCGAACAAACGCATCGCGCTGGCGGTCAATGCGGTTCCACCAACCAATGATCATGCTCTCGTCGCGGTTGAGGTCGTAGTACTCCTCGGCACGACGCAGGTGGAACCAGAAGTCGTTATGGGACTCGCAGAGTATGGTGTCACCAAGCTTTGCCTGGGCAATAACGCGCAGGTCAGAGATGTCTTGCTCGGCCATCGCCGCCGCGTTGCTCGTGATGCTCAGGCCATCGTCACTCACGGTGTAAAGGCCACTGTCGGTCCCAAAGGTCTTCACAAACTCGTCGTTATCCCAAATGCCAACCGTGTACTCGATGGTAAGGCCATCTACCTCAGCCAGATTCTCGTTAAGCGTCAGCTCCTGGGTCGTGTCAACAAGCGAAGAGTAGCTCTCAAAGCCCCCAAGTGCCCACACGAGCAAGTCATGCGGACCATCGAAGCCCATGTCATAGTCAAGGTGGTTCAGATGCCACCTACGCCACACTTCCTGCGTGTTGGATCCCTCTGCCCAAGCGCCGCGGATATTGATCTCGGTATCTCCATTACCCGTACGGGTAATAACGAAATTGCCAGCGGGGTACCCAACCTCAGGCTCGCTCGCGGGGACGTCACCGTTGTCGACAACTGCCGCGCCTTGGCTATCAGTAATGCTCACGCAGT
>JAUNJR010000194.1 GCA_030533135.1 Coriobacteriales bacterium
GGCTCGAGCACGGTCATGCCGCCAAAGCTGCACATGATGGCGCAGTCCTCGAGGCCGGAGTGCGTGGCGCCACTGATGCCGCCCGAGTAACCAGCATACGTGCCCAGCATGATGACCGGCACCTTGCCATAGCAGACATCGGTGCGCACTTGCTCGCAGGCACGCATGGAGAGGAAGGGGGCCATGGTCAAGACGATGGGACGAAGCCCCTCGCGTGCCATGCCCGACGCGACGGAGACCATATTTTGCTCGGCGATGCCCACGTTGAAGGAGCGATCGGGATATTGCTCGGCGAAGGCCAAGGTACGCGTGGAGGTGGCGAGGTCGGCGTTGACGATGACAAGCTCCGGATGGTCTGCGCCAAGCTTGAGAAGTGCCTGACCCGCAACGTCACGGGCGCTTGCTGCAAAGGACCCAATGTTGAGCGAGAAGTCCATTCCCATGCTACTCACCCCTCTCGAAAGCGGCTTCGACTTCGGCGATCGCCTGCTCGTAATCGGCGTCGCCGAGCATGCCCGCATGCCAGGCGATCTGGTTCTCCATGAAGCTCACGCCCTTGCCCTTCACGGTGTCGCAGATGATGACGGTGGGGACGTCGGAGTCGGGAGCGGGAAGCGCATCGACTTCATCGACAAGTGCGGCCATGTCGTGGCCGTTGATGCGGCGTACACGCCAGTTGAAGGCCTCAAGCTTCCTGTCGAGCGGCTCCGAGGGGCAGATGTCGGTGGTATAGCCGTCAAACTGAAGCTTGTTCACGTCGCAGAACACCACGAGGTTGCCCAGCTTCTCCTTGGCGGCCCACATGAAGGCCTCCCACATGGTGCCCTCGTCGAGCTCGCCGTCGCCCGTGACCACGTAGACGCGGCTCACCTTGTTGCCGCGTAGCTGGAGGGCCTTGGCGATGCCGGTGGCTACGGGCAGGCCGTGGCCGAGAGAACCCGAAGAGACCTCGACGTGCGGGTTGATGAGGTTGCAGGAGTGCATGCCAAAGCGGCCAAAGTCGGTTGCGTACTCGCGATAGATGTCGTCCTTCTCGTAGCAGCCTAAGCGCACCTGCTCGAAGCTGGTGACCGCAGAGGCGTGGCCCTTGGAGAGGACGAAGCGGTCGCGCTCCTCCCATTTGGGGTTGGCCGCGTCGTAGTGCATCGCGTACTGCCAGATGACCGTCATGAGGTCGGCCGCGGAGAGGTCTCCGCCAATGTGAATGAGAGTCTGGTGGCACAGCTTGAGAAGATCCTTACGAATCTCCTTCGCCTCTGCCCTCAGGCGCTCGACTGTCGCCTTGTCTGCCATAGTGTCCTTTGCTTCCCTTCTCCTCTGCTCGCCCGAGCGGGCCATACCACAGCACATCATGAGACGAGAATGATTGCAGGAAGGCAAACTACGGCTAAGGGATAGAAGAAGCCCACAAGCGTAAGGTCTTCTTATCCTGATACATTCGACGCGGTGACACCTCTGCGGACTGTTAGCATATGCTAGCCGAGATACTCATCCACGAGTCGAGCAGCCACGCCCACGCAGTCGTTACAGTTGCGACGATTGCGCTTGAGGTCAAAGCAGGTAACATAGCCAAGCTCCGACTTGAAGGCCTCCTCAAGGTCGGCCTCATGGCCAGCGCCCAGATCGCGCAGCACCTTCTGCGCTGCAAGAAGCGCTCCGCACTTGCCTGCAATGCTACGCGGCGCGGGTGGGTTACCAGCAGATCCATTGATGTCTGCAAACGCACGGTCAACGGAGTTTGAGCAGTTGAGACCGCTGCGGTGAATACCTCGTGCCTGCTCCTCGTGATTCATGTCGACTTCCTCCCTGCGAACCAAAGTATCTCAAGTATTGATTAAACCACGGTACACCAACTTCCTTCCAAGGAAAGTCGAGCGATTGGCACGCACACATCCATTTTTCGGTGTTACTCTTGCTGTAAATACGTGCGGACGTATACAAGGAGGTATCCATGAGCTTCGTAACCGCCATTCCCATAGCCATCAAGGTAGCCGGTTATCTCAAGGAAGGCTACGACTTCGTGAAGGAGCATCCTGAAGAGGTGCAGCAGGCTATGGATGAGGCGGCAAAGGCCGCCAACGCCGCGCGCAAGTTTGCCATTGACGCCAAGGACCAACTGCAGATAGACGAGCGCATGGCTCAGGCGCGCAACGCTGCCGAGCAGGCTCGGCAGTTTGCCGCTGACCAGGCACGCGCCATCACGGCTGGACGTACCGGCAACACCGAGGAGAAGAAAGCCCAGGAAGAGGCTGAGAGGGCTGAGGCAGAAGCTGCAAAGGTCATCAAGCAGGCGCGCCAGACCATCCTTGAGAGTGCTGACCTGCGCACCACAATACCGAAGCTCGTTGAACGTTTGGGCACCAGCAACGACGAAGAGCTCATGAAGTACATGCAGATACTCGACTCCCCTGGCTGCTTTGTCATCGCCACGTATGGCAAGCTTGACCTGGACAAGGATCTGACCGACTTCCATGGCGTCTATGTTGCCAACGCCGAGACCGTCGGTGAGGGCATCGCCCTGGCCATCTCGCGTGCCGGATGCCCCGATGTCTACGCCGACATCAAATACAAGCAAAACGTGGTCATCTATGTGTTCAACTGCGCTGCAAACGAGATGAAGTACCGCACCAACGCGCTTATCGAAGCCATGGGGGCCATCGAGTCTTACAACATGCCCCTGAAGTAACCCTGTCGTGACAAGCGGTCGGGGGCGGTGTGTCAATCACAAAAAAAATATTTGTTGTTATCTCCCCTGCGGCTGTGACGGA
>JAUNJR010000195.1 GCA_030533135.1 Coriobacteriales bacterium
GCTCGGCAAGTGGCATGAACAGGTACCCGTCCCCTGTTCACGTCAGTCGATGGCTCCGCTACTGAACCCTTGCTCAGCATCATCGAGGGGCAGCCAATCGATAACCTTCTTGATCTGCCTGTCCCAGAAGTCCCACTCATGACCGCCGGGCTCCTCGTCATAGGCAAGGTCAACGCCATCGTTCTGCAGCTGGTCGCGCAGCGCGCGCGTGCTGGTGATGAACTCGTCGTCAGTTCCGCAGGCCAGATACACATGCGGCATGACTGCCTCACCTGCGGCAACACGCGTCTTCAGCTGCTCGTAGCACACCTGATAGTTCTTGTCGGTCTGGGCCGCCGCGGCGAGGTCCCCAAAGACCGCCTTGTCGCCTGCGATGGGGTGGAAGGTGGGGTCGAGCACGGTGATGGCGCTCGACAGAGCGGCAATGTAGCCGAACGTGTCCGCATACTTGAAGCCGTTGCGAAGAGCGCCAAACCCACCCATGGAAAGACCCGCAATGAAGGTGTCCTCGCGCCGGTCAGACAGGGGGAATGCCGCCCGCATGATGCGCGGCAGCTCCTCTCCAATAAACGCGCCGTAGTCATTGAAGGGGATGAGGCTGTTCACGTAGTACATGTTGTCGCCGGAGGGCATGACCACCGCCAGGTTCTTCTCCTCAGCCCAACGCTGAATGCGGGTGTTGGCGCACCAGTCCGTGTAGTTGCCAAACATGCCATGCAGCAGATACAGCGTCTTGAACGGCTTGGTGCAGGCCTCATAGTCACGCGTCTTTGACGAGACCTTGTCAACGGGCAGGATGACGTTGACGGGAACGGTGCGCAACAGCGCGTTTGACAGGTAATTCATCTGGATGAGAGCCATGGGTGGTGCCTCCTTCGTGATACAACTAATGCAAGATAGTAATCCCTGACGGTTGGGTGATGACGTGGCCAGAAGCAACGAGCAGCGGTATCACATTACGGGCGACATCGACCCCAGAAGCTTTTGGCTGGCGACGACGCCTGGATCGGTGCAGCTTGAGATGCCCTTCGTGTGCACCGAGGCGGGCACGCTCTATGGCCGGGAACACTTTGTGACGGGTAGGGCGAGCAAAGACAGCTACCTCTTGGTCTACACCTTTGGCGGGGCGGGATACTTCACCCAGGCAAATCGCACGGTTACGGTCAACCACGGACAGGCGTTGCTCATGGACTGTCGTATGCCGCAGATTTACGGTACGTCGCCCACGCGTGGCCATTGGTATCACCTGTGGGCGCATATCGAAGGCGTGGGCGTCGAGGCAATGGCGCACAGGCTTGGCCTTCCCAAACTCACGCCCATCACGCTTTCAGAGACGCGCATGCGGCCGCACTTCGAGCTGCTTTTTGACAAGATCAAAACGGAGAGCGTGGAGAACGAGGAACGCATGGGCATTGCTGTGCACACCATGCTCTCCGAGCTGATCATGGCTACGGCACGTGCAACCGACGCTTCGGATGACCCCGTGCGCCTTGCCTGCGCGTATGTTGCTGACCATCTTGCAGAGCCCATTACCGTGGACGACCTCGCCAGGGCCGCGAGCGTGAGTGCGAGCTATCTTACGAGGCTTTTCAGACAGTCGCTCGGCACCTCCCCTCACGACTACCTGCTTCGCCAGCGTATCAGCAAAGCAAAGCAACTGCTGATAGAGACCGACGAGCCCATTGGGTCCGTTGCCCGCCAGGTGGGGTTCAGCACCGAAAGCAACTTCTCGTACCGCTTTGCCAAGATGTGCGACATCACGCCGCGCGCGTATCGCAAGCTGCGTTACGGCACGGCGTAAGGTTGCTACATCGCTGCTCGGATAGCCCCACCAACCAGGCCGCTTAGCTGGCCATGCTGGGAGTAGCGCAGCGTGAGCGTCTCAGCGGGGAAGGGCTTGCGCAGGTGTGTGCGGACGCGCTCGGCAAAGGCGTCGCGGTCAAAGCCCTGCATCAGCGGAAGGCCGCCACCGATGATGACCTCATCGGGATCGAGGATGTTGGCCTCGGCGGCAACGGCGATTGCCATGGCCTCAAGCACCTCGATTACCTCGGGCTCATTTGATAGCTTGGCGAAGGCCTCGCCAATAGGCGTCTCGGGGAAGCACTCCTTGCAAACGCTTGCGAGGTGATGTCCGCCGCCAAAGCACTCAAGGCAACCGGGATTGCCGCAACCACAGGTCTCGGTGCGCCCCAGCATAGGAATGTGGCCAAGCTCGCCCGCGGAGCCATGGGCTCCATGCCAGACCTGCCCGCCCAGGTAGAGCGCATTACCGATGCCCGTTCCGAAGTACACACCCGTGACTGACGCCTTGGGATCGATGTCCAGGCTATGAATGTCCGAAAGAATGAGGAGGTTCACGTCCTTCTCCACGATGGTGGGGATGCCTGTCATCTCCTCAACTTGATCAGCAAGGGCCAGCCCGGAAAGCCCCTCAACGTTGGGCGCCTGTAGCACGCGGCGGCAGGCGGCGTCGACCGTGGCGGGCACGCCAATGACCACGCGGGAGAGCTCGTCGCCCTCGGCCTCGGCGAGCGCCGCCCACTTGAGGACGAGGTCAGCGAGGCCAACACCGATGCCCTTGGCAGCAAGCTGCTTGGTGGGCTCAATGGCCGATCCAAGTACGATGAACTCGTCGTTGACGATGCCGACGCGCGTGTTGGTGCCACCGACATCCATGCACAGAAACTTCTTGCTCATGATGTGCTCCTTAACGGTGAGAAAGGTGCGGGGCGCCCGCAGTGGACGCCCCGCAGGAA
>JAUNJR010000196.1 GCA_030533135.1 Coriobacteriales bacterium
GCGAGGGCGCAGCTGCAGGAACTTGCGGCGTAACGGTCGTACTTCTTGAGCCAGTGACTCAGGTGCTCAACCGAGGCGGTGACGTTTTCCTGCTTGATGGCGTGCTCGACAGGGATGACGTGCATGCCAATGCCCGCGCCTCCGGGAGGAACCAGCTTGGTGGCCACCGTCAGCGGCAGGTAGGTCATGCGCTCGAAAAAGGTGCCAAACTCGGGATGCTCCTCAAGCAGGTGCTGGTTCATGACCGTGAACTCAGCCGATCCGGGCACGTAGCGCGGCAGCACGTAGCGACGCTTGTGGTCGGGGTTCTTTCCGTCAAGGTTTTCCCAGTTGTACTCCATGATGCCCTTGTAGCACAGGTCATCAAGAAGCTGTTGTACGCGCGCGGGGTTCATGCCGGAACCCTCTACCACCTGCTGGAAGGTCTCTGGTACGCGCACCTTCATGTGCTTGAGGAGCTCTGCCTCCTCCTCGGTCATGACGGCTGCGAGGCCCCAATACTCGGGGTCGTCCTGCGTCGCCTTGCGCATGTGGAGCTTGATGGGGATGCGGTCCGTGATTTTTGCGCCTTCGCGCAGAACGCCGGGCTTGAGAGGCTCTGCCGCTGCGGGGCCTGGCTCGTCGGGCGTTGAGGGCTTCCAATGCGTGGCAGTGTCGTTCTCCGAGAAGTACTCCTCCGCGATGACATGGTGGGGTTTACCGTCGGGCGTGGCTGTGGGGATGACGTTGCGCGCGGATATCTCCTCATCAGTCATGTCGCCGCGCATGACCTGTGCACGCTCCTCAACGCTGGCGCCGCCGTAGGCGTCCTTGGGGCGACCGGTCGGGCCTCCTGGCCTGTCAAACTGGTTCATGTTCCTCTCCTAATGCCTCGGCGACTGCGTTGATCCATCCCAAAGCGGTCGCCAATTCCTGCAGCGATTGCTACGCCTTCCATGCCTGCACTTCGGCGCGCAACCAGTCCAGCCAAGCGTCCATGCCCTCACCCGTCTTGGCTGAAAGCGGCAGGATGGTTGCACGGGGGTTGCGCATGCGCACGTTCTTCTCGAGCTCCTCGAGGCTGAAGTCAAAGTACTCCGCCACGTCCATCTTTGAGACGATGACCAGGTCAGAGACCTCAAACATGAGGGGATACTTGAGCGGTTTATCGTGACCCTCGGGCGTGGAGAGGATCATGACTTTGCGCGCGGCGCCGGTGTCAAACTCGGCGGGGCAGATGAGATTGCCCACGTTCTCAAGAAAGACCAGGTCAAGACCGTCGATGCCCAGCTCGGTCAAGCCTTGCTCGGTCATGGCGGCATCCAGGTGGCACATGCCGCCCGTATGGAGCTGCACGGCTCGAGCGCCATGGCTCTGTACGGCGTAGGCGTCGACATCGGAGTCAACGTCGGCTTCCATCACGCCGATGGCCAGTTCGTTTGGAAGTGCGTCAAGGGTCGCCGAGAGCAGCGTGGTCTTGCCGGATCCTGGCGAACTCATGAGGTTGATGAGCATCACGCCCTTGTCGTGCAGGCGCTCACGAAGGACTTGGGCGGCCCGATCGTTATTGGATAGGACGTCTTCCTTGACCTCTATGACTTTGATGCGGTCCATGATGCGTTTCTCCCACTTCATAATGCTGAAAAGTTAGATATCAATTGTATGCGAGATTTATGCGTGCGCGGATGCTGGCACGGTGAGCATGAAAGGTTGTCGGGTGACGGCGTGAGGCGCTAGAGTTCGTGGTAGTGCGGGCAGATGTCAGCACGTCTTCTCTTGTTGTCGCTCGTTGCCAGACAATGTTTGTTATTGCGCCTCTATGCCCAGCAAAACCGAGATAAGCTCGTCCACGGTATCAACCACAGCTGTGGCTCCCGCGTCAGCAAGCTCTTTACGCGTGCCCGTGTTGCCCCAGAGTACGCCAATGCAAGGGATGCCAAAGGAGGCGGCACCTTCGACGTCGTGGAATCGGTCGCCAACCATGACGGTGTGATCGGCGTCAACCTTCAGATTATGCAGCGCACGGTCAATCGCCTGCGATTTGGTACGTACATTGCCGTGCTGACCCACGATCGTAGCGAACAGGCCAGTCGCATCGTTGTCGGCGACGCAGCGATGGACGAGGTCGCCCTTCTTTGAGGAGGCGATGGCAAGCACACGTCCCGCTTGGCTGAGCCGAAGTAACGCGGTTTGCACCCCTGGGAAGAAAGGCCAGGCGCTGCGGTCCAAGGTGTAGTAGATGGCTCGATAGCGCTCGGTCACCTCGACCGCGTCTGAAGCGGAGAGACCAAAGACTTGGGTGAACGCATCGGGGAAGGGAGGACCGATCAGCTCCTCCACATGTGCGGACACCACATCCTCTGGGATGCCCCAGCCAAGTAGCACCGTGGTTGCCGTGCGCACAATGCCTGGCTTGGTGTCGGCGAGCGTGCCATCGAAGTCGAAAAGCACGTATGGACGGTTGGCCAGGTCAAGCTCTGTCGTGCGGGTAATCACGGACGCTCCTCTCGTACAGCTCTTCCCATGGTATCGCAGTTGTCACATTGGGGACTGTCCCCAATGTGACAAATCCGAAGAAGATGTAGTCATGTTTCCGCCCTGCAACGACCGAGTAGGGTTTTATGTGAAATAGTTATCTGTGGTCTATCATTCACCCGTCGAAAG
This sequence comes from Coriobacteriales bacterium, assembly GCA_030533135.1. GTDB lineage: Bacteria > Actinomycetota > Coriobacteriia > Coriobacteriales > Atopobiaceae > UBA1367. Next base: position 2,644 of record JAUNJR010000196.1, read on the forward strand.
ATACCTCTTACCGAAAAAGGAGGAAGCATGTCTCGTGTCTATAACTTCTCTGCCGGTCCGGCAGTGCTTCCCGAGGACGTCCTGCGCGAGTGCGCCGACGAGA
>JAUNJR010000197.1 GCA_030533135.1 Coriobacteriales bacterium
CGCGAGAGATATGTGATGCCCTGACCAGAGCTCACGCCATCCACGCTCACGCCGTCAAGGGCCTCGTCGCCTGTGAACTTGTTAGAGACCACGGCGCCTGTCGTCGCATCGGTCTCGTACTGCGTGCCAGAGGCAAGGCTTACGTCAAAGCTCGTCACCACGGTATGTGCATCACGACGAAGCGAGACCACGTACGTCCCCGCCTCCAGCTCATAGCCAGTAAAGCCATTGTCGTTGGCGTCGTATGCGTCATAGCTGGCCATGTCGCGCGCGGCGAGCTCGACAGTCACGGTCTCGGACGCGCCAGGCTCAAGCAGGCTCGTTTTGGCAAATCCACCCAGCTCAACGGCACTTTTCTCGATGCCTCCAGCGGTGTAGGGAGCCGTAAAGTACACCTCGACCACGTCCTTGCCGGCCAATGACCCCGTGTTGGTCACCTTCACGTCAACGGACAGCGTGTCGTTGGCCGTCATCGTGGCGGCGGGGGCACTGACGACCTCCCAGTCAAAACTCGTGTACGAGAGACCGTACCCAAACGGATATTGAACAACGCCCTGGTAACCGCTGCCGTACTCTTTAGTCACGTTCTCCCAGTAACCCTCGGCGTCAGCCGTCTCGTACCAGCGGTAACCAACGTAGATGCCCTCGGCGTAGTCGACATACTTCAGCGCATCGTATAGCACGCCGTCCTGGCCCAAGTTACCGTTGGTGGTGACGCCATCGGCCGGATACAGCCCCTCAGAATCGGTGTAGCTACCCACGCCGTCCTTACCTGTGTTGACATAACTCGGCGCTGTGGAGAAGTCATATGCCCATGTGTCAACGGTCTTGCCCGACGGATTTGCTGCACCCGTGAGCAGCGCTGGAATGGCCTCAGCAGAAAACTGACCCGTCAGCCCCACAAGCAGGCACGCGTCAATGCCTGGCGTGGTTTCAATCGCACCGAGGGTCATGGTGTTGCCGGTGTTGACCAGCACGACAACGTTCTCATACGTGGCACCCACATACGCGAGCAGTGCCTCTTCCTCAGTGGAAAGGTCCAGTTGACCGCGCGACTCGTCCACCACGACCTCCCCGCCCGCGGCCACGATCTTGTACTGGTCCTTGGTGGCGTCATTAGACTCACCGTTTATGCGACCAATCACCACAAGCGCGGTGTCGGAGAACTCCTGGGCGTTTGCCAGCAGCTCTGGCGTATAGAACGAAGCGTCATCAATAGACGGCTCGTACAACAGAGCCGACTGCTCGGGCCAGCTGTTCAGCGTGCTCTTGTATGTGCGGGCGGCTTGGAAGCTCTCGTATTTCTCGGAAAGCTCGGCGTTGTACTCAATGCCCGCCGCCTCAAGGGCGCCCAGCAGGTCCACATCGACCGAGGCGATACCACCCGAACCAGACCCGCCACCCAACCAGTCCGTCGAAGCCCAACCGAAGACGTTGACGCGCATGAGCCCGGCAAGCGGAAGCGTCCCGTCGTTCTTGAGAAGTACCGCACCTTCCGTCTCCACCTGATTGGCGGTATCGCGGGCCCGCTGAATCGTAACCGCACGCACCTCGGGATCAAGGTTCATCTTGGCCTTGGCCATGATTTTGTCCGTCAGCACCCCAAACATGGGAACCACGACCAAGTTCAGCATCGTGGCAGCCAATGCAAATACCAGCGCAAGCACAAGGAACAGGCTCTTCCTGACAAGGTGCGGGTTCTGAGGCGGCGCTGTCTTCTTCTTTTTCTTTGGCTTCAGCGACTGGCTGTTTGGCCTTGGCGCCTGCTTATTGGGCGTTGCCTTCCGCTTTTTTGCCATGCCTGTCCCTTTCTTACGTTTGCACACACCCATAATGACAAATGACCCATCCATTTGCCACAACAACAAATGGATGGGCCATCATCGGTTGGTGGGTGTAGCCCCGCTATGCTTACTCCTCAGGCATGACCTCGGTCACGACGGACAGCGCGTTGAGCGTACGCGGATAGCCGATGAACGGCAGGTTGCTGCTCACCACGTCAATCATGAACTTGCGCGTGCGGCCGCAGTGCACGTTGCCGCCAGTGTGGGCGCGCAGCTGGGCCTCGCAGCCGCCCTGAGCAGCGATGAAGCAGAAGGTGATCAGCTCGCGCTCGGCCATGGTCAGGCCCTTGCGCGTGTAGAAGTCGCCGAAGCAGTTCTTTACGAGCCAGTGGTTCATGAGCTCGCGGCCGTTGGTGCCAGAGTCGTAGAATCCGCGCATGTTCTCGCCAAAGGCAGCGCACTGAGCCTCGGTACCGCCAGCCCTGCGGGACTCATCCGTAGGCTCGGTGGTTGCCTGCTCGGGAAGCGGCAGCTCGATACCAGCAGCCTCGAATGCCTCGTTCATGGCCTTGAAGAAGGGGTAGACGCGGCCGATGCCCAGGTAATCCGTTGCCTGATACACAATCTCGCGCAGCGCCACGGCCTCAAGGCCCATGTTCAAGGCGGCAGGAGCGATGACGCGGAACTCGTCAACACCCTGGCAGCCAAGCAGGGTGGCAATCCAGCACATGAAGCGCGTGCGGTCATCCAGCTCAGGCGTGCCCTCGATAATCTCGCCGAAGGCGAAGTTGATGAAGCGCTCGGCAAACTCGGGGTCGGTGCTCAGGAGGTCGGGCTCGCAGCCGGGCAACATGCGCTCACGGTAGGTGCGGGCAGCGTCGGTGAGTTGAGCAGTGTAGGCCATGATGGCTCCTTTCAGCGTGCATGCAAATTGCAACTGTCTAGCTGCTCTTTATTGTA
>JAUNJR010000085.1 GCA_030533135.1 Coriobacteriales bacterium
GCCACGAAAACCCACGAGAGGAAAAAAGGCCCACAGGATTGCTCCTGTGGGCCCGCTGTTCAGACTGTTACTGGTACTAACGCGTCACCAGATAATTGACGTTGACGGTGTCCATGGGATACCAAACGGCGCTCTCAGATGCGAACGTCGAGGTAATGGTGAGCTCGTCCGCCTCGTCAAAGAAGCGCGTGGAGAAGACCCAGCCGCCGTTGTTGACGTAGATCTCGAGGATGGAGGTGTCGACGACCACACGAATGTTCTTGATTGTGGGGATGAGCGCGCGGCGGCCCTTGCGACCTTGGCCCTTCTCGTCGTCCAGGAAGAGCAGCTCGGCCTTGCCGTCATGCCATGAGAAGGTGAGGAAGTCGCCAAAGCTGAGCGCGCCTTCGCCCTCGATGCCATCGATGACCACGTCGGCGCACTTCTCGGGAAGCGTCACGCTCTTGCTCCACGCCTGGGCCTCGCCACGCAGGGCGTCGAACTCCTCGGCGGGATTCTGCTTGATGCGACCGCAGTTGGGGCAGACGGACAGCACGCGCGGGATGGTGAGGGCACCGCGCCACGTGCTCGTCGGGTTGTCGTAGGCACGGATGTCCTCGGCGTCATGCGGCAGGCTCATCCAGCCAATGAGGATGGTGCGGCCCTTCTCGTCGAGAAGCGACTGGCAGGCATAGTAGTCAAAGCCGTAGTCCCAGTCGATGAAGGTGGACTCGTCGATGGCGGCACGCGGTGCGGCGGCGTCCATGCGCTCCGTATCCTGGTGCATGAGGTCGACGATGGTGCCCTCGATGGGGAAATAACCTGCGGCGTGGACGTTCTGCACGGTCACACGGTTGGGGTCATCGGGATCGTTTGAGCTGCACATGCCCTGCGGGCACGTGGAGAGGTACTCCTTGCCCTCAAGGACGATGCGGTCAGGGCACTCCCACATGTATCCGAACGGCTTCTCACCGGGGTTGGTGACCGAGCCGGCCATGGTCCACGTATAGCCGTCCTCGGAGTCGTACATCATGATGGCACCGCGGCTGTCAGCAAGGGTGCGTGCACCGAGCAGCATATGGAACCCGGATTCGTCCTTCCAGACCTTCGGGTCGCGCACATGGCAGCTGCAGTAGGCGGGATAGCCTGAGTTGTCCAGCACGACCTCCTTGGGTCCCAGGTTGATGCCGTTATAGGACTTCATGAGCGTCTGGTTTGCCAGGCGGCCGGACGTGGTGCCATCGCCCTCACCGTCACGAACGTTGCCCGTGTAGTAGAGCCACAGCTCGTCGGCCTCTTCGTTGATGTAGGCGCCGCCGGAGTAGGATCCGTCGCAATCTGCCGGCGTATCGGGCATGACGTGACAACCCAGGAAGACCCAGTTGACCAAATCGCGGCTGGCAAAGTGGCCCCAACCATGGGGGCTATCGCCGTTGGGCGGATAGGTGGGGGCATTTTGGCAGAAGAAGTGATAGGTACCCTTGAACTGGCACAGGCCGTTGGGGTCGGAGATAGACCCGCTGTACGGGGAAAGGTGCAGCTTAGGACGCCAGGACTCGTTGCTCATGTGGTTCCTCTCGCCGAAGGTGAACACGCCGATGCGTGACATACAAAATTAATCATATGCGAGAACGATTCCACATAGTCGTGCGAGGTGGCAGGTTGCTCCTTGGTACGGTAAGCGGTGAGTTAGGCCATGACTTCCCACTGACAGGCGCTCATGTCAACGTGACTGTCATCCAAAAACGTCACGCCCTCAGCTTCAAGAAGCCTTCGCTGCTCATCCGGCCCTCCAAAGGCAAAGCCAGGCGCGAGGCTTCCGTCCTTAAAGACTACGCGATGGCAGGGCACGCCGCCTGACATGCCAGGGCTGGAATGCATGGCAAATCCAACAAAGCGGGCTTTTCGGGGCTCCCCTACCAAGGCGGCCACTTGACCGTAGGTGACCACACGTCCCATGGGGACCTCGCGCACGACATCATACACACGCTGAAAGAATCCTTCGGTTGCCATGGGAGCCCTCTCGGTTAGTATGGTATCTCGCGGCAATTGTAAGAGAAGGAGGTGCGTATGGCCAGACACGTTTCGCGACGCAGGCGTGACGAGCCACGCACCGCCTGGAAGATTGTCCTGGTGCTGTGGATTGTCTTCATCTGGGTGCACTCCATGATTCCAGGACCAGCCTCTTCTGAAGAAAGCATGCTGGTCGTGAGGATCGTACAGCCCCTCTTTCGGATCTTCGGAGTAGCCGACACCGACCTCATGCAGCTTATTATTCGAAAAGGTGCGCACTTCAGCGAGTATGCGGTTCTGGGAACCCTCGCGGTCATTGCGCTGCAGCCACGCATTGCCGTTCCGCTCTGGCCCGCCGTGCTCACTGTCATCCTATGGGTGGCCGTGCCTTCCGCTGATGAATACATACAGCTTCACGTACCTGGCCGTGCAGGTATGCTCACTGACGTCTTTATTGACATGGCGGGATTTGCAGTAGGCGCGCTGATAACACTCTTGGTCCGTCGCATCGTCGAGGCGCGCGAGCGTGCTCTGGCGGAACGTGAGCGCAGGGCACGAAAAGAGCGTGCGGCTCAGTACCGTCGACGCGCCCGAGAGCGTGCGTACGAGCGTGCTGGTAAGCCACTGCCCACCCCTCAGAGGCAGCGTCATAGTGGTCCACGACATGCGCCGGGGGTGCCGGTGGTGCCGCGTGGCAAGCACGAACGAATCGAAGTCGTATCTCAGGACAGCCGCAAACGCTTTGAGGAGCGGACGCGTGGCTAACGCTTAACGCCGCTCCGTATAGGCGTATCCAAAATCGATGGGTGGCGCGGTCACCGAGAGATAGACAAACGTCGTGTCGCCATCGTTGCGCAGGCCATGGACATCGCCGTCTTCAAAGCGGACGACGTCGCCTGTCTCAAAGCGCCGTTCGGTATCGTCAGCAAGTAAGAGCGTGCTGACACCCGTCAGGGCATACCAAATCTGCTCTGACGACGTATGGGTATGCCGCGGCTGCGACGAGCCTGGTTCAACATGGACTTCGGTTATGGTGACGCGACTGCTGGACGAGTTATTCGGGCTGAGCAGCTGACGAGACGTGACGCCAGGGTTTGAGAACTCGACAATCTCGTCCTTGCCTATGAATTCCACCGTGCGTACCCACCTTGTCGTCTTGCTTGCCGCTACGGCGTCAGTCCAGAACGCGGATGTAGTTGTAGCCCTGGCTAATGGCGTCGATGATCTTACCGGGACGTACGTTGTCGCCCACTTGCACACAGTCGTAGCCTGCATCAAGGATGGCCTCATACAAGCTGTGATCTGCGCGGTAGCCAGCGGCGAAGACCACGGTGTCGCACGGCACTTTCTGCTCCTCGCCGTCCATGAGCACGATTACCCCGTCCTCGTGGATCTCCATCATGCGTGCGCCACAGAGGGCCTTCGCGCCGGAGCGCTCGACGAGGTAGCGTAGGTTCTGCTCGTTAGCCACAAACGAACCCCCGCGGCTCATGAGCTTGTCCAACATCTCGATGATGGTGACCTCCTTGCCTTGATGGCATAGCTCGACGGCGAGTTCGCAGCCGACGTCACCGCCGCCAATGACCGCAACGCGCTCCCCCGTCGTCTGATCACCCAAAAGTACCGGAATGGCAAGCTTCACGTTGGACCCCTGAGCTCCGGGCACCGGAATCACGATGGGGTTAGCGCCGGTAGCCACAACGACAAAGTCGGGATCAAAGGCACGAACGTCGTCAATGGTGGCTTCCTTACCCATCACAACCTTGACGTCAAACTTACGCATCTGGCGCTCGAGGTATTCGACCTGGCTACGGACGTCACGTTTGAAGTCCATGGCACCAGCTGCGGCCATGGCGCCACCGAAGCGCTGCGTCTTTTCCCAAAGGGTTACGTCAAATCCGCGTTCAGCGGCCGTGGCTGCAGCCTTCATGCCACCTGGGCCACCACCGATGACCAGGATGCGTTTAGGCTCCTTGGCGGGCGTGAGTACGTACTCCCCCTCGTGCATCGAGGTGGGGTTCACGGCGCAGGGACGCGGCCAGCCCTTCATCGAGTTGAAGTGGCACTCGCCACAGCCAATGCACTGGCAAACCTCGTCTTCCTTGCCTGCACGCACCTTGTTGGCCCAATGCGGGTCAGCAATGAGGCCGTGACCAATGGCAACAAGGTCAACCAGCCCCTCCTGCAGGGCCTCTTCGGCCACGGCGGCATGGTTGAGCTTGCCGTGCGCCATGATGGGGATATCGCCCGTGACCTCACGGATGGTCTTGCACGCCTCAAGATCAAAGCCCTCGGGCTGGTATACGCTGCTCACCATGCGCCAGCGGCAAGAGTAGGCACCGCGTCCAAAGTGGATAAGGTCTACCAGACCAGAATCGGCCAGCGTCTTGGCGATCTCCAGACCCTCCTCAAGCGGGCGTTCAGGGTCGTCAACGCTGTCCAATGTCATCTTCACGGCAATGGGATAGTCACGTCCACAGGAGTTGCGCACCTCTTGGATGATCTCCATCATGAAGCGCATGCGGTTCTCGAGGCTTCCGCCATACTCGTCGGTGCGATGGTTCCACCTTGACGAATTGAATTGGTCAATGAGGTAGCCTCCATAGGCGTGAATCTCGATGATGTCGACGCCGGCGTTTTGCGCGAGTTTGGCCGAGACACCCATGGCCTTGACCAAGCGCTTAACTCCATCAGTTGGGAGCTCACGGCAAATGAGCTGGGGATTGTAGTAGTTGGGGCATGGGCTGGAGGAATACGGAGCGGTTGTGGGGTCTATCCAGTTCATCCTGCCGATGCCGGGAGAGAGCTGAATGCCGAACTTTGCGCCGTAATCGTGTACGCGCTCAACCACGCGACGAAGGCGATACACGTCCTTCACGGTGATAAGCTTTTGGCACGGCGCTGGTTCGAACTCCTCTGAACAGACGACAGCGCCTGTCAGCACGAGACCGACGCCTCCTTTAGCACGCTCGCCGTAGTAATCAACATCACGCTCGTTGAAGCCATAGGTGTGGTCAGTCGTCGTGCCCATGGGGGCCAATACCACGCGATTCTTCAACTGCATGGCCCCAATGGTGATGCGTTCGAACAGCTTCATGATGTAACGCCCCTTCCCCACCGATGATGTGCTGACGTGCCCAGAACCGACATATAAGTCTACCGTGTGTTGCCTGGTACCCAGGCACCGTCGGAGCCGACATAGTACTTACCGCCGTCGACCCAGTCGTTGATAGCCATCGTGCCGTCGGCCTTGAGCCAGTAGTTGCCGACCCACTTGGAAGTCGCTGCAGCACCCGAGCTCTCGAAGTAGTACCACTTGCCCGACACCTGCTGCCAGCCCGTCACCATCGCACCAGAAGAACTGAAGTAATAGATTTTCCCAGAGATGGTTTTGAGCCCCGTTGCCATCTTGCCGTTCGAGGCAAACCAGTACCATGTGCCAGAAATCTGCTTCCATCCGGTCACCATGGCACCCGACGACTCGAAGTAGTACCACGAGCCCGAAACGCTCTTCCAACCCGTGATCATCCATCCCGAGGCGTCAAAGTAGTACGTCTTGCCGTCGATCTTCACAAACTCGGACGCGGGATAGGTTCCATTATCCCAGCGATACCACCATCGCGACCCACTCTGCTGCCACGAACCCGTTTTGGGACCGATCTTGAAGGTGACTGACTTGCTACCCGAGTAATCACCTTTGCCAGTAATGATGATGGTTGCCGTGCCAGGGTTGACGTTGTTCTTGTATGACAGCGTGTAATCAGTACCCTTGACCAGCGTTTTGTTGCCCATTTTGACGGTTGGGCTGGGCTTGATCTTGTCGCCGGTCCACTTTTGTGTCGCGATGGAAGATACGGTAGCCTGAGGGATGGACTTCGAGGTAATGGTGAAGTTCACCTTCCTGGTACCTTTGAAGTTGCCTTTGCCCGTCGCGGTGATGGTGGCAGTGCCCACGCCGACGTTGTTGCTGTACGAGAGCGTGTAATCCGTGCCCTCTGCCAGGGTCTTCCCGTTGAACTTCAGCGTGAGCTTGGGCTTGATTGCCTTGCCCGTGTAGAGCTGTGTGGCCACCGAAGAGGCGGTCGTCTTAGATAGGGGCGCCGCCGCAATCATGAAGGTCCCGGTGGTCTCGTGACCGTTGCTCGCTTTTTCCATGATGCGGTAGCTAGCCGTTCCAACATTCGTGTTGTTTGAGAGGGACACCGTGTAGTCGATGCCTTCTACCAGTTGGAAGTTCGGGCAGGTCGGGGTTGCCCAGGCCTTGACGCCCGGGTCTATGGCGCTTCCTGTGTACTCGTACGTGCCGCTCGCGTTGGAGAGCGTGACGTTCCAGAGTATGCAGTTTGCGGGTACGAGGTAGAACCGCGAGCTGGTGGGCGGCGTTGATCCGGTGGGCCGCCACTGCGAGATGACGGTCCCGTTGGCGGACCCTCCTCCTTGAATGTCAAGGTAGAGGCCTGAATTAACGTTGCGCACCGAATACGTTCCGTCGGCGTTCTTCTCGATGTACCACCTCTGGCTGTTGAGGCCTGCGGTCTTGCCTTGGACGATGGCGGCCTGATTGGAGGTGGAGCTGTCCTTTACCATGAGGAGTTGGGCGTTGCTGCCACTGCTCGTCGCGGAGTTCCTGAACGTGTAGGCACCACTGATGTTGCTGGGGTTGATGACGAACAGCTGGGTACCGGTCCTCGCAAACACATTGAGCTGTGCGGCGGCACCGCTGGAAATGGAGCCGTCTTTGATCTCAACGGCCTTGGTCGGGTCTGCCTTGCAGCGCAGGGAGTAGTAGCGCGCGGGAATGTCATAGACGGTGTTGCTGTTGGGTGTCGTGACGTTCATCCCGTCGGGATCAAGAGGTGCAACGGTTGAAGACACATACCAGTAGCTGGTAATTGTTCCAACACGTAGGTTGCTTGCCGCTTCCGTCAGCAGGCGACGGTCGCCATAGGCTGGGTCAGCGCAGTAGAACTTGATGCTGCTGCCGCTCCCCGTGTAGTCCGTGAGGAGTGCTGCGTGAGTTCCGTTGTAAACCACAATACCCTCTGGATTCTGGTCCAGCAGGTTTTTGAGGGAGGTATTGGTGACTGACGTCCACACCTGCTTCACTGACATGCCGTAAGCAGTAAAGGTGCTACGCAGTCCATCGTTTCCAAGCCAGACGTTTGAGTTGTTAACCATGGACATCTCGGTGATGGCCAGCCAGAACGAGTCGGGCTTTCCATTGAGAATAGCCGCGCGACGCAGCAACATGGCTGCGGAGCAAACAGTGCAAGTCCCCCACCCATTGGGGTTTGTCTGCTTGATCCAGATTCTGCTGTCCTTCAGGTCCGCCGCGGTTGCCTGGCCCGTCAGTACGGGGCCTTCGATCTCCTCCACATCTTCTTCGGTGGTATCGGAGAGGGGCTCATCCGCTGGTGCCGCCTCGTCGAGAGGATTGTCTGCATCGAGATTCGTGGAGTCCTCTTCAATGGCGTCAAGCTCGTCGGCGGTGGGTTCCTCCGAGTCGTCTCGTGCGTTTTCAGGCACGGCATCATCGTTTGTGACCGTGCCAACTTCCTGGTCTGCTGGTTCAACTGATTCGCCATCGACCCCTGTTTCAGAGGCGGCTTCTCCCTCTCTAGGATTGCCCTCCGACCCAGTTGTATCGTCAAGTGGCTGGGGGATCTGCTCGTTATTGTCGAGAGGGTCGTTCTCATTGATGGGCTCCTCGTCTTCGACGGGAACCACTTCTGTTAGGGGCTCATCAGCGGAGAGATCGGTCGCCTCCGCCAGAGCTTGTATCGGGAAGCTTGAGGTGATCATGGAGGCAGCCAGCAGCGCTGCCAAGAGTGCCTGTGAAAGGTGTCGATTACGCATGTCCCTCATGTCTCCCAACTGTGTTTCACCAATGTCTGCCAGCAATAACTCTAACCTCGATGATAAACGAACAAGCTTATTCCTCAGCAGTGAGTGCTGTTTGGGCAAATCTCAGGTCTAATTCTGTAACAAAGTAATTCTTGGAACATAGTGCTGGGTCTTGCTTCTCTGCACCTACGTATGAGCGGTGAGCACAGAGGAGCTCGGAATAGCCGATTCTCTGTGTCTGCGGAGGAGGGTCTTCTCAGGTGGTTACCAAAAAACGCGATGCTATGAACAGGAGCGGGCCGAAACGCCCTTCCGTGACCATAAAACGCGATGCTGTGAACAGTTTTTGGTGATTAACGCGCAAAATGCGTTCATAGCATCGCGTTTTATGGTTCGGGCAAGTGTAAAAAGGCCCTTTCTGTTCACAACAACGCGTTTTTTGGTCACCAATCGGAGGCGGCTGCACGCCTTAAGGGGCACCAATCGGAGCCTGTCGCTGGCATGTCCCATGCTTCGGCGAGAGAAAGAAAAAAGGCCAGAGAAAACCGTCTCTGACCTCGTAAAAGTTCTGGTCGGGTGGACTGGATTCGAACCAGCGACCCCTTGACCCCCAGCGGGACA
>JAUNJR010000086.1 GCA_030533135.1 Coriobacteriales bacterium
CCCCACAGAAAGTCCTTCGGTAGTGCCATGTGTTGCTCCTTCCCTTTTGCGCAGGCAGATGCCCGCTTTCCCGTATATAGATGCGGCCGGGCAAACGCGCCCGGCCGCAGTAAACCCGTCTTATACCTGCTCGAGGTGGAAGGCCAGCGCTCCGATGAGGTTCGCCTCGTTGCCATACTTGCAGGTCACGATCTCCGGCTTGGAGAACGGCAAGTACGGATGCATCTCAAACAGCTTGTCAACCGCATCACGAATGAGCGTGGTGGTCTCGGGACGCGCCGAGATGCCGCCGCCGATGGCATAACGCTGTAGGTCGAGCACGGCCTGCAGCGTGATGATGCCCGAGGAGGCCCAGACGGCATATTCGTCCATGATGGCGACGGCATCCGGGTCGCCTGCCTCGTAGGCGTCAAACAGCATGACGCCATCTGCGTTGGCGAGGCCCTTAGCCAAGCCAAACTTGGGGACGATGGCGCCCGCGGCAATCTTGCCGGCCCAGATGGCGCTGCCCGCCCTGCCCTGATGAATGGCGGGAAGGTCGCAAACCAGCCACGACAGCTCGCCCGCGCCGCCGGATACGCCCATCCACACCTTGCGATTGAGGACGATGCCACCGCCTACGCCCGTGCCCAGTACGAGCACGGCACCGGAGTCAACGTCGGCAAGGGCGCCTGACCAGCTCTCGGCAATGGCCGCACATTTGCCATCGTTTGCGATGGTGCAGGGCTTGCCAAAGACCGCGCCGTACTTCTCGGCTGCGGGATAGTCGTGCAGCCATGTGAACGCGCCGCCCGTGTATGCCCAACCCTTGGCCGTGTCGATGCGGCCCGGCATGGAGATGGCAACGCCTTCGTAGTCATAGTCAGCCACGGCCTCACGAACAGCGGCCAAGGACTCGAGCATGTGCTCCTCGGACGAAGTGATAGCCGGAACCTTGCCCTGCTCGATGAAGTTGCCGTTCTCATCCATGATTGCATACTTAACGAACGTTCCGCCGATATCCAGAACGAGATACTGTTTTGCCATGGCTTCCTCCCTAAGGCACCTTCCTGCCTCCAAAACATACCTTGGTAAACGGTATCATCCAACGCCCGCGCTTTGGTTGTCTTATAGGCAAATGGGCCGCATAAGACCACGTATGCTTCCAAACTGTCACGTTGGGGACTGTCCCCAACGTGACAGTTTGGAAGTGTAATCCGTGAGGGCGGCACCGACGGTGGGCACCAATACGTCAGCTGCTTCGCGAACCTCCTGGGGAGAACCACCAAACGTATAGCTCACATCTGCTTCCTGCAGCATGGGCAAGTCGTTATACGAGTCCCCAATCGCCCCCATAACATCAATGCCCAACTCACGTCGCGCAATCTCAAGGCCGGTCGCCTTCGAGCAGCCACGTGGCACGACATCCACGCTCACCACGTTTTGATAGGCGGTCACAGAGTCGCCGTAATCGCGATTAATGGTCTGCGCAACACGCCGGGCAAGCGCCTTCGTAGGCAGCAGAAACGACAATCCGTACACGGGGTCTGGAATCTCACGCAACGTCCGGACAAAGCCAACCGTGTCACTGCGCGAAAAGATCCGACCCAGACGTGACGCCCGCCAGTAGCGGTCCCCATCTATCAAATACAAGCCAAGTGTGGGGAGCATAAAGCGGCGCACCAGGTCTGTCATCACGTCGCGCGGTACGCACTGCTCCCATATGACCTTGCCAGCACCATCGGTAACCAGCGCGCCACTGACCAGGACGCAGAAATCAAAGCGCACCTTGTCGCCCACTTTGCGCCGCAACGACTCGGGAGTCCTGCCCGTATTCACGCCGAACAAGCCTCCCTGTGCCTGAAATGCCTTGATGGCATCGCGGTCAGCCTGGCTGATTCCGCCGCCGCGATGGAAGTCAAGCGTACCGTCATAGTCGCTTGCAAAACCAAGCACTGTACCCGCGCATTCCCTTTGACTCACTCGAACACCTTACGCAAACTCACCTGCAAGCCAGTCGATGATGTCGAGTGACTCATACATGGGGACACCGTCAATGAAGAGGCACGGGACCTGATGCTTGCCACCCACGCGAACGAGCGTGGCATCGGCTTTGGCGTCAGCGTGAATGTTCTTGAGGACGATACCTTTGTAGCCATGCTCTCGAATGGCACGAAGAACGCGCTGGCAGTAGGGGCACTCAGGGTAGTAATACAGCTCGAGACGCTTTGCCATGATCGACTCCTTTCTTGTAGGTACGTCAAACTATAGGGCAGCGTACTTGTGGTAACCCGCCAAAAAGGTCTCTTCAAGCTGCCGTGCCTGCTGGACACGCGCTGCTTCAGTCAAGAGCTTTGACCGCGCCGTACTTCCCATACCACGCGGCAGCGCCATAAACGCAAGGTGATGCTCGATCGCCTCGACCTCAGCCGCATCGCTCACGCCATAATACGTTCGCACGAAGACGCCCCACACCTGCTCGAGCACGTCTTCGGGCATACCCGTAAACCGCTCCGCACCACCTGGACGTTTAGCAGCTACGCGCAGCACATGATAGGTGCCCGCCAAATCAATGATGGGATCTCCCATCGAGGCGTCACCCATGTCAATGAGCAGCAGCTCTCCGTCAGACATGACCATGATGTTGGCCGGATGATAATCGCCATGTACAAACGTATCGCCCGCGGGTATCTCATCCACAAATCGGCGAAGCTTGCCGATGGTCTCATCCGCGTACAAACCGCTGCGTTCGGCAACATCCACCCATCCATGAAAGATACCGCGCGCATCGGGAAGCTGCCCATCGGAAAAATGTGTGGTATGCAGCTTCTTGAGGAGCTGCGCCATGCGCGTCGCGTATTCCTCCAAACGCTCTGGTTCGGTCATCACTGCCTCACCAAGGGTTTGCGCGTCAATCAGTTCGTAGATGATCCCGTATTCCTCTCCCACACGCACCGTGTCAAAGGGGATCGCGGAGGGTATGTCATGAATGAAAGCTTGGCGTGCCGCCAGGCGCTCTCGCTCAATCTTCTCGAGTGGATTGACCGAGGGCTGATACACCTTCATCACGCGCTCGGCATCCAAGCGGTACACACGTCCAAAGGCGCCCGCACCAATCTGGCGCAGGCCATCAAGCCGCTCCTCACGCAACCGCTTGCGAACATCCATGATCTCGCGCATGCCTGTCATGTCCAATACGTCGTACACATCAGGTGAGGCATTGACGAGAGCGACCTCATCGCAGAGCTTGAGCAGCCGCACGATGACGCGCAGGCCAGCACTGGAAATATATGAGAGCTTGTCGGCATCAAGCCTCACGCGACGGCAGCCCGTCTCCTCAAGGGCATCGAGAATCGCCTGCTCGACGCTCTTGGCGTTGCTCGAGTCGATGGCTCCCTCGAGCCAGATGATGAGCATATCCTCGTGTACCTGCTGCCGCATGACGCACCTCCTCGCATCGTGTATTCAGAAGTGTACGTAAAAGGCTTGCCCGTAGCACCTCCGAAAGAACCGCAGGCGCGCATTTTCATACCCAGGCGTCAGGAGCCAGAAGGGCATACGCATGGGCAGCGTACCTACCCATCTAGAGTCCGGCGCACTCGACCGTGTGCAAATGGGGAGCTTTTCCCTGCGCATCATTCCTTCGTGTAAGATGGACAATTAGTGTGTCGCGGGAGGCAAGTTGGATAAGCACGTAAAAGTATTAATTAGCAGAGCGCAGGACGCGCTTTCTCTCCTCATGCAAAAGGCTCCGTGGGCCATGCTGCTCGTCCTGCCCATCGCGTATTTCTGGCTTGAGCTAGTCTTTAAGGCATCCACCACCGGTGGATACTTTCCCCCAATCCTTTATATCGCTGCCTTTTCGGCTGCATTTGGGATGGTAGGCAACCTCATTTCGTCGCTCAGTTCACGCCCCGCAATCAACCGAGCGATCCGTCTTGCGTTGCTTGCCCTCACGAGCTTCGCCTTTGGGGTCGAGTACTTCGTGTTTTGCCAGTTCAAGGTTTTCTACGACCTCACGACCGTCATCGGTGGAGCAAGCGGCGCGACACGGGGGTTCTCTGACCACATCGCAGCCCTGCTGCTCAACCCCTCGGGCATCCTCCATATCGTGCTCTTCCTCTTGCCCACGGTAATCTACGCCCTAATCATGTGGTATGACCCTGCAGAGCGCCTCGATCTTCAGGGTGCCAAGCAACTAGCGCTCGGTGCTGTTGCGGCGCATCTCGTAGCGCTTCTGCTCATCTCGTTCTCGAGCGTCTACAACATCACCTACGTGGAGCGCTACTCGTTCTCGTCAAGTGTCCAGAACTTTGGATTCCTTACCAGTATGCGTAAGGAGCTTTGGCGCTACTTGAGCGGTCCTCAGGAAGTCTCGTTCCGCGGAATGGCCTCCAACAATCCTTCTGAAGCAGTTCCCGAAGGGGTCTCCACAGAAGACGCCGCTGATCAGACAACCGAAAAGCAGGGCGAGAAGAAAGACAACACGGACAAGAATGCCACTTCTGGCAAGAAGACGTCAGGAAAAAAGGCCGCCGTTGCCCCCAACGCCCTTGACATCGACTTTGCTGCCCTCGCCAAAACAACCGATGGCACCTGGGCTGCCCTTGACCAATACGTCGCCTCTCAGACCCCGAGCCTGCGCAATGACATGACGGGCCTCTTTGAGGGGTACAACCTCATCTTCATCTCTGCAGAGGCGCTTTCGGCCGAAGCGATTCGTGAGGACACCACGCCAACCCTGTATCGCATGGCAACGAAGGGTATTCAGTTCACGGACTACTATCAGCCAGCAAGTGCGGGAACGACGGGCGGTGAGTACCTCAACCTCTTCGGCATGCTTCCCACGGATAGTGGCGCCTCGGTCATCGACACCATTGACCACAACAACTATATGACGATGGGCTTTACCCTCAACCGCCTTGGCTACGAGGGATGGATGTTCCACAACAACGACTACACCTATTACAGCCGCGACCTCACACACAACATGCTGGGTTACAACCATGGCTTTATCGGCTATGGCAACGGTATGGAAGCGTGGGTTGAGCTCGTGTGGCCCGAAAGCGACCTCGAGATGGTCAAGGGCACTTGGGAGAACCTCTACGGAGAGCTGGGCGACGCCAAGCACCCGTTCAACGTCTATTACATGTCCGTCAGCGGACATAGCTTGTACAGCAAAGACGTCAACGCGATGAGCGAGCGATATTGGGACGAAGTCGAGGACCTGCCCTACTCCGAGGAAGTGCGCGCCTACCTTGCCGCCAACATCGACCTCGATCGCGCCATGGAGTATCTGATCGGTCAGCTGGAAAAGCGCAAGATTGCCAGGCGGACGGTCATCGTCATTGCCGCCGACCACTTCCCGTACGGTCTTGATGACGAATCGTTGGGAAGCCTGCCCGTACTGTCTGAGCTGTACGGCCACGACGTGAGCTCACTTCTTGACCGAGACCACAACCGACTTATCATCTGGAGCGGCGCGCTAGAAAAGCGTAAGGAGCCGCTGGTGGTTGACACCCCTACGTCCAGCATGGACATCCTGCCCACCCTGTTGAACCTCTTTGGTGCCGAGTGGGATTCTCGTCTGTTGCCTGGGCGCGACGTCTTCTCGGACCGTCCTCCTTTGGTGTTTGACTTGAACTATGACTGGAAGACCGATCTGGGTACGTACCTCTCTGACACCGGCACCTTCACGCCCGTTGAGGGGGCAGAGGTTCCTGAGGGTTACGTCGAAGCTATGCATAACGTGGTGTCTGACAAGATCAGCTACTGTACGGCGGTTCTTGACAGCGACTACTTCCGTCACGTGTTTGGCGAGCCCGAGGATGTCGAGGCTGCATTTGAGGCGGGCAAGAAGGTCGCAGACGCTGAGCCTGCGTCCAACGAGGACCGCCTTGCGGGTGACATCATTCGTCGATTCAAGGCCAAGCACCATCTGAAGTAGCATGATGATTCAAAGCACCCAAAGCACTTGCGCATAATTGCCCCCAATGACGCGCTTGTACGTCATCGGGGGCAACGTTATCCAAAGATTATGGCGATGGTGACGCTCTAACGAAGACCATCAGGCCGGGGTGGGCGACCATTTGAAGGTCGTGGCGCATACGTTTGTGGGCCATATGGCTGCTGGTATGGCTGCGGCTGGTACATGGGCTGTTGGTTCTCGGATTGATATGGCTGCTGGTACGCAGGTTGCTGTTGGTATGGCTGTTGCTGGACAGGCTGCTGGCACACCTGCTCTTGGTAGGGTTGCTGGTACACAGGTTGCTGGTAAGACGGCTGCTGATGCATTGGCTGCACGACCTGTGGCTGGTAATCCGGCGGAGCAGCAAGCTGCTGCGGCGCCATCGATGCATACTCATAGCCCTGCTGGAACGATAGATAGCCTTCGTCCGTGACTGGTTCCAGCTTACGCGGGGTGATGAACGGGCCGAACTGCGGTGCCTGGATCTTCCTAATCTCAAGCAGGGCCTTAATGAACGTAGGCATGTAGAGCGCAATGATAATCAGGTAGAAAATGATGGTATAGACGGCTTCATCAGCATCCTGCACCACGTACTCGGTCTCAAACGACTCTCCGAACAGACCCGTCGAAACCACAAACAGCAGCCAGTCGTCCAAGGCGTGAACCACCATGGCACCAATGAGGTTCTGCGTCTTGAGCACAACCGCACACAGCATCACGGCGTAAATACCGGTCTGGATAATCTTGAGGAACGCTTGCACAAACGTCAGCCAGTTGTTCACGTCGAAGTCGTACGGCGTTACATGCGCACAGCCAAAGGCTAGTGACGACAGACCCACAGCCCACCAGATGCCATTCTTCTTCTCGCCGAGACGCGCAAGCAGCCCGCCAAAGAGTACGCCTCTGAACATGCCTTCCTCATGAACGCCGATGGCAAGGCAAAGCACCAAGGAGCTGACACACCTCACAAACCAGCCAGCGTGCACGACCTCCCCTGCGGCTATGTAGTCGTAGAGATCCCACACCATGAGAAGGGCGCTGAGCAATATCATCCACCACATGAACTTCCAGGCCTCGATGATGGCCTTGACATCAAAGCTCAGGTAGCGGATTCCACCCAACGCAATAAAGACCAGAACTGCAACGATGGCACCTCCCATCGTGACGCAAATGTCGAAGTCACCACCCGTCACTATGCTGAAGAGGTAGCCGCCAATTTCACCGAGATAGATGAGCCCCAGCGACAACAGGGCTGCAATCAACTTTCCCGTTCCGTTACCAGTGCGCGTCTCGCTCATGTGCACTCCGTCTTTCGCCGTACACTAGTGTCAACACAAGTCTTTCGTACCCAGTATAGAGAAGGAGCATCACGATGGTCATCAGGCGTGCACAGGAAAAGGACCTTCCTGGTCTTATCTCGCTTCTCGAGCAGGTACTTATGGTGCACTACGAAGGCCGTCCCGACCTTTTCAAGCCGTATACGCGCAAGTATACAGACGCTGAACTGCATGACATCATCGCTGATGATGAGCGACCCATCTTTGTCGCAGTCGCTGATAACGCTCCCGACGGAGAGATTCTTGGCTATGCCTTTTGTGTGTATGAGGACTATGCAGGCAACAACAACATGACCGACCACCGCACGCTCTACATCGACGACATCTGTGTCGACGAACACGCGCGAGGCCAGCATGTGGGTACAAGCGTCTATCAGTACGTCATTGACTTTGCTCGGGCAGAGGGTTTCTACAACGTGACATTGAACGTCTGGACCTGCAACCCCGGTGCTCAGGCCTTCTACGAGGCCATGGGGATGAAACCGTACAAGGTCGGCATGGAGACCATCCTCTAGGCTGCAGCTTAAGAGACCTTGAGCGGGCTCTCCATATTACACAGGTACCTGTGTAATATGGAGAGCCCGTGAATTGCTTTCTCTTTGTTCCAAATTACACAGGTACCTGTTAATCTGTTCTCGATCAACATCGAGGCGTCAGCAGACGCCACCGAAAGGAGATGTGCATGAATAGAGAAGCACAGGATATGGGCAGGCGCTGCGAGAGACGCGAGCCCTCACTAGCTCGCAAGGCAGGACGCATGGGGCAGCTCATGCATCGCTATCACATGATTAACGCCCGCAACCATGGGGCCGTTGGCGACCCACTGCGTGGGCAGGGTCGTGTTTTGGCACTTTTGGTCGTGAAACCCGAGACTACTCAGCGCGAGCTTTCGTATCTGCTCGACATGCGTCAGCAGTCTCTCTCAGAGATTCTCTCGAAGCTCGAGGAGAAGGGCTATATCACGCGTGAGAAGTCCGAGCAGGACGGTCGTGTCACCGTCATCAAGCTGACTGCGGAAGGCGCCGCGGCAGCCCCCTCCCCCGACCAGATGGAGCGTAACGATGACTCACTTGACTGCCTGACCGATGATGAGCGCGCGCAGTTCGAGGCACTCATCGACAAGGTCATTGGCTCACTCGAGGAGAAGCTCACGGCATTGGGCGACGATCC
>JAUNJR010000198.1 GCA_030533135.1 Coriobacteriales bacterium
TCTCCATCGGCACCATCGACCACGGACTTGTGGAGGAGGGCAGGGAGCTCGAGGTCCTCTGGGGCAACAAGGGCACCGACCAGGTGCGCATCAAGTGCCGTGTGAGCCTGTTCCCCTATATCAAGGAAGGTCGCAACGAGAGCTTCGATACCGAGACCATTCCGCATCCCGTGTTTGAGTAACGCCTAGCGGGGCGCGGGTTCCGAACCGCGTCCCACTCGCTCCAAAAACGTACCCTTTACGCGAACTATTCGGCCTTTCGTTTCGGGAGGCCGAATAGTTGCGGTAAAGGGTAGAGTTTTTTGCCGCGGCACTAACGGCCTCGGCTAACCTGGCAGGTTGATGAGCACCAGCGCAAGGATGACGAGGGCGATGGCGACGTTGTCTCGCCGCGTGAGCTTCTCGTGCATGACGAGGGCGTTCGCTGCGTAGGTGAGGAGCACGACGCCCATGCTGAAGCCCGTGTACACCACGTAGGCGGGAAGCTCCATCAGCGCGCGGAGCATGAGGTCGGTCGAGAAGAAGTTGAAGACCCCAAGCATGACCCCGCAGGCGATGTCCACCGGAGCGGGCTGCTCGTGCGCACGCAGGAGCATGACGAGGCACATGGTAAAGGCCGTCGCGAACGTTATGAGGATGAACGCCTCCTCATGTGCCGGATTGCTGGTGGCTTCGAAGACCTTGGGCATGGTGTCGGCGAAGCCGCCGGCGAGGACCATCGGCACGAGGAACCCCCGAGTCGCAGAGGTGGGTTGGTCGGTTTGCGGGGCGGCACCCGACGGGATGCTCAACAGGGCGGTGGCCATGACCGCAACTGCGATGCCACCCGCTCCGGCTAGGGTGGGGTACTCGCCGAACAGCACGATCGAGAGCGCCATGGGGATGACGGCGCCCATGCGGAAGAGGGAGGACGAGACCGTGGCGCCGTTGACGCGAACGTTCAGCTGCAGCAGGGCGAACGTGGCAATGAACAGCACTCCCGTGACGAGGCCGAGCGCCCACACCCGTGCATCGACCTCGCCGACGGCGAGCCCGGAGCGCGCGGCCGACAGCGCGGACAGGACGGTCGCCGTGAGGTAGTTGAAGAGCAGCAGCGCCCAGCGATTCTCGCTACGCAACCCCGCAAACTTCATCGTGAGCGCATTGCCTGCGCTTGCGATTGTTGCCAGCAGAAGGAAGAGCATCGGCCAATCCCGTTCTTACAGCTCAAATTGCTCGTCGAAGCGGATACGACTGCGCCACGGTGCGAGGCGCGCGCTGTCGGCGAGCGCCATCGCCTCCGCGCGCATGTCACGGTAGTGCATGGGCACTACCACGTCGGCGCCAACCTGCTTCATGAAGAGCTCGATGCCGCGGTCTCCCTCCACACCCGCGCGCGGCGTGATGGGAAGCATTGCGAGCTCGATGCGCTTGCCTTCCAGAACCTCAAGGAAGTAGCTGCACTGCGCCTCGCTGAACTCATTGAGCTTGTGATCGCGCTCAGGCCACCACCACACGCTGAGGTCGCCCGCGTGATAGATGGTGCGGCCGTCCACGTCGACGCAAAACGCGAGGCCCTCGTCGGTGGAGTTGAGCGTGGTGACCTCCATGCCCTCGTCAATTTCGTAGATCTGTTCGGGTTCGCATGCCACCACGTCGAGGTCGATCTCGGGCGGCGCGTTGTGCGAGATGGGCGCGTTCACGATGAAGGTGGGGTCGCATGCGGGGAAGCGCTCGGCCAGCTGCCAAACGGCGGGCACATAGTGGTCTGCGTGCGCGTGCGAGACGAACACGTACAGCTTGCGGTCAGGACGAATGAGCCCCAGGTCATGTGCCAGCATCTCGCGCGAGATGGGGTACCAGTCAAAGAGCAGCGTGCGTCGCTTGAGCTCGATGAGAAAGCCGGAGTGATAGAGGTGTGTAACGCGCATGGCAGCCTTTTCCTGCAGACGTCTGACCTGCGGTTTATTCTAACGGTTGATAAAGATGAGGCCTGCGATGCACAACACGATGCCGATGAGCTTGCTGGCCGTCAGCGGCTCGTGATAGGCGAGCGCGCCCACCGCGAGGAGACTGATGGCCAGAAACCCGCTCTGCACCACCGATGCCGCGCTCACCTGCCAGCCCGCGCGGTACGCGAAGATGAAGCCCACCTCAAGGCCCACGATGACAAAGCCCAGCACAAACGGGGCCCAGTTGAGGTGCGCATACTCCTTGACGAGGTTGCCCTCGCGCGTGAACAGGTGGTAGAGAACGGCCGACGCCACGGCGCCCACCAGGTACGTGACGGTAAGCGAGGCAAACGGGTTGAGGTCGCCTGGCACGCTCTTCGAACAGATTTGGTAGACGGTGTTGGAGAGCACGACCAAGGCGATGGGCCAGATGTATGAGAGCACGAATCCTCCCGTGGACGGCCGCGGCAAGGCGGCTGCAGATTACTTTCCGGTCTTCAGGAACTCGGCGAGACGGGCGTTGAACTCGTCGGGATACTGCGCCGCCATGAGGTGGCCACCCATCACGTAGGTCGGAGTCTCAGGGCAGAGCGCGTTGAACCACGGCTCGGCGATATCCGCCCAGTGCTTGGCGATGAACATGAGCGTGGGAACCTTCTGCGCGGCCTCCTGAGCGATGGCGCGGTAGTCGGAGAGAATCGCGTCGCCGAAGAGCTCGTGCGCGACCCAGTACGGTGTGCGGGCGCCCATGTCCATGAAGTAGTCGTACTGGTCGGGCGTGATGTCGCCCT
>JAUNJR010000087.1 GCA_030533135.1 Coriobacteriales bacterium
CCAGGCCCAGCGTCTCGCCGCGCTTGATGGTGAAGCTCACGTCGTCGACGGCCTTGAGGGGCGTCTGCTTGAAGAAGCCGGTGTTGACCGGGAAGTACTCCTTGAGGTGGCGAACGTCGACAAGCGGCGTCTCTACGGTCGTGATGTCGGCCATTACTCCTCACCGCCTTCCAGGGTCTTGGCTTGGTTCACGGCCTTCTCGGCCTTGTCCAGTGCGGCCTGCGCGTCGAACTGTGCCTTGACATTCATCCAGCAGGAAGCCTTGTGCGTCTCGGAGATTTCCATGGACTCCGCCGCCTGACGGATGCAGATCTTCATGGCGTTGTCGCAACGCGGGGCAAACGGGCAGCCCTTGGGCAGGTTCAGCAGGTCAATCGGGGTACCCGTGATGGGCTTCAGCTTCTGGCCCATCGTATCAAGCGTCGGGATGGAACGGAGCAGGCCCTTGGTGTACTCATGATGCGGGTCATAGAAGATCTCCTCGGCGGTGCCGCGCTCGCAGTAGCTGCCGGCATACATGACCACGATCTCATCGCACATCTGGGCAACGACGCCCAGGTCGTGGGTGATCATGATAATGGCCATGCCGAGCTCCTCCTGCAGCGATTGCATGAGCTCGAGAATCTGTGCCTGAATGGTCACGTCAAGAGCCGTGGTGGGCTCGTCAGCCACCAGGATGTCGGGCTCGCACGCCAACGCCATAGCGATCATGATGCGCTGACGCATACCGCCCGAAAGCTCGTGCGGATACTGCTTCATACGCTTCTCGGGCTCGTTGATGTTGACGAGCCTGAGCATCTCGACCGCGCGGTCCCACGCCTCCTGCTTGTTGCGGTTGGTGTGCAGCGTGATGGCTTCCATGATCTGGTGGCCAATGGTGTAGGTGGGGTTCAGCGACGTCATCGGGTCCTGGAAGATGATCGAGATCTTGTTGCCGCGCACGTCACGCATGACCTTCTCGCCAGCACCGACCAGCTCGACGCCGTCAAGCTTGACCGAGCCACCGACGATCTTTCCGGCGGGAGCCAGGATCTGCATGATGGAGTAGACCGTCACGGACTTGCCCGAGCCAGACTCGCCCACGATGCCGAGGACCTTACCGCGGTCCAGGTCAAAGGAGACGCCGTTGACTGCCTTGACCTCGCCAGCGTCGGTGAAGAACGACGTACGAAGGTCACGTACCTCTAGAAGTGCCATGTGGTGCCTCCTTTCTTACTGGTTGAGTTTCGGGTCAAATGCGTCGCGCAGACCATCACCAAAGAGGTTCAGGGACAGCACGATGAGCGAAATGACGATGGCGGGGATGACCAGGCGGTAGCCATAGCTGGTGATGCCGTTCAGGGCGTCGGAGGCCAGGCTGCCCAGGGAAGGCATAGGCGCGTTGACGCCCAGGCCAAGGAAGGACAGGAAGCTCTCGGTGAAGATGGCCGAGGGGATCTGCAGGGCGGTCGAAATGATGATGACCGAGATGCAGTTGGGGATCAGGTGCTTGGTGATGATCCACTTGGCGCCAGCGCCGGTTGCCTGAGCGGCAAGCACGTACTCCTGCTCGCGCAGGGAGAGGATCTGGCCGCGAATGAGGCGTGCCATGGAACACCAGTACAGCAGGGCGAAAATCACGAAGAGCGAGATGATGTTGGAACCAATACGGGCCAGTACCGTGCCGTCGATGACTGGTGCCAAGGTTTCGCGCATGACCGCGGCCAGCAGAATCACCATGAGCATGTCAGGCAGGGAGTAGATGATGTCGACGATACGCATGATGAAGAGGTCAACACGGCCACCCATGAAGCCAGCGATGGAACCCAGGGTCATGCCAACCACAAGGACGATGACGGAGGCAAAGAAGCCGACGGCCAGAGAGATGCGGGTGCCGTAGACGACACGGATGAAGTAGTCGCGACCAGCGGCATCAGTACCGAAGAGGTGCGGGAAGACCTTTCCACCCTCAGCAATGATTGCCTGCTCGGAGCGGCTGTACTCCATGGGAGCCAGGTTGTTGAACGAGGCGTCGACGGGACGACCGGGCTGAACGCCCAGCTGGGTCTCGTACGAATAGGGCCAAATCATGGGGATGACGATGGAGCCCACGGTGATGAGCACGATGACGATAAGGCTGATGAAGGCTACCTTGTTTCTGAACAGGCGCTTGCAGCCATCCTTGAAGAAGGTGGAAGACGGGCGCATCTGCACCATATATGCCTTCTCTTCCTCGGATGCGGGAAGGAAGTCCTCCATCTTCACGTGCATGGAAAGCGGGTTTTCTGCCAAGGAACTCACCTCCTATTCCAGGTTGATACGCGGGTCGACCACCTTGTACATGATGTCCGACACCAGGTTCATGATGACGATGAGCGAGGCCAGAACGACCGTAGTTCCCATGATGAGGGTGTAGTCACGGCCGGTAATGGAACTCACGAATGCGCGGCCAATGCCTGGCACAGCAAAGATCTGCTCGACGACGAGCGAGCCCGTGACGATGTAGGCAAGCTCGGGGCCAAAGTAGGTGATGACCGGGATGAGCGAGTTCTTCAGCGCGTGCTTGAGAATGATGTTGCGCTCGGAGACGCCCTTGGCCTTGGCGGTACGGATGTAGTCCTGCCCCAGAACGTCCAGCATGGACGAACGCGTCAGACGCGTAATGTAGGACATGGGATAGAGCGACAGCGTGATGACTGGCAGAATCAGACCGCCCTTTGCGGCTCCGTTTGCCGGCACAATGTGCAGCGTAATGGAGAAGAGCATCAAGAGCAGCGTTCCCATGATGAACGAGGGCATCGAGACGAACGCCGTGGTGATGACCATGATGATCTTGTCAAAGATGGAGTTGCGCTTAAGCGCCGCAACGGCACCAAGAAGGATGCCGGTTACCGTGGCGATGATGAGCGCGATAATGCCCAGCTTGGCCGAGGTCTTCATACCATCAACGATGATGTCGGTGACTTGGCGGCCGCGCAGCTTGAGCGACGGGCCAAAGTCAAAGTGCAGCGCCCCGTTGAGGTAGCTGAGGTACTGCTGGAACAGCGGCTTGTCGAGGCCATACTTTGCCTCAAGTGCAGCTTTTGCTGCTGGGGTGACCGCCTTCTCAGACGCGAAGGGGTCTCCTGGTACGGCCTTCATCACGAAGAACGTGATGGTGATGACCGCCCAAAGCGTCACGATCGCCAAGAGGATTCTCTTGATGATGTAGCGCAAGGTCTTTGAGTCCATCTCCTACCCTGCCTTCCCGAATGTCTTCCCGCGGTGTCACAAACTCCGCTTAGCACGGCTGAATATGGCACAGTTAAGCTGCATTTGGAGTTTGGTGGACCGTGGCACGCACGAACTGATGGTAGAGAATACCACCAAACTCTTTACCTGAACGTAACTGGTAACAGGTACGAGACAGTGGGAGATTAGTTTCCTTTCTCATCGACCTGAACGAGGGGGGTGTAATGCTGAGCTAAACAAAAAAGGGACACCCGCAGGTGTCCCTTTTCGCTTGCCTGTTGTGAGACCTTAGATGGCGCCCAGGGGGAAGGTCAGCGTCATGATGACGACCGTGATGCCAAAGATGGCAGAGGTGATGACCGTCAGGCGGTCAAGGTTCTTCTCCAGGACGCCCGTGCTGACGGCAGAGTTGTACATGGAAGCAGCGATCATGTCAGAGACGCCCGTTCCCTTGCCCGAGTGCATGAGCACCAGAATGATGGTGAGGATGCCCGAGACGAACAGGACGATAGTAAGCAGAATGTTCAGAATGCCCACGGAAGGCTCCTTTTTAGGTCGGTACTTTCCAACAGTTGATAAGCATAGCACAAGGTTTGGCTCCGCACAGTACCCATATAAAGGAGAAAGCGCGGGCCCTTTAGGAATTCGTTCTTCATGGAAGGACTTGCTTACAGTTCCACCAAGTCCCATTCGGGCGAGGCGGGAATCGTGCGAATGCGTGGGTTAAGCACCGCAAGAAAGACGGCCACGATCATCAGCCCCATCATGACAAGCACAACGCCGTGAAAGCCGACGCGCGGGAGCAGCTCGCCTGCCAGCGCGCCGGACCCACTTCCAAAGAACATGACGGCCGTCATGACGGCGGCGCGGGTCCGACCCTGGCGGTCAACCGGCGTCTTCGAGAAGATGAAGCCGTTGACGAGCGCGCCAAAGAGCGGCATGGGAAGGCCCGTGAAGACGATGCTCAGCACCACGGCGGCATAGGTGTCAAAGAAGACGAGGGGCAGATAGCCAAGCGAGATCAGGACGAGGATGACAATCACCCCTTTGCCCATCGGTACCCGATCGCAGATGCGCGACGAAATGAGAGCACCCACGACCGTGGCTAGGCCGCTGGCCATGTTGACCATACTGATGAGCAGCGCGTCGGTCCCCGTGGAAACAAGCTGCAGGTTGACCGCTTGATGCATGGCGAAGACCCCAAACTGGAAAATGCCCATGATGAGGACGCCACTGACGATGACCTTGCTCGCAAAGACCCACTGCCAACCTTCGATGAGATCATGCATGAACGCCACGATACCTGCGCGTGCCTCCTTGACCTCGGGGCGCTCGGGGAGCTTGAGCGTTAGCGCGCAGAGAAACGCGGCGCCATCGCAGAGAGCGCTTGCAAAGAACGGGGACGCTGACCAAAGGCCGTAGAGAAAGGCGCCAAGAGGTGACCCCGCAAGACGGACGGCAGCGTCGCGGCCTTGGTTCAGGCTTTCCGCCTGGGCATAGCGGTCGGGGCCGACAACCGTGATGAGCGCGGCGTTGGAGGTTCCGTCCAGAAGGCCAAAGATGGCACTTGACGAGAGGCAGAGCACCATGAACAGGGCAAACGTCAGTCGGCCCGTCGCAAAGAGGACGCCCATGGCGAGCCAGAGCAGGCCACAGATGCCTGATTGGGCAAGCAGGAGCGTGCGGTGGTCGTGTCGGTCGACAAATGTCCCTCCCACTACCTGTGTGACGACGCTGGTGATGCCTCGAAACGTCGAGAACCACCCAGCCAAGGTGACCGAGCCGGAGAGTTCATAGGCCATAAGCGAAATGACAATCCAGTGCACGGCGGACCCACAGAGCAAAAACGTATCAACGCCAAACCACGCGGGATAGTTGGGGATACGGAAGAGCGACTCTTTGCGGGCGTTGCCGGCCATGCGTTCCTTTCACTGACGGTGGGTATAAGACAACATAGTACGCTACAACTGACATGGACAACAATAAGCCAGTTCTCCTGATGCAGTTCACGCCACATAGAGTGAGGAGCACCCATGAAACGCACCTTGTCTGTTGTTATCTTGAGCCTCGCGTTGGCGCTGTGTGGATGCCGTGCTTCGATGGTTACGACCGCGCGTGACCTGCCGCGAGCCGAGACTTACCAAGATGCAAAAGCCGCAGCGGTACACGCACTGGAAAGCCGGCTGGAAGACATGCGCGAGTGCGTGTACGTATACCGCGACTACGGGAATTCCGAGAACCACTTCACGCAGCGCGCGCTGATAAGCGGCGGTGTGCATGTCGACCTTGAAGAGCTGCAGGAGAACTGGACGGACAACCCACATTCGGGCGATACCTGCATCCGCTGCTCGCAAAACGTCTCCGGGAGAGGCTGGGCCGGCTGGATGTTCCTGAATGGCTACGTACCCGAGGGGCAGACTGACCCAGTCCTCAACGACCGCACGTCAGTTGGTGCCGGCTTGGACCTGACGGGAGCCACCGAGCTTCGGTTCTGGGCACGTGGTGAGCTGGGTGGCGAGAAGCTCGACTTCTTTACCATGGGCTTCAACTGGGGTGTCGACACGGGCACACCGTTGAGCAACGCAGCTGACTCTTCCAACAAAATCGTGCTGCGCGACGTGAGTTTGACGACCGAATGGAAGGAATACGTCATCTCGCTTGATCGCGCCGGTGTTGACCTGAGCTGCATCGCAAACGGCTTTGGCTTCTCGATGGAGGACGGTGAGAACGCGCGGCTGTTCAGCGGCATCAACCCCATGGAGAAAAACGCCGTATTCTACCTTGATGACATCCGTTTTGTGGGTGACATCGAATCCGCTCACGCGGCGCCCATGATGCTGCGCTCCTACGACACCAAGACGGTTGAGACCGCAAACGCGGCGTTCACGTATGACAACGCGCTTGCTGCCATGGCGTTTCTGTCCGAAGGCAAGATTGAGCAGGCAGATGAGCTGATCGATGCCCTGTGCTACGCCATCGAGAACGATCGCTTTGAGAGTGGGCGTATTCGCACGGCTTACGCCGCTGGGGACATCTCCCCCACGCCTGGCTGGTCTGACGGCGCTAAGCTCCCTGGTTGGTATGACGCCTCGGCGGCGGCGTGGTTCGAGGATTCCTACCAGGTTGGTTGTAACACGGGTAATGTCTCGTACGCGGCACTTGCGTTGCTGCATTATGCGGCTCAGGCACAGAGCGGCGATGCGACCGGGCTTGATTCGGCACGTGCGAAGCGCTGCCTTGCCGACGCCTGCCAGCTGATGGATTGGGTGCTTGCGGATTGCTCCGATGGACGCGATGGCTTTACCGCTGGGTTCGAGGGCTGGCCTGAGAATGGACCATCCGGCATCACGAAGCACACCTACAAGTCGACCGAGCACAACATCGATGCCTACGCTGCCTTTGCTGAGCTGTACCAGCTCACCGGTGACGAGCGCTACCATGAGGCTTCCGAGAGCGCGCTGCGCTTTGTTGAGTCAATGTATGATGCGGATGCGCAGCTATTCTATACGGGCACAAAGTCGGACGGTGTTACGCCTGATGAGGGGAATGTTGTGTTGGACACTCAGGTTTGGACGGCACTTGCACTCGGTGATGCCTACAAGCCGTACGAGGCTGCCCTGGGTCAGCTTGACGCAATGCGCACCAGTGATGGCGGATATCGCTTCCATGCCTGTGACGACGCAGGCTACTGGTGCGAAGGTACTGCGTTCACGGCGCTCATGCACCTTAAGCGTGGCGAACAGGAGCTAGCTTCGGGAGCGCTTGATGCACTTGAAGCGGCTCAGCTGGAGAATGGGCTCTTCCCTGCCGCCACGATGGATGGCTTGACGACGGGCATCGATTTGTCAGATGGCACACCTTGGCTGTACGGCACCGACACCCACGTCGCCCCCACCGCCTGGTACATCATGGCTTGCAACGGCTTCAATCCGTACGTGTTTGACTGACCCCGAAGCCTTGCTGGGGACCAATGCTGCTTCCACGCACCTTCAAGAACAGTACGTCTTTCCAGTAGCCCAGACTGAGTGCATGTTTATCTGTGAATATGCAGTATCTATACATGTGAATCTTTAGGCCAAACAGTGACAGCACATTCGAGGCGCTTTTTTCACAAACGTGCAGGATTCTTTTGAAAAACCGTCACGAATGTGCTGTCACAATCTTGCCTTGATGGCACCCTATACATTTGCAACCCAATGTCACCCATTCTGTAGCCTTGTCCCCCAACTCTCACCCTGAAGAATCGTCCGCAACGGGAGCACTTCTGTATCTTGCGCGTCTCAGTAGTTCAAAAAGGGGCCCGGACGCAGGTCCGGGCCCCTCGCTTCACGTTATGCGCGAAAGCTTATGCCATGGCAGAGCGAACCATGTCCGCAAAGCCGTCAGCCTTCAGAGAAGCGCCGCCGACGAGAGCGCCGTCGACGTCTTCCTTCTCCAGGAAGCCAGCGATGTTGCTCGGGTTGGCGGAGCCGCCGTACAGGACGCGGATGCCGGCAGCGGTCTCCTCGCCGAAGATCTCGACGAGGGTCTTGCGGATGGCGCCGCAGACTTCCTGCGCGTCATCAGCGGTAGCGGTCTTGCCGGTGCCGATGGCCCAAATGGGCTCGTAGGCGATGACATACTTGGCCGGATCGGTGATCTCGAGGCCAGCGGTGTCCTTCTTGATCTGGTCGACGACGAACTCTACGTGCGTGCCGGCCTCGCGGATCTCGAGGGACTCGCCGCAGCAGCTGATGGGCACGATGCCGTGAGCCATCAGGGCCTTGGCCTTCTTGTTGATGTCCTCGTCAGTCTCGCCGAAGTAGTCACGACGCTCGGAGTGGCCGATGATGCAGTGCGTGACACCAATAGCCTCGAGCATGTTGGGAGCGGTCTCGCCCGTGTAGGCGCCAGCCTCCTGCCAGTACACGTTCTGAGCGGAGAGCGCGAAGGGGGCCTTCTCCTGCTCGATAACCTCGGCAACGCCCTTGAGGTCGATGGTCGGGGGAGCCACGACGACGTCAACGTCGCCAGTGCCGCCCTCAAGCTCCTTGGCAAGGCCGGTAGCAAGCTCGACAGCCTCGGAGAAGACCTTGTTCATCTTCCAGTTGCCAGCAATCATCCTTTTACGCATCGAGAAGCGCCTC
>JAUNJR010000199.1 GCA_030533135.1 Coriobacteriales bacterium
TCGCGGTAGGTCACTTCAAACGTAACGGTGCCGAAGTCCTTGGCACGGTAATACCACCAAGATCCATATTCGTTCGAGTCCTGATGGAAGTCCTCAAGGTGCTCCTCACCTGCGATGACTTGGACGTCGGTAACCTCGTAGAGGGCATCGTACCCATCGGGATGTTCCGCATCGCACACCCATGCCCTGCCGAAGTCATCGATGCTACCGTCCCAACCAGGCAGCACATCGCGGTCTTCCTGTTTCCAGTATTCGGCATACGGCTCAAGCAGCGTGAACCAGCAGTCAGTCTCGTGCAACTGCTGGCCCTGCCAAGTTGCCTCGGCAGTGGCGCGTAACCTCATCTCATGCGTGTCAAAACGCTCAAGGATGGAAGCACTATTCAGGATAATCTCGTTGTCTTCGACGGCATAGTCGGTACCCGGCTGAAGGATGTCGACCCACTGGTCGTTCTCCCAAGTACCCACCGTGATGTTGTAGACCACGTCTTGGACACCCTCGAAGTCCTGCGTATTCAGCGCAAGCGTCGTCGTGGGATGCTCGTCATCAACCACCACGCGGTCGGGGACATTCTCAAACCACAGGTTGTAATTACGCCCGTGCAGGTCATACCAGTGATCGAAATACTGCGTATGGTTGTTATCGTCGTTGTACCAGCATCGCAGCGTGAAGCTCGTGTCATTACGGCCCTGGCGCATGACGGTGTATGTACCGGGCTGAATCTCGCCATCAGACAGATAGTTGCCCGCAGCGTCAGCAATGATGACCTGGCTCGGATCGATTTCTGCCAATTCGTAGCGAGCACCTTCGACGACCTCGTAGCCGTTGGTGAAGTTGCCCCAGCTATAGTGGCGAAGCTCGACGTCAATATCCTGCTCCGCGCCAAGGGCAAGGTTCTCGTCGATGTGTGTGGGCCAGAGCTCCAGATACTCGTCACGCACCTGGAACATCCAGCTATTTTCGGCCATCGGTCCAGAAATGCCGTCATAGAGATATGCACGCACGTTGACACAGTCATCGTAGTGCAGTTTGTCGGTTGAAACCGTGAAGATGGCATGATTCGGATCATTGGGGTCGATGGTCAGCTCGCCTACCTCCCAACCCTCAATGAGTCTCCAGTCAACGCTCAGACCCTCGGTGGTGTCTTCCTGACCCTCACGATGATGGACGGCCTCAGCGTACAGGTCGACCGTGGTGCCTGGGAGTACGCAATCTGCCCAGTCGCCACTCCACACCCGGAGGTCATACAAGTCACTGCTGACGCTCACGTTGAATTCGTGGGTCCGGGTCTCGCCGCTCTGGGTCACATAGGTCACCTGAACGGTAGCAAGGCCATGTCCTACAGCCCTATAGCGCCAGTTGTGGTCAGGCGTTCCTTCGTCGTCTTCCCACTCCTCGCGCCGCACTTCAAGAACCTTGCTGTAACCCTCGTCGGGATTCTCACCCAGCACGGCAACGTCAGTCACCTCGCAGTTGACGCGGTCGCCTCCTGGGTGCTCTTCATTGCGAATCTGCCCGTCATACCAGCGAAACACCGTGTCTTCCCAGCCAACGATCATGTCGCGGTTCCACGGCAGGTTATATACCTCGTAGGGCTCCCTGAAGTCCACCCACGTGGTAGCGTTGGCAATGACCGGGTTCGGCATCGAGGAGTCGGGCAGTTTGGCCTCGACAAACACGCGCACATGCACGTACTCCTCACCCTCACCGTAACCACCCATATGATCGAGGATCTCAGGACCGTTCAAGGTGATGGTGTTGCCCTGTGCCGTGTACTCGACACCCTCGGTGAAGATGTGCTCCTCTACCCAGTCATCCTCGACGCAAAGACCCACGGTCCAGTCAAGGTACGCTAGGTCGCTTACGTTCTGGCGATTGACCGTCAAAGTGAGCGAATCGGTATCGTCCCTCACGAAGAACTCGTTAGGAATGTCGCCCTCAAAGAAGAGATCGGCGTCATAGTGGTCCAAGTGGAAGCGGGTATGCTCATGGCGCAGACCTTCGCTGTCTGCAACGTCAGGTTGCTGGTCCGCGGTCGGACGCCACGATGCTTCAAGATCAATGTCGGAATCCCAGTCGCCCAGACGTGTGATGGTGAACGTTCCGGGCTCACACTCGTCGCCAGAAGCAACCAGATTTCCACCCGCATCGGTGATGTTTACGCAGTCCTCGTCAAAATCCCAACGGACAGATTCAAGCTCACACGCTTCGTAGGCTTCGTCGCCCGCCTGCTTGAAGTAGCGCACCTCAGGGGTCACCTGACGCGAATCGCCCAGCAACAGATCGACGATGTTGATGGAGTCCGTCTCCTGAATCCAGACCTCTGGATACTCGTTTGAGACAAAGAGATACAGGTCATTGGACGTCGCACTCATGCCGTCCTTGGTGGCAGTCACCCGAACAACAACTTCCTCATTAAGGAAGTCGTCGCCCGTGTAGTCATTGAAGGTAACCGTGGCCCCACTGCTTCCGTCGTCTTGCATCTGCCATGTGATGGATGCATAGTCGCTGCCACGCACGATTTCCCAGTCGTAGGTGAAGCCGAAGCGCAGGTCACCCGCTTCTTCGTCATGCTGCACGCCCGCGGCCCATAGCCAGATGCTCTGGCCGGGAAGACCCCTATTCGAGCCGTTTGTATAGTTGGTATTGATGTTGCCCG
>JAUNJR010000200.1 GCA_030533135.1 Coriobacteriales bacterium
TATGCCCCACAACCGTTGGTGCTATTGCACCATTTACCGATGCTCACAACCACTCGTTGATGCCCTAAGGCGTCCTCCGGTACAAAAAAGCGCCTCGGCTCTACCGAGGCGCAAGTGGTAACTCCTAGAACTCCGCGTTGCCAACGGTGCGTGGGTGCGGGATGACGTCGCGGATGTTATCGACGCCGGTCAGGTACATGACCAGGCGCTCGAAGCCTAAGCCGAAACCTGCGTGGCGGCAACCGCCATATCGGCGAAGGTCGCAGTAGAACTTGTACTGCTCGGGATCCATGCCAAGTTCGCGGATACGGCGCTCGAGCACGTCGAGGCGCTCCTCACGCTGGCTTCCGCCGATGATCTCACCGATACCAGGGACGAGGCAGTCCATAGCGGCAACCGTTTTACCGTCGTCGTTCAGGCGCATGTAGAAAGCTTTGATGGCGGCGGGATAGTCGGTGACGAAAGTCGGGCGCTGGAAATGCTGCTCCGTCAGGTAGCGCTCGTGCTCGGTCTGCAGATCGCTTCCCCAGTGGACCGGATAGTCGAACTTGGTGCCGGACGTCTGTGCCTCCTCAAGAATCTGGATGGCCTCGGTATAGGTGACACGGGCAAAGTCAGAGCTTGCCACGTGCTTGAGACGATCAATCAGGCCCTTGTCCACGAACTTGTTGAACATGTCCAGCTCATCCGGGCAGCGCTCCATGACGGCGTTCAGGACATACTTGAGCATGTCCTCGGCAAGCTCCATGTCGTCCTCGAGGTCAGCAAACGCAATCTCGGGCTCCATCATCCAGAACTCAGCAGCGTGACGACGCGTGTTGGAGTTCTCGGCGCGGAACGTGGGGCCAAAGGTGTAAATGTCCCCGAAGGCCAAGGCGAAGTTCTCACCCTGCAGCTGTCCGGAAACCGTCAGGTTGGTGGCACTGCCAAAGAAGTCTTGGCTCCAGTCAACGGCGCCAGACTCGGTACGGGGCGGGTTCTCCACGTCGAGCGTGGTCACGCGGAACATCTCACCCGCACCCTCGGCGTCAGAGGCCGTGATGATGGGCGTGTTCACGTACACAAAGCCACGACCCTGGAAGAACTCGTGGATCGCAAAGGCGGCAACCGAGCGCACGCGGAAAACTGCGCGGAAGAGGTTGGTGCGCGGGCGCAGATGCTGGATGGTACGCAGGAACTCGCGCGTGGTGCGCTTCTTCTGTAGCGGATAGTCAGGTGTCGAGGGGCCCTCTATAGTGACCTCATGCGCCTGAAGCTCGAAGGGCTGCGGACGATCGGGGGTTAGGACCAGCGTGCCGCGCACGATAAGCGCAGCTCCGACGTTTTGAGAAACGACCTCGTCATAGGTGGACAACTGGTCGCGGTTGAGCACGACCTGCAGGTCCTTGAAGCAGCTTCCGTCGTTGAGCACGACAAAGCCGAAGTTCTTCATATCACGAATAGACCTGACCCATCCGCAAACCGTAAGCTCACGGCCACCAAGCTGGTCCTGGTCGGCGTAGAGGGTTGCAATCTTAATGTGATCCACGAGAGGTGCCTCCCTTGTTTGGAACGCTTGCGTCAACCTCACTACGATAGCACTCCTCTACGTATGAGTCTCTGTCGCAGTTGACGGAAATACACGCACACGAAATGGGCCACCGCCTTTTCAGACGGTGGCCCAGTCAGTACCACAAGAACTAAAGGAAGCGTCTATGCCCCCAGAGACGCCAAAACCTCGGTCTCGGGACGCGTCGCAAAGTACGAAGTCGGATAGTCGGTAGCCAGCGAGCGGCCCATGTAGACATCGGTCCCATGGTGATAAATCTCACCGATGCAATAGACGGGGCTTCCCAGCGGAACGACGTCTTCAACCAGGCGATACCCACGGAACGTGACCTTCGGGGTCGTGTTGATCGTCGGCGTTGCAACTGTCACCACGGTCGGACGATACATGTTGTCAAGCACGGAGCTGAGCACCATGCCCGTGATCATGTCGCTCACAACGTCGCCCATACCAACACGGCGATAGGTATGCTGCTGGTAGGGATGCTGGGGACGCGGCATAGGACGGGGAACGCTGCTGTAGCCACCATAGCCACCGCGGTCAAGGAAGTCACCGAGTCCCGAAGGAATCTGCCCACCTCGATGGTTGCCACCCTGGGGCTGCGATGGACGCCCTCCCGTGCCGCTTTCACGGACGTTGGCAAACGAGAGGCGATCGAGCCATGCGGGCTTCTCGGTCTTAGCCGTCGTCTGGAAGGGAGCGCCAACCGTGGCGTAGGCAAAGGCCGGACGCGGCAACAACCCAGCTACCACGGCATCACGTGCGCGTCCAAAGCCATGAACGATGCCAGAGGCAATCTCGCCCACGATGGAGGAAATGCCGTAGGTATTAGCCCCGCTCGTTGCAGAGGACATCGATCCGTCAACCGCCTTCGCAAAGTCCGAATTGGGACCTTCGATATGGTTGGTCGAGTTGATGAGCATGACGTTGTTGCCAAATGAGTTGATATCAACGTAAATGGGCGTGTCGCACGAACCATCCTTGAAGTAGAACGGGTCGAACGACTTCTCGTGCGCCACGAGGGTCTCGACGTCACCCGAACCGCGATTCTCGATGCGATAGCAGCGAATCTCGTAATATGCAACCTGCCTGCGGCTATACG
>JAUNJR010000201.1 GCA_030533135.1 Coriobacteriales bacterium
TGATGAGCCTCAACATGCTCTCGATGATCTTCGTCATGATCACCATGGCGGAGGAAAGTGCACGCCGTATCTGCGAAGTCCTGCTCGAGAAGCCTGACCTTGCCAACCCGGCAAACCCGATCATGGAGGTTCCTGACGGCTCCGTGGACTTCGACAACGTGAGCTTCGCCTACCATCCCGAGACGGGCCGCTATGCTCTGCGCGACATCGACTTGCACATCAAGAGCGGTGAGGTCATCGGCATCATCGGCGGCACGGGCTCCTCTAAGTCCTCGCTCATCCAGCTGATCAGCCGTCTGTACGACGCAACGGAAGGCACGGTGCGCGTTGGTGGCGTTGACGTTCGCGACTACGACATGGAAGTCTTGCGCGACCAGGTTGCCGTGGTGCTGCAGCGCAACGTCTTGTTCTCCGGCACCATCAAGGACAACCTGCGTTGGGGCGACGAGAATGCCACGGATGAAGAGCTCATCGAAGCGTGCAAGCTTGCTCAGGCTGATGAGTTCATCCAGACCTTCCCCGATGGCTACGACACCTACATTGAGCAGGGTGGCTCCAATGTTTCTGGCGGTCAGAAGCAGCGTCTGTGCATCGCACGTGCCTTGCTGAAGAGGCCCAAGATTCTCATACTGGATGACTCCACCAGCGCTGTTGACACCAAGACCGACAAGCTCATTCGCGCTGGCTTCAAGAGCTTCATCCCCGAGACCACAAAGATTATCATTGCCCAGCGTACCGGCTCCGTCGAGGATGCCGACCGCATTATCGTGATGGATAACGGTTACGTCTCTGCCGTGGGCACTCATGAGGAGCTGCTCAAGACCTCCGACATCTACCGTGAGGTCTACCTCACCCAGAACAAGGCCAGCCATGACGAGGCGCTTGCTGGCCAGGAGGTAACCGACCCGGTGAGTGGCATCGGTGAGCCGGTCGAGGACCGTGCTGCAAACGTGGCTGCTGACGACATTGCTGCGGCACGCGAACGCGTGACGGTGGTCCCCGCAGTGCACACGCGCAAGCATGAACCCGACCATGCCACCAAGAGCGCGAGCTCGAAGATGGCAAACACTGCCTTGCGAGGAGAGTCCATGGAAGGGGGCGATCTGAATGGCTAAGCAAAACACAAGCAAGGCAACGCCTAAGAGCGCCGTCGAAACCGTCCTTTCCGACCCCGCGCGTCTGAAGGAAGCTCCAGCTCCCGGCAGCGGCAACAATAACCAGGGCGTTCCTGGAAAGGGTAGCCGCGGTCGTCGTGCGACCAATCCCATGACGGTGCTCAAGGGCGTCATGAAGCTGGTGTTCTCGTTCTATCCCGTGCAGCTGGTGGCTATGCTTTCCTGCGTGGTGATTGGCGCGGCGCTCTCGACGCTCCCGAGTGTCTTCCTGCAGAAGTCCATCGATGTCATCAGCCGCTACTGGCAGAGTAGTGACTGGGCGTCCGCTCAGCCCGAGATCCAGAAGATTCTCATGTCGCTCATTGGCGTGTACGTGATCGTCATCGCGGCACAGATTGCGCAGAACCAGCTGGGTGCCTTCCTGACGCAAGGCACGCTCATGAAGATGCGCAACAAGATGTTTGACCACATGGAGGACCTGCCCATCCGCTTCTTCGACCAGAACAAGCGTGGCGACGTCATGAGCTACTACACCAACGACGTTGACGCGCTGCGCCAGCTCATTGGTGTGGCCCTGCCCAACCTGCTCAACATGATCATCGCCATGGTGTCGGTGACGGCCATCATGATCTGGTACTCCATCCCGCTGACCTGCGTGGTGCTCGTGATGGTTGCCTTCATGGGCTGGTTCACCAAGTTCATGGGTGGTCGTTCCTCACGCTACTTCCTGGCCCAGCAGCATGCCATCGGTCGTGCCGAGGGCTTTGCCGAGGAAGCCATGAACGGCGAGAAGGTCATCAAGGTCTTTACGCACGAGCAGAAGATGCAGGAGCAGTTCGACCAGGTGAACAACGAGCTCTTCGAGGCTGCAAAGCAGGCCAACATCTACTCCAACATCCTCGGCCCCATTCTCATGAACCTGGGCAATCTGGCGTACGTTGTGGTTGCGCTTGCTGGCGGCATGTTCCTCACCATGGGCATCCCCAACCCCTGCCTCTCTGGCATGGCGCTGACCATTGACATCTGCATTCCGTTCCTCAACCTCACCAAGCGTTTTGCGGGCTCCATTGGCCAGATCTCGCACCAGATCAACTTCGTGGTGATGGGCCTTGCTGGCGCTGAGCGCATCTTCCAGCTGCTCGACGAGGTGCCCGAGACTGACGAGGGCTATGTTGAGCTCGTTCGCGTTCGCATGGATGACGACATGGTTGAAGTGCTTGGGGAGCTTGAGCCCACGGACCGTAGCGGCATCTGGGCCTGGAAGCATCCACATCAGGCGTTGGGTACGGTTGATTACGTGCCCGTGATGGGTGACGTGGTGCTCGATGACGTGGACTTTGGATACGTGCCCGAGCACATCGTGCTACACAACATCACGATTGATGCCTTCCCTGGTCAGAAGGTGGCCTTCGTTGGCGCCACTGGTGCGGGAAAGACGACCATTACGAACCTCATCAACCGCTTCTATGACATCGCCGACGGCAAGATTCGCTACGACGGCATCAACATCAACAAGATCAAGA
>JAUNJR010000202.1 GCA_030533135.1 Coriobacteriales bacterium
GGGCCCAGAAGTTCACGCGAAGTGGCCCGAGAGGCCCTCAGAGGCACCCGGATGGGACTTCGCGTGAAGCGCTCAGACCTGTCAGTCAAGTACCGAATCGTCAGGCTCGTAGAGGTTCACAAGCGAAAACACGCCGTTCTCATAGGTGAACGTATAGACCGAGCAGTTCTTGGTGACCATATCGACGTGCACTTTGTTATGCGCATCCCAAGCGCTGGTGAAACACCGAATGCACGCTCCGTGAGCAACGGCAAACACGTTGTGGTGGTCGGGCCGCTCCATGATCTCGGTCAACGTCGCGGTCATGCGCGTGGCCACGGTCCTCTCGTCATCTCCACCAAACTGGACAAGCCAGTCACCATAGCTGCCATAAGGGCTCTTGTGCGGCGTGGCAAAAAAGAGGTCGTACGGACACCCCTCAAGCGTGCCGTAACGAAACTCCTTAAGTCCCTTGGTTCGTACGTAGGGCAGCTTTCCGCGCGTCACGACCTCAAGGGTGTCGCAGGCACGCTCCGCAGAGGAAGAATAGGCGTGGTCAAACACAATCCCTTGCTGCTCAATCCAATCACGTGCAAGCTCTGCCTGCGCTACTCCGCGCTCCGTCAGCGGAGAATCGCACCAGCCCTGAATGATGCGACGCACGTTGAAGAAGGTCTGACCGTGGCGCATGAGATACAGGGTCTTGGGCATGGATGTTCCTCTCGGCAGTACAGCGAAGTCTCGCTATGGGATTCTGGGAAGACGGTCCGCGAGCTTCTCGCGCTCAAGCTTTGCTTCCTCAGCTTCAAAGGCTGGATTCTGCGGGTCGATGAGCTCATCACTGCCCGTGTCTGGGTTGTAGTGATGGAGCAACACGGGCTGGAAGAGACGAAGGTGAATCGCAAAGATTGCCGAGGCTGCAACAAGGATGACGAAAATGACTATGCGCGGCAACACGGTGACCTGCGTCATGGCAAACGATCCCACACAAAGAATGGCGGTCCAGCTGTACATAAGCAGCACGGCTTCCTTCTGGTCAAACCCCTCGGCAATCAGGCGATGATGAATATGGCCGCGGTCTGCCTGGCCAATACTCACGTGCGCACGACTGCGGCGAACAATGGCCGAGAACGTGTCCATGATGGGGATGCCCGCAATGACCAGCGGGACGATGAGGGTCGTCAGGCCAGCAACGCGGGTGACCGAGAGAAGCGAGATGGTCCCAAGCGCAAACCCGAGGAGCAACGCGCCTGAATCGCCCAGGAAAATGCTCGCAGGATTGAAGTTGTAACGAAGAAATGCCAAGGTCGCCCCCGTGACCGAAATGGCAAGAGCAGCCGCATCAAGACGACCTGCCATAAGAGACAGCGCAAACATGGTGAGGCTCGAGATGCAGGAGATGCCCGTAGCAAGACCATCCAGGCCGTCAATCAGGTTAATGATGTTGGAATATGAGATGAGATAGACCATCGTGATGGGGTACGCAAGCCACCCAAGGTCAATCAGTTGATCGGTGATGGGGTTCACGATAACGCCAATGACCAGGCCACCCATGACCGCGACCAATGAGGCAAGTATCTGCCCAGCAAGCTTCTGCTTGGGCGAAAGCTGGTATTTATCGTCAAGAAGGCCCGTCGCGAAGATGATAAAGAACGATGCGGCAATGAACCAGTAGTTCACATGCAGATGCGACGCGCTGACCATAAGATGTGGGGCCGTCTGCGGCACGAGCGGCCAAAACAGGAACTTTAAGCCAAGCAGCTCTGCTAGGCCGGCGGCCATCATGCCACTAAAGACCGCGATTCCACCCATGCGGGGAATCGGTTTGCGATTGATGCGGCGCGCGCCGGGGTAATCGACAGCATCAACTTTCCATGCAATGCGCCGCGCGACAGGAGTCATAAGGTATGAAACAACCAAAGAAATCAGAAAGAGGAAGAGGTATGGCATCCACTGATAAGCCAAAGCGCACTCCCCTCTTGCATTCGACGCGGCACATGGGCTGCAATTCATAAAAAAGGCCTCTCTCCGAGAAGCCGTCTAATCCATTTTCCCAGTATGTCGTCACAAGTCAAGACTGGTAACGGTGAGTAACTCACGTATAGTGTGAGATGTCGACCTCCTGTGGCACAAACTGGGTGAACCGACAAGCGTTTTGAGGGAGTCCAAGATCTCGTTTCAGGACAGGGATCCTCCGTTGTTGAGGAAGCTGGAGCGAGCGATGCGGACGCCCACCTTCTGGAGGTGGGTTCATTATCGTGCCGCGGGGGGCGACTTTTTGTCTCTCGACCCAAAGGCTAGGCCGTACCCAAACAAAACGACCCCGCGAGAAGCCTCACGGGGTCGTTTGAGCATTTGTTGCTATTGCTTACTCAGCAGCCAGAGCCTTCTTGGCGACCTCGGCGAGAGCCGCGAACGTGGCCTCGTCCTCATAAGCGATCTGGGCGAGGACCTTGCGGTCAAGCTCGACACCAGCAAGCTTCAGGCCGTGCATGAACTTGCTGTAGGAGAGGTCGTTCATGCGGGCAGCAGCGTTGATGCGCTGGATCCACAGACCACGGATGTCACGCTTCTTGTTGCGACGATCGCGGTACGCGTACTGACCAGAGTGCTGAGCCTGCTCCTTCATGCCCCTGAAGGTGCGGGAACGAA
>JAUNJR010000019.1:0-20959 GCA_030533135.1 Coriobacteriales bacterium
CGTGGGGCTGCATCGACGTGGTCTCCTTCACCACCGGCGAGTACCGCAAGCGCTATGGCTTCATCTACGTCGACATCCAGGACGGCGGCGAGGGCTCTGGCAAGCGCTTCAAGAAGAAGAGCTTCGAGTGGTACAAGAACGTCATCGCCACGAACGGCGAAGAGGTTTAAGCGCTTCTCCACATGAAGGAAAGGGCGGCGTAGGCCATGAGCCTGCGCCGCCCTTTTTGTTGCGCTCGTTCCCCCAGTTCCGATGTTCCGAGATTCGTTTCGTGCAAGGATGGCTTGTATATATGGGAATTGCCTTCCTGTCTCGGAAAGCGAGTATGATAGGTGCGTTACCATAACGCGTTGCGTTGAAACTAGTCATAACAATCGATGGAGGACCATGGGACGCTTTGGGGGAGGCGTGCTCTCGACAACGCACCGTGTCGAGCTCCGCGGTATTCACATCCCACATGAAAAGCTGACGGCAGAGTTCGAGACGACCGTCATGCCTATGCCGAGCCAGATTATCCTGCCTATGCAGCAGCACGTCGGTGCACCGTGCGAGCCGTTGCCAAAGCGTCGGCAGCATGTCGAGGCGGGTCAGCTTGTGGGCCATTCTGATGCTCGCTTGACAGCGGACATCTTTTCGCCCGTATCGGGCATCGTAAAAGAGATCCGCCAGATTCACTACTCAAACGGCGTTTCTGACGTTGCGCTCGTCATCGAGCCTGATGAGGAGCAGGTTGTGCATCCGTCAGTGAAACCACCTGAGATTACGGATTTTGCCAGCTTGGTCGAGGCGCTCAAGCGCAGCGGCATTGTGGGATTGGGCGGTGCTGGGTTCCCGGCATGGGCCAAGATGAACACCGACCTCTCCAACATCGATACCTGGTTGGTGAATGGTGCCGAGTGCGAGCCCTACCTCTCGACCGATTACCGCGAGATGATGGAGCATCCCGATACCATTCTGGAAGGTATCAAGACATGCCTGGATCTGTCTGGTGTTCCGCGCTCGCTCATCTGCATCGAGGACAACAAGCCCAAGGCCATCAAGCTTTTGCGCGAGATGGCGGCAGATGACCCGCGCATTGACGTCTTCGAGCTGCCCGCCCGCTATCCTCAGGGTGCCAGTCGTGTCATTCTGCGTAACGTTACGGGACGC
This sequence comes from Coriobacteriales bacterium, assembly GCA_030533135.1. Classification (GTDB taxonomy): domain Bacteria; phylum Actinomycetota; class Coriobacteriia; order Coriobacteriales; family Atopobiaceae; genus UBA1367. The sequence continues at coordinate 1,150 of JAUNJR010000019.1, forward strand.
TCCGTCCCGCGCGGTGGCCACCTCACTGACGTCGGCTCAATCCTCTTCAACGTAACCACCATGTCCGAGATTGGCCGTTTCCTGCGCACGGGCATGCCACTTGCCAAGCGCCGCCTTACCGTCATGGGCGACGCCATTGCCCGTCCACAGAACCTCGAGGTCTATATCGGCACGCCCATCTCCGAGATTCTGGACTTCTGCGGTTGTGCTCCCGGTCCTCGTAAGGTCATCATCGGCGGACCAATGATGGGTACCACGCAAGTCGAGCTCGACGTCCCCATCATCAGGCAAAACTGCGGGCTTCTTGCCTTTGGTGTCAACGGCCCGGTGGTTCCGCGTCAGACGGCGTGCATCAAGTGCAGCCGCTGCATTGACCACTGTCCCATCCGCCTTTCGCCCATCGAGATTCACAAGGCGTATTTGGCGCGTGACGTTGCCGCGCTTGACCGCCTGATGGCCGATCTTTGCGTGGAGTGTGGAACCTGTTCGTATGTCTGCCCATCAAAGCAGCCGCTCGTGCAGTCGACCCACCTGGGTCGTGCCATGCTGCGCGCCGAGCAGCGCCGGGCTAAGGGGAGGAGATGACGATGCCTGATAAGGTGCCTGATCAGCAAAATCCCGCAAACAATCCGCTGGTGCTACGCCCTGCTCCGCAGATTTCGAGTGCTGTTACCACGCATATCATCATGCGTGACGTGCTGGTGGCCCTCGCTCCAGCGACCATTGCGGCAATCGCGTTCTTTGGCCTGAGGGCCTTCTCCGTCATCGCCACCTCAGTGACCTGCTGCGTGCTCTTTGAGTACCTGTGGTGTCGTTTGAGGGGTCTTCCTAACACGACGGGCGATCTTTCAGCAGCCATTACGGGCCTGCTGCTTGCCTTCAACGTGCCGTCGACGCTGCCGCTGTATATGGTGGCCCTTGGTGCCTTCGTGGCCATCATCATGACTAAAGAACTCTTCGGAGGCATTGGCAAGAACTTTGCCAACCCCGCCATTGTGGCCCGCATCTTCCTTGCGGTTGCCTTCCCGGTGGCAATGACCACTTTCGTTCCCGCCAACCAGCTCATACCGTTTGCGGGAGCCGCTGACATCATGAGCTCTGCCACACCGCTCTCACCGGCCGCGGAACCCACGAGTTACCTGCAGCTCCTCCTTGGCCAGCATGCAGGCGTGCTGGGAGAGACCAGCGCGCTGGCACTGCTGCTGGGCATGATCTTCCTGCTGGTGCGCCCCGTCATCACGTGGCACATCCCCGTTGCCTACATGGGTACGGTTGCCGTGCTCAGCGTGCTTGCGGGAAAGGATCCCATCTTCCAGCTCCTGTCCGGTGGTTTGGTGCTTGGCGCCATCTACATGGCGACCGATTACTCCACCTGCCCTGCGACCAAGCGCGGCAAGCTGGTCTTTGGCGTGGGCTGCGGCATCATCACGTGCCTCATTCGCTTCTACGGAAACCTGAATGAGGGTGTGGCCTACTCCATCTTGTTCATGAACCTGTTGGTCCCTTACATCGATCAGCTGACCCCCAACATCCCGGTTGGTGGAGAGCTGATCATGGCGGAGCGGCGTCGTGCAAAGGCGAAGGGAGGCAATTCACATGAGTGATGTGGCTAAGAAGTCTTCCTCTGTCAGCGCCGTTCGTCCGGTGCTCGTGCTGGTAGCCATCTGCATGGTGGCCGGTGCCCTCCTCGGCGCCGTGCATGAAGTCACGGCACCCATCGCCGAAGCTAACGCACAGGCCAAAGCGCGTGAGATCTATGCAGAGCTGGTGCCTGACGCAAAGGAGTTTGTCGAGGTGGAGTGCGCCGTCGACGGTTGTACGGCTGCCCTCGAAGCGCGCGATGCGGCTGGTGGCGTGATTGCCTATGTCATCGTGGCCCAAAGCAGGGGCTACGGTGGTCAGGTTCCCATCGCGGTGGCCTTTGCACCAAAGGGTACGGTAAAGGCCATCACGGCTATGGCCAACGACGAGACCCCCGGTCTCGGCACCAAGATTGCCAACGAGTCATATATCGGACAATACGTGGGGTTGCCTGCAAAGACGCTTACCGCCAGTGATATCGATCTCATCAGTGGCGCCACCATCTCATCGAAGGCGGCACTCGCTGCCTTCGACATCGCAGTCGAAGCATACGAGGAGGTGCACTGATGGCTCAAGAAAACCTGCTCACACAAGAAGCCCCGACGCTCTCGCAGACCATGCGACGCGGCCTGCTCGAGGAGAACCCGTCCCTTCGGCAGATGCTTGGCCTGTGCCCGACGCTTGCCGTGACCACGGCTGTTACAAATGGCATCGGCATGGGCTTAGCCACAACCTTTGTGTTGGTGTGCTCGGGCGTGGTGGTGTCACTGCTGCGCAAGGTCATCCCCTCGACAGTGCGCATTCCCGCCTTCATCACCATCATCGCGAGCTTCGTGACCTTGGTCATGATGCTCACCAAGGCATACCTGCCTGCTCTCGACGAGGCCCTGGGCATCTACCTGCCCCTCATTGTTGTCAACTGCATCGTGCTCGGACGAGCCGAGATGTTTGCCTCGAAGCACGGACCTGCCCTGGCAGCTGCCGACGGCCTTGGCATGGGCCTTGGCTTCACGGCTTCGCTTACGGCGATGTCAGCCGTTCGTGAGGTCTTGGGAAACGGGACCTTCCTGGGCGTCCAGGTGCTTCCATCGTTCCTTCAGCCCATGGTCATCATGGTCATGCCTGCGGGCGGCTTTGCCGTACTGGGCGTTCTTCTTGCCATTTCTGTCTGGATGGAAGAGCACCCGCGCCATCGCCATAAGGTGCTCCGCAAGAGCAGCGCTCCTGCGGCGAGCCTCTGCGCGGCCTGTCCCATCAAGTGCGGCATTGGCGATCCGACCAATGAGGCCTGCGCAAAGGACGAGTTCGTGGAGATGCTCGAAGCTGCCTACGCTGCGGCACGCAAAGAGGCTGAGGAGCGTGATAAGTAATGGCACAGTATGCATCGATTTTGTTCAGCATGATCTTGGTGAACAACTTTGTGCTGGTGAAGTTTCTGGGTATCTGCCCCTTCCTGGGTGTGTCAAAGCAGTTTGATTCCGCTGTGGGCATGGGTGCCGCGGTAACGCTGGTCATGGTGCTCGCCATTGCCGTGACGTGGCCCATCCAGCGCCTGCTTGAGATGTGGGGCCTCGAGTACCTGCAGACCATTGCCTTTATTCTGGTCATTGCCACCTTGGTACAGCTCCTCGAGATGACCCTGAAGCGTTTCATACCGGCCCTGCATGCCTCCTTGGGCGTCTTCCTGCCTCTCATCACCACGAACTGCGCCGTGCTTGGCGTTGCCATCCTTACGGTCGACGAGGGTTACACCTACCCCCAGGCACTCGTCGCTGGTCTTGGTGCGGGGCTGGGCTTCCTCCTCGCCATGTTCATCTTCAGCGGTGTGCGGCGTCGCGTCGAGGAGGCTAACCCTCCCGAGGCCTTCCGTGGCATGCCGATTACGCTCATCTCCGCCGCCATCACAGCCATGAGCTTCATGGGTTTCTCGGGCGTCGTCGAGCACCTCTTCGGCGCATAGGAGGCATGCCATGAACTCTATCGTGTTAACCGTCATATTGGTGGGGGCCATCGGTTTGGTGGGATCCCTCGTCTTGGTTATCGCTTCCAAGAAGCTTGCTGTCGAAGAGGATGAGCGGCTTGCGGACATCGTAGCCATGCTGCCAGGAGCTAACTGTGGTTCGTGTGGCTACCCTGGATGCGAGGGGTACGCTCGCGCGATGCTCGGCGGCGCACCGGTCAACTGCTGCGGCCCTGGTGGACCAGAAGCCGCTGCACGTCTTGGAGCGTACCTCGGTGTCGATGCAGGCGAAGTTGTCGTGAAGCGCGCCATCGTTGCGTGCCGCGGCACTGCTGACCGCGTGGTGCTTAAGGAACGTGAGGTGTACCACGGGGCACACAGCTGTCGTATTTACGCCACCATGGGGCACCTGTCGAGTGGTTGTACCGACGGATGCATCGGCTATGGCGACTGTATGGCAGCCTGCCCGTACGGCGCTATCACGCTCAATAAGAACCAGGTGGCAGTGGTTGATCCTGCCGTTTGCATTGGCTGCGGACTGTGCACCACTATCTGCCCCAGGCACCTGATTAGCCTGCAGGAAAAGAGTGACGTTGCCGAGGTTTCCTTCGTGCTGTGCCACAACACGCTGACGGGCAAACGCGCCAAAGATGCCTGCGCCAATACCTGCATCGGATGCAAGCGTTGCGTGAAGGTGTGCCCGCAGCACTGCATCGAGGTCATTGACAATGTCGCGCACATTGACGTGTCTCGCTGCGTGGGCTGCAAGGTTTGCATGGGCGTGTGCCCCGAAGGCGCCATCTATCCGCTTGCTTGGGTTGATCCTGCAGAGCGCCGCAGGAGGATGGACCGGGTGGCTGTCCGTTAAGGACGCACTTTTGGAGACTTGAACGACTTCGTACGCAGTTTGAGAGAATTCAGGCCAGTTTTTGGCGTGAGAGCTCCCAAACTGCGTACGGTATTTGTCGATGCATGCCCCAACATTCGAGGGGATGAATACGTCGCGGCACTTGTTAGGAGGGGTGACGCGTGGCATCCACGTTGGACATAGACGCGCTGCGCGCGGGCGCCACTCCGACACGACGGCAGATGGCTTGGACCGTGCTGGCGATGAGCGCCCCAGCAATCCTGGCCGAGCTTTCCACCACGCTCATGCAGTACATTGATGCCTCCATGGTGGGAAGCCTTGGTGCCCATGCCACGGCATCCATCGGCATTGCCGAGTCAACCATCTGGCTGCTTGACGGTTTGGCGGGGTGTGTGGCCGCGGGCTTTACGGTGCAGGTGGCACAACTGGTTGGTGCGGGACGCGATGAGGATGCCCGCAATGTGTTTCGGCAGGGCCTCGTGGTGTCGCTTGCCTTCGGCATGGCGCTCGCCTTGGGCGGCGTGCTCGTTTCCAAAAGCTTGCCCGTCTGGCTTGGCGCTGATGCCGTGCTCCATACCGAGGCGTCCCAATACTTCCGCATCTGCTCGTATGCAATTGTGCCGGTGGCGCTCGCACGCCTTGGAACGGGCATGCTCCAGTGCAGCGGAGACATGCGTACGCCATCCGTGCTCAACGTGCTTTGCTGCGTGCTTGACGTGTGCTTCAACTCAATCCTCATTCGTCCGAGCTGGACCCTCTCGGTGGGTCCGTTCTCGCTGTCCATGCCTGGTCTGGGGTGGAGGACAGCTGGTGCGGCGACCGGAACGCTCCTAGCTCAGGCCGTGACGGCCGCCCTTCTCCTGTGGTTTGCGATGACGAGGTCAAGGCGACTTGCGCTTCGTGAGCGCGGGACGTGGGTGCCTCAGCTGAGCACCATGCGACCTGCGTGGACGGTTTCGTGGCCCATGCTGCTTGAACGCGTTGTGACAAGCTCTGCCTATGTGGCCTGCACCGCTATCGTTGCACCGCTTGGCGTGGTGGCAGTGGCGGCCAACTCGCTGGCAATAACCGCAGAGGCGGTCTGCTACATGCCTGGGTTTGGCATCGAGGCAGCAGCCACCACCATCGTGGGGCAGGCGGTGGGTGCCAAGCGGCGTGATTTGGCTCGATCGTTTGCACGCCTCTCTACCGTCTTGGGCATGCTCGTCATGACGGCGTCGGGTGCGCTCATGTTTGGGTTTGCCCCTCAGATCATGGCTATGCTGACGCCCGATGCTGCCGTGCGTGCATTGGGTGCGCAGGCCCTGCGCATCGAGGCCTTTGCCGAGCCGCTCTTTGCTGCATCGATGGTGGCCGCCGGAGCCCTGCGCGGTGCTGGTGACACCCTCATCCCCAGCGTCTTCTGCTTGGCCTCCATGTGGGGCGTGCGTATCCCGCTCATGGCCATTGTCGCTCCACGGTGGGGTTTGGTGGGCGTATGGACGGCCATGGCGTTTGAGCTGTGCGTTCGTGGTGCGCTCTTCCTGGTCCGCTTGCTGCGCGACCGTTGGCTCGATCAGACCCTGTGGGAGTAGTGCGTTTAGCCTGACCCGCATGGTGGATGGGCGGCGTTGCCATAAAACGACGAGAGCATGACACCCAGGATGGCAGTGCGTAGCGATGCATCCACTGCGACTCTCTCTGAGATGGCGCCTCGAGTACGTCTGCATTGTTAGCCCGTTTACCGAGGTGAGGTATGCGGTAGTCACCCTTCTACCTGCGGGGACTTAGGATATGCGTAGGGTCTTGCGAAGAGGGGAGCGCGCTATGTCTGAGCATCTGATTACCGGATCGGGTCCGCTGCTGAACGAAGAGGGAAGCCTCTGCGAGCCTGGGTATGCATTACGACCGCCCTTCGTCTATGACCACGACCAGATTGCAGCACCCGCATGGCGGGTGAAGGACTGGGATTATTATCTTGTGTCTGACAGCTCCTATGCTCTTGCGTTGACTTTCTCTGACTTGGGCTATATCGGCCTTGTGTCGGCGGCTGTGATTGACCTTGCCGCTCCTGCGCACACGACCACCAGCGAGCTGGTGCTTCTCCCCATGGGCAAGATGGGCCTGCCAGCGAGCTCCGAGACGGGCGACATCGAGTGGAGTAATCGCCGCTGTACCGTCAGCTTCCGTCACGTGGGTGGCGGAAGGCGGCTCACCTTCACAATGAAGCAGTTCAAGGGTGAGGATGACCTTGAGGCAGAGCTCCTGCTTGACGAGGAGCCGCAGGATTCCATGGTGATAGTCACGCCGTGGGCAGAGAATCCCCAGGCGTTTTACTACAACCGCAAGATTATCGGCATGCGCGCGCGGGGCGGTTTTCGTGTCGGCGATTTCTTCCATGAGTTCGATGGCTCGGAGGCACTGGGCCTGCTCGATTGGGGGCGTGGCGTCTGGACGTATGACAACACCTGGTACTGGGGTTCAGCCATGGGTTGGCAGGAGAATCGTGTCATTGGCTTCAACATCGGGTATGGCTTTGGTGACACATCCGCCGCAAGCGAGAACATCATGTTTGTTGACGGTGTTGGGCACAAGCTGGGCCGCCTGACCTTTGGCATTCCGCAGGACGAAGAGGGAAGCTACCTATATATGAAGCCCTGGCACATCGTTGATGACGAGGGCCGACTTGATCTGACCTTCACGCCTACCATCGACCGTTCGGATCTTATCGATGTGCTTCATCTGGTGGTGAGCGATCAGCATCAGGTGTTTGGTACGTTTGACGGTTCCGCGGTGCTCGATGACGGATCGATTCTGGCAATCGATGGCCTGCGTGGGTTTGCCGAGCGCGTGCACAACCGGTACTGATGGTGTTGCCAGCGCATCTATCGAAGGTGCTAGCTGTTGCTCACTATACATGAGGGCCTGAGATGGCCGGCTTGGCGAAGGATACGCCAAGTCGGCCGTTTTTTGCAGGATTCATGTCAGTCCGTGACTACTTGACAAGAAACCAATCTGATATCACAATAATTTCAGTCAAGAAAAGGAGCTTGACTAAGAGGGCGACGGGTAATCCGGCCTGAAGCATGGCCGCCTGCAGCCCAAGAAAGGAACGTACGATGAGCGTTGAGAAGAAGGTTTTTGCCATGAGTGGCTGGACCATGCTGTTCTTGGTCCTGCTTGGTTACCTGGGAAGTGCGATCCTGTTCTTCTGGTCCACTATCAGGTTGGCGAGCTACTACAATCCTGGCGCTGGTCTTATTGGTCTGATCGTGTCCATCCTGCTCTTTACGGTGTCCCTTATCTGCAGCTTTGGCTTCTTCACGCTGCAGCCGGGCCAGGCGCGCGTCTGCGTGCTCTTTGGCAAGTATGTGGGTACCGTTCGTGACGAGGGCCTGCGTTGGGCCAATCCGTTCTACTCCCGCAGTCTGGGGACCTCGAGCCAGGGTGGCGTCGAGTCCGCGGTCTCAGCTGGTAAGGACGGCGTGGAGGTCAAGCTCGGCGGCCATCATCACAGCTCCAAGATCTCCACTCGTGCACGCACCTATACCGGTGACCGCATCAAGGTCAATGACAAGATGGGCAACCCCATCGAGATTGCCACGGTTATCGTCTGGCATGTCCAGGACACCGCGAAGGCCCTCTTTGACGTGGACGACTACGAGTCCTATGTCGAGATGATCACCGAGACCGGTCTTCGTCACGTGGCAAGCCTCTATGCCTATGACCACATGGAGGACGATGATGCCTGCGAGAACGTCTCCACGACCATCACGTTGCGCACCAACATCGAGGAAGTCTCCGAGGCTCTGAAGGCCGAGCTGGACCGCAAGCTCGAGATTGCTGGCGTCGAGGTTGACGACGCGCGTCTCACGCACCTTGCCTACGCACAGGAGATTGCCCAGGCAATGCTGCGCCGTCAGCAGGCCGAAGCCATCATCGCGGCCCGAAAGAAGATCGTTGAAGGTGCCGTCTCCATGGTCGACATGGCGCTCAGCCAGCTCTCCGAGGGCGGTGTGGTTGACTTTGACGATGACCGCAAGGCAGTCATGGCCTCCAACCTCATGGTGGTCCTCTGCGGTGACTCTGAGGCTCAGCCGGTCGTCAACACTGGTTCGCTCTATCAATAACGACCTGGTGGGAGGCTCGAAATGGCACGCAAGCAGTATCCACTGCGCATAGACCAAGAGGTCTGGGCTGCCGTCGAGCAATGGGCTGCAGATGACATGCGCAGTGCCAACGCGCAAGTTGAATGGATCCTGCGGCAGGCGCTTCGCCAATCAGGGCGCCTGCCCAAGGAGAAGCGCGAGAACGGCAATCAGAAAGGCTCGGTAAACACAGCGTCAGCCAGCGAGTAGCGCCCGTTCGTGGCAAAGACCACGTTATTGTCGACAGAGTATGGCTCGTCTTCTCCGAGCGAAACAACCTCAATCTGCGAAAAGACCGCTTCCAGTGCGTCCAAGACGGACTGGAGCGGTTTTGCGTTTCTGCCGCGAATGGCGGAGACGACATTTGCCACATAGATGCCCTCGCTCGTGAGCGCCTTGTGCACCAGCCTCAGGCCTCGCTCGGACATGAGTGCCTCGGTGGGCTCACGGGCGGCGAAGAGGTCATTGACGATGAGGTCGTAGCTGAGGCCGTCAGCCACGGCATCGTTGAGAAACTGCACTGCGTCTCCACAGGTAACGCGTAGGCGCTTGCGTTGTACCGGCGAAAGACGGTCAAGGAAGAACCACTTCTCAGCCAGTTCGATGATGTGTGGATCAATTTCAACGACGTCCACCTTGATGGAGTCCCTGCAGCTTACGACATGACGCGGATAGGTGAGGGCGCCTCCACCCAACATGAGCGAACGCGTAATGTCTACCGGAGCATTGAATGCCTGGTCAAAGACCTGGTGATATCCAAAGGCAAGCTTGTCGTTGCCCTCATCCACATAGGCAGCCGACTGCCAGGTGCCCCGCACGTCCAGCACGCGCAGAAGGTCACCCTCGTCGGTCTCCACGTCATAGACCTTGGTGCGACCGAACATGGTCTTGGTGTCGACATAGTTGGCGTCGTCCTCGTTTCCCAACAGCTTGTTCAGTAGGCTCACGCGTCCTCCCTCCCTGTCATGCCAAGTGAAGTATGGCATATGCGGAAGACCTAAAAGGGCTGTCGCCATGGGATAGAGACCAAACGGGAACGTGGAAAAACAAAGGGCAGTGGGCTTGTTTGCATGCTTAACCATCGAGAAGTAGCATTATCACTTCATCTGGTAGAGTTATGCCGGGTGTTGCACTACCGATACTGACATCAAAAGAGGGGGTATACGCATATGTCCGAAGAGAATAAGACGCTCTTTGACGACGGTCCCGCAATAGTAGTGAGGGATCTGGACGAGCTTGTTCCCAAGCTTGCCCAGATGCGTGAGGCACAAGCCATCTTTGCAACCTATTCCCAGGAGCAGGTTGACCGAATCTTCTATGCTGCGGCCCTTGCTGCAAGTGCAGCTCGCATCCCCTTGGCCAAGATGGCCGTGGAGGAAACAGGCATGGGGTGCTTCGAGGACAAGGTCACCAAGAACCTGTACGCCTCTGAGTACATCTATAACGCCTATAAGGACACCAAGACCTGCGACGTCATCGAGCGTGACGAGGCCGCGGGCATGACTAAGGTTGCCGAGCCTATTGGCGTGGTTGCGGCCGTTATTCCCACCACCAACCCCACCTCGACCGCCATCTTCAAGTGCCTCATCTGCCTGAAGACCCGCAATGCCATCATGATCAGCCCGCACCCGCGTGCCAAGAAGTGCACGTGCGAGGCCGCGCGCATCGTGCTCGAGGCTGCGGTGGCAGCGGGGGCACCCGAAGGCATCATCGGATGGGTGGATGCCGTCTCTCTTGAGTCCACCAACGTCCTCATGTCCGAGGCGGACATCATTTTGGCCACAGGCGGTCCTGGCATGGTCAAGGCAGCCTACAGCTCCGGCACTCCCGCCCTCGGCGTTGGCGCGGGCAACACGCCGGTCATCATTGACGAGTCTGCCGACGTTCGCATGGCAGTCAATTCCATCATTCACTCCAAGACGTTCGACAACGGCATGATCTGCGCATCTGAGCAGAGCGTGACCGTGGTGGGCGACGAAACCTACGCGCAGGTACGAGCCGAGTTCGAGAACCGCGGCTGCTACTTCCTCAAGGGCGAGGAGCTGGACAAGGTTCGCCGCACCATCATCATCAATGGTCGTCTGAATGCCCGTATTGTGGGCCAGACCGCACATACCATCGCTGGGCTTGCCGGCGTGGAGGTCCCCGAGCGCACGAAGATCCTCATCGGAGAGGTCGAGAGCGTAGATATCTCCGAGCCTTTCGCACACGAGAAGCTTTCCCCGGTGCTTGCCCTCTACCACGCCGACTCCTTTGAGACGGCTCTCGCAATGTCAGAGCGCCTTGTGGCCGATGGCGGCTATGGTCATACCAGCTCGCTGTACATTGACACCGCCCAGCGCGAGAAGATTGCCGAGCATGCCAAGAGGATGAAGACCTGCCGTATTCTCATCAACACCCCCTCAAGCCACGGTGGCATCGGCGATCTGTATAACTTCCAGCTGGCACCGTCGCTCACCTTGGGTTGCGGTTCGTGGGGCGGCAATTCCGTCAGCGAAAACGTGGGTCCCAAGCACCTCATCAATATCAAGAGCGTCGCAGAGAGGCGGGAGAACATGCTTTGGCTCCGCACGCCCGAGAAGGTCTTCTTCAAGAAGGGATGCATGTCCCTTGCCCTGCGCGAGCTGGGCGACGAATGGGGTTGCAAGCGCGCCTTTATCGTCACCGATAGTTTCCTCTACAAGAATGGCAATACCCAGGCCATCGAGCGTGCGCTTGACGCACAAGGCATCGTGCACAGCTCGTTCTGGAACGTCCAGCCCGACCCCACCATTCAGTCGGCGCGTGAGGGCGTGGCGCAGATCAATGCCTTTGAGCCCGACGTCATCATCGCGATGGGCGGAGGCTCTGCCATGGATGCCGCCAAGATCATGTGGTGCATGTACGAGTATCCCGAAGAGCGCTTCGACGACATGGCTCTTGACTTCATGGACATCCGCAAGCGCATCTACCGCTTCAAGAAGATGGGGAGCAAGTGTCGCTTCGTGGCAATTCCCACTTCTTCCGGCACTGGCTCGGAGTGCACGCCGTTTGCCATCATCACTGACGCCGAGACCGGTATCAAGTGGCCGATTGCCGACTACGAGCTTCTGCCCACCATGGCCATCGTGGACACTGACAACATGATGACCCAGCCCAAGGGATTGACCTCAGCTTCGGGTATCGACGTGCTGACGCATGCCATCGAGGCTTACGTCTCGGTCATGGCGAGCGACTTCACCGATCCGTATGCCCTTCAGGCTGCAAAGCTGGTGTTTGACTTCCTGCCGCGTGCCTACGAGAAGGGCGCTGCTGATCTTGAGGCCCGTGACCGCATGGCCAATGCTTCGGCGCTCGCTGGCATCGCCTTTGCGAACGCGTTCCTGGGCGTCAACCACTCCATGGCACATAAGCTGGGCGCCTACCACCACATTCCGCATGGTTGGGCCAACGCGATCATCCTCACGCGCGTTATTCGCTACAACGCGGCTGAGCGTCCCGTTAAGATGGGCAGCTTCTCTCAGTACCAATATCCGCATGCCAAAGCCCGCTACTGCGAGATGGCTCGCTATTGTGGCTTTACCGGCGCCAACGATGACGAGGTCTTCGAGAACTTCATCGAGGGCATCGAGGAGCTCAAGCGGACCATTGGCGTCAAGCGCACCATTGCCGACTACGGTGTGGACGAGGCCTACTTCCTGGAGACGCTCGACGAGATGAGCCTGAACGCCTTCAACGACCAGTGCACGGGCGCCAATCCGCGCTACCCGTTGGTCTCCGAGATTCGCGAGCTGTACCTGGACGCCTATTACGATCGTCCGGCCACGAGCTACGAAGACTAGCCGCGTGCCGCAAGAAAGGATGAGAACTGCCATGAAGCTTCCGATGGACAAGCAGATTATCGTCACGCGTCACAACAAGGTGGTTTATGACTGTGGTGACACCGTGGCCAAGGTTTTCAATGGCACCAAGCCGGCGTCCGACATCCTGAACGAGGCACTCAACCTCGCTCGTGCCAACGAGGCAGGCATCGACGTGCCCGAGTTTATCGAGGTCGGCAAGGACGGGATGAACTGGGTTATCCTCACGCGTAAAGTGGAGGGCAAGACCCTGCGCCAGCTCATGACGGAATCGCCTGAGATGATTGACGAGTACCTCGCTCAGTTGATTGATCTCGAGCTTTCCGTGCATGCTCACAAAGCTCCGCTCATGGTCCGACAGAAGGATAAGTATGCACGCATGATTGCCTCCGCACGTGACATCCTGGATGAAGCCACCCGCTATGACCTGCTTATGCGTTTGGATGGCATGCCCAACCATACCAAGGTGTGTCACGGTGACTTCGTGCCCTCCAACATCGTCGTGCGCGATGACGGTAGCATGTGCATCTGCGACTGGGCACACGCAACCCAGGGCAACGGTGGTGCGGACTGCGCTATTACCTACCTGCATCTGCAGCTCAATGGTGAGCAGGAGCTTGCCGAGAAGTACCTGCGGCTCTACTGCGAGAAGCAGGGGTGCAGCGTTGCCTACGTGCAAGGTTGGATGAGCATCGTGGCCGCTGCCGAGCTCGCACGTGGACGCGTGACCGAGCACGACTACCTGCTTTCGATGGTTCAGGTCGTCGATTACGTATAGGAACCATCACAAAGGTCGACCTTCAATGGAGGGCCGCGGGAAGTATTCCTGCGGCCCTCCGCTTTCTCGTATCATGGGGAAACGAAAATGCATTAAGGAGGGCGGCCTTTTGGTTGACGGTGTTATCTTTGACATGGACGGGCTTATGTTCGACACGGAGCCGTTGTGGACCGATACGTGGCCTATCATTCTTCCTGAATTTGGCTTTGATGAGGTGCCAGCTGCGATGCCTGACACGATGCGCGGCTCTTCTGGTGAGAGTGCCTTCCGTATCATGCGTTCCTTTCTGGGGGAGGATGCTCCCGTGGAGGACATATGGGCTCGCCTGAAGGAAGAGGCTCACAAGGCGTTGGCGCTCGGCATCACCAAGAAGCCGGGTCTTGACGAGCTCTTAGAGTTCCTCAGAGGTGCAGGTATCCCCATGGCCGTTGCTTCGTCGAGTTCCCCTTCGATCATCGAGATGAACCTCGCGAATGGCGGGGTGACGGACTACTTTGCTCTCACCATCTCTGGCGAGGATGTTGACAGGCCCAAGCCTGACCCGCAGGTGTTTTTGGTGTCTGCTGAGCGCATGGGAACTGATCCTGCCAAGACGCTCGTACTCGAGGACAGCCTGAATGGCGTCCGTGCCGGTGCGGCGGGGGGCTTCATCACGGTCATGGTGCCCGACATGGTTGCACCGACCGAGGAAATCAAGGCTCTCTATACGCGCGAGTGCAAGGACCTCATCGAAGTCCGCGACCTTCTTGCGACAGGGGAACTTGGCTAGACGTTCACCCACATTCCCGATGCCTTTACGCTTGAAAACGAAGCGCGGCAGCAGACTCAGTCTGTTGCCGCGCTTTTCTGCGATGCGATGTGACGTTACACGTAGTATAGGATCGAATTGTATGTCGGAACGGGCCACCACTTATCACCGACGATCGGCTCAAGCGCGTCAACCTCAGCGCGCAGGGCTTCCATGGCAGGAATGACCTCGTCGCGGCAGAGCGCGTCCTGCTCCGATGGGTTGGACTTGCTGTTGGCATTGGTAGCTACAGCCTCGAGCTCGTTTGCCAGCCTCCACACGTTATCGATGCCTGTGGTCAAGCGCGCAACTAGGGCCTTTTCGGAGATGCTCGAGATGCCCAGCTCAGCCTTGGCAGCAACGGCTGTGGCAACATCACCTGCATAGGACGAGATGGCAGGCACATAGAGGCGCCGTGCCATATTGACCATGCAGTTTGCTTCGATGTTGATGAGGTTGCCGTATTGCTCGGCTTTGGCCACGTAACGTGCGTGCAGCTCGGCCTCGTTGAGCACCCCATACTTCTCGAATAGCGTAATGTTTTCTGCCGCCATGAGAGCGGGCAGCGCATCGGGTGTGGTCCTCAGGTTGGACAGGCCACGACGCGCAGCCTCCTCTTGCCACTCGTTGGAATAGCCATTGCCGTTGAAGATAATGCGCTGGTGGTCGCGGAAGGTGTGGCGAACGAAGCGCATGGCAACCGTCAGGAAGGGCTCAGCGCTGCGTTCGGCAACATAGTTCACGAAACGGTCGCACTGCTCTGCCACAGCGGTGTTCAGAACCACGTTGGGGTCGGATACATTCTGTTGGCTACCGCACATGCGGAACTCGAACTTGTTACCCGTAAACGCGAAGGGGGAGGTGCGATTGCGGTCGGTGTTGTCGCGCAGCACTGCTGGCAGCTGCGGGACGCCCAGGTCCATAACCTCAGCCTCAGTGGCCTCGATGGACTCCTTCTTGATGAGCGCCTCGACGACGGGCGAGAGTGCATCGCCCAGGAACACCGACACGATGGCAGGCGGCGCCTCGTTGGCGCCTAGGCGATGGTCATTTCCAGCTGAAGCCACGGACATGCGCAGGAGGTCGGCATGTTCATCCACAGCAGCGATGAGACAGGCAAGAAACACGAGGAACTGGAGGTTGTCCTCAGGGTGCTCGCCCGGTTCAAGCAGGTTGCGACCGTCTGCCGAAATGGACCAGTTGTTGTGCTTGCCCGACCCGTTCACGTACTCGAAGGGCTTCTCATGCTGGAGGCAGACCAGCCCATGGTGAGAGGCCAGCAGCTTCATCTTCTCCATGGTCAACAAGTTGTCGTCAACCGCGACGGCCCCTTCTTCAAAGATGGGGGCAAGCTCGTGCTGGCAGGGGGCGACTTCGTTGTGCTTGGTCTTTGCGGGAATGCCGAGCTTCCAGAGCTCGTCATCCAGCTCCTTCATAAACTCGTTGACCGTTGGACGGATGGCACCAAAGTAGTGTTCCTCTAGCTCCTGGCCCTTGCACGGCGCGCATCCAAAGAGCGTGCGGCCAGTCAGAATGAGGTCAGGTCGTGCGGCGTAGTCGGTCTCCTTGATGAGGAAGTACTCCTGCTCAAGGCCGATGGTGGTAATTACGCGATGCGGCTCGCGACCAAAGAGCGCAAGTACGCGCTTGGCCTGAGTCTCCAAGGCAACCTGGCTGCGGAGCAGCGGCGTCTTCTTATCCAGTGCCTCGCCGGTGTAGGAGATGAACGCGGTGGGGATGCACAAGACCTCGTCCTTGATGAAGGCGGGGCTGGTGGGATCCCAGACCGTGTAACCGCGCGCCTCAAAGGTCGCACGCAAGCCGCCTGAGGGGAAACTGGAGGCATCGGGCTCGCCCTGGACCAGCTCCTTACCAGAAAAAGCCATGAGAATGGTGCCGTCGCCGTTGGGTGTCAGGAAGCTGTCGTGCTTTTCGCTTGTGATACCTGTCAGCGGCTGGAACCAATGGGTGAAGTGTGTTGCGCCTTTCTCGAGTGCCCACTCCTTCATAGCGTGGGCAACCTCGTTGGCGATATCGAGGTCGAGGGGCTTGCCGCCCTTGATGACCTGCATGAGCTCGCGATAGGTAGGCTTGGGCAGGCGCTCCTGCATGTCAGCTTCGTCGAAGAGCAACTCGCCCCACTCGGTGCTGACCTTGTCCTTTGCCATGGAGTCTCCTTTCCGCGAGGCGAAGCCTCGTTTTCTTGCTAAGCCAGTCTACCTTACTTGCCCATTGTTTCCCCAAGGTGAAACGCCGCCATCCATGGTTCCGCACGTCATTTCTGCAGAATACCGCCATCGTTTGCGCTCCCTTTTGCGGGGTGTGTTTCGGTCTTGCCAGTGCGGTATGATAAAAACCCTCGTATGGCTGAAGAGACAAGGACCTCATCATGGCAGAAGAGAAGCAGTCGCGCACCATTGCGGTCATTGACGGCAACTCGCTCATGCATCGCGCGTTTCATGCCGTGCCACCAACCATGAACGCACCGGATGGCACGCCCACCAACGCCGTGTTTGGCTTCCTCTCCATGTTTCTCAAGCTTGTGGATTCGTTTGCGCCTGATGGCATCATCTGCGCCTTCGACAAGGGCAAGCCCAGGGTGCGCATGGAAAAGCTCCCTCAGTACAAGGCTCAGCGTCCCCCCATGGACCCGCTGCTACGCGAACAGTTCCCGCGGGTGAAGCAGCTCTTACGGGCGCTTGACGTACCGGTGGTTGAGCTTGAGGGCTGGGAAGGTGACGACATCCTTGGCACGCTGGCTCGCCGCGGTGAGGAATCTGGCTACGAAATGCTGCTCATCACGGGTGACCGCGACGTATACCAGCTGGCTACTGATCACGTCAAGATCATTGGCACCAAACGCGGTCTTTCCGACGTAGCCATCATGACGCCAGAGAGCGTGGACGACCTCTATCATGGCGTTACGCCTGACTTGGTTCCTGACTTCTATGGTCTCAAGGGTGACACCTCTGACAACATTCCCGGCGTTCCGGGCATCGGCCCAAAGAAGGCCGCGGCGCTGCTGGTGCAGTATGGCAGTCTTGACGAGGTCATCGCCCATGCTGATGAGATTAAGGGCAAGATGGGGGAGAACCTCCGCGCACACATTGATGATGCCCTGCTCAGCCGCGAGATTGCAACCATTCGCACCGATGCGCCGGTTGACGTCGACCTTGCCGATGCAAAGTTTCCGACGTTTGACGTAGATGTGGCGCGTGCCGAGCTGTCATCGCTCGGCATCACATCCATGGCAAAACGCGTGCTGGAGCTTGCGGGCGGGATAGCCACCCCCGCAGGTGCCAGTACCTTGGTTATCCCCGAGGTGCTCGTTGATGCCGACGCATCTCAGGCGCTTGCTACCGCCATTGGCGCGGGCCAATGGGTTGCGGCCACCATTGATGACGATCGCCCTGCTGATGCCCTCTTTGGGATGGGTCACACGCTGTGGGTCGTTACGGCAACCGCTTTGCTGAAGCTTGATGATGAGGCTGCTGACCAGGCAATCGTTCAGCTGGTGCGTGAAGGCCAGGTGGCTTCAGACGATATGAAGGCCCTGCTTCGGGTCGTGTGTCCGCAGGATTCTTCCGAGCCAGCGCTCGTCGACTCGGCCGAAATTGACCCCGCTCGCATCTTCGACACGTCCATTGCGGACTACTTGCTTGAGTCCGACCGTTCTTCGTATGAGGTCGCAAGTCTGGCGGAGCAGCGCCTGCAGCTTACCGTTCCTGAACCGACGGATGCGGTTCCGCGCCGTGCGATTGATGCCCTGTGCGCGTATGCCCTCAGGGAGCCGCTGACCAAGGCGCTACAGGAAGATGGCTCGCTTGACCTGTACAACAACATCGAGCTTCCCTTGCTGCCGGTTCTGGTTTCCATGGAACGTGTGGGCCTCTATGCTGACAAGGCCATCCTTGCCGAGCAGTCGCGTGAGCTTGGCGCCGAGATTGCGGGTATGGTTGAGAACATCCATGCCCAGGCGGGCGAGCAGTTCAACGTTGACTCGCCCATGCAGCTCTCCCACGTGCTCTTTGACGTGATGGGCCTTCCGACGTTTGGCCTCAAGAAGACCCAGCGTGGCTACTATTCGACCAACGCTAAGGTGCTCGAGGACTTGGCAAGCCGCTACCAGATCGTGGCAGATGTGCTTGAGTATCGTGAGCGCGCAAAGATCAAGAGCACATACCTTGACGCGCTGCCCACGCTGATCAGGGATGACGGCCGCATCCACACGAGCCTCAACCAGACGGTTGCCGCCACGGGCCGTCTTTCCAGCTCTGACCCCAACCTGCAGAACATTCCGACCCGCTCGCAACTGGGGCATCGCGTTCGCACGGCATTCACGGTGCCTGAAGGCCACGTGTTCCTGGCTTGCGACTACTCACAGATTGAGCTCAGGCTGCTTGCGCACCTGTCGGGAGACGAGGGTTTGATCGCAGCCTTCAACGAAGGCGCCGACTTCCATGCAGCGACTGCCGCACGCGTGTTTGGTGTACCTGTCGAGCAGGTCACACCTCAATTGCGCAGCCGCGCCAAGGCGGTCAACTTCGGCATCGTGTATGGTCAGCAGGCTTATGGATTGGCGACCTCTCTCAAGATTCCGCGCAACGAAGCCCAGACCATGATTGACCGCTACTTCGAGGCATATCCCGGCGTCAAGGCGTTTTTGGATGGGCAGGTCGCATTTGCACACAAGCACGGGTGGGTTGCCACCATGTATGGTCGCAAGCGTCATATCGCCGAGATTAACGCGCGCAACCGTCAGCTTCAGGCGTTTGGTGAGCGTACGGCCATGAATCACCCCATGCAGGGCTCCGCGGCTGACATCATCAAGATTGCGATGATTCGCGTGGCGGCTCGGCTTCGGGAAGAGGGCTTGCGCTCCAAGCTCATCTTGCAGATTCATGACGAACTGGACTTCGAGGTCCCCGAGCCCGAGATTGAGACCCTGTCGGCACTCGTACGTGAGACCATGCAGAACGTGGTAGAGCTGCGCGTCCCGCTCATCGCCGACGTCAGCTACGGTGCCAACTGGGCAGAGGCCAAGTAATGACCACAGGACGCATGCGCGTGGTAGCCTACACCGATGGATCGTCGCGGGGCAACCCTGGCCCCGGCGGGTATGGTGCGGTGCTGCTCTATGTTGACCCCGCGGGCTTCGAACATCGCAAGGAGTTCAATCAGGGCTATCGGTTGACGACCAACAATCGCATGGAACTTCTGGGGGCTATCACGGCGCTCGAAGCTCTCAAGTGGCCGTGCGAAGTGGAGCTTCATTCAGACTCTCAGTATGTGGTCAATGCCTTCAATCAGCATTGGGTTGATGGATGGCTTCGTAAGGGTTGGAAAAACGCTCAGAAGCAACCAGTCAAGAACGTGGACCTGTGGAAGCGTCTGCTCGCTGCGATGGGGCCGCACCGGGTCACCTGGCTATGGGTAAAGGGGCATGCGGGGCAGGAACTTAACGAGCGCGCAGATGAGCTCGCAACCCGCGCAGCCGATGGGCTGGACGGTCCGCTTTTGGAAGACGAGGGATTTACTGAGTAAGCTCGTTAACTGAGTTTCGTCTTGCCAATCATGATGTTCAGGATCTCTATGTCGGTGGTTTGCATGCCCACGCGTCCGACGTAGCCAATGGCGCGGATGCTTTCCTCGGCGGTCTTGCCAACCAGACCGTCGCCAGCTAGGAAGTTGTTTCCCGACAGTGCCATGTCGCAACCCAGGATAGCCGCATCGACCGCTGCGGAGATCTTTGCGGCGCAGCTTGGCTTGGCACCATCGCAGACAATACCGCCAACATTGACCAGCGTGTTTACGACCGTGGACTCGAACTGCTCGAAGGTGCCGCCGCGAAGCATACAGATGCCAGCACC
>JAUNJR010000019.1:21059-22367 GCA_030533135.1 Coriobacteriales bacterium
CCGTCGCCCTTTTGCGTTGACTTGGAGACCGACACGTCTCCCACCTGCACGGGATTGCCGTCAAGTGTCAGCTCGACCACGTTGGTGTGACGTTCTTGAATGCAGGCAACGGCTTCGTGCTTACCCCTGACCGCAACGACGCGCACGTACAGGTTGGGTACGTTTTCGGCAAGCGTGACGGAGCAGTAGCCATGATTGGCAAGATATCCGGCTGCAGCACGGTTCTTGTCGGTGACTGCCTCGAGTACCTCAAGGGCGCGTTTCTCATCACCGCCGAGTGCGCCTAAGGCGGCCGCCGCCTCGATACCGCGCAGTCCGCCTGAGTTGGGAACCGTTACGCTCTTCACGTTTTTAATGATGTTTCCGCTGCACGTGATGGAGATGTGTGAGGGCAATTGGCCCAAGGCGGCACGTGCAAGCGCCGCGGCGTATGCGACGGCAATTGGCTCAGTGCAGCCAAGGGCACAGACGAGTTCTTCCTTAAGGATGGCTACATGATTTGCATAGGCGGTTGCATCCATGGCAATCTCCTTGAAGATCGTGGTGACAGCACCATTATGGCACTGAGCGGCGACCATACAATGGTGGTGGCTGAGCGTTGACGCCCAGCGCCCTTCCCCGAATACTGGTCTTTTCCGTCCGAGGGTTCTCCCATACTGAAGCCATGCGTCAAGCTGTACGAAGGGAGTCGTCGTGGAATCAGCTGACAACAAGGAGGTCCTGGCAAAGGTCCCCAGTGAGCGCGTGCCTGAGATTGTGGCTGCGATTATCGAGAAGACAAGCATGCCGGCGTACCGGCTGGTCATCGAGGGTGATCGTACGCCCGGGCTGACGGATACCAAGTTCGGAGGGCTTCCGTACTGGCCCCTCAGCCTTGACTACCCGACAACGCCCAAGGGGCAGAAGCTCATGCTGCTGGCGCAGCTCAGGATGACGGACTTCGGTGGCGACCCGCGCCTTCCTGACCACGGTTTGCTGCAATTCTTCATTGATGCGGCTGACGATTGCTCGGGCATGGACTTTGACGATTCGACCAATCAGAGTGGCTTCCGCGTCATCTGGCATGAGACGCTTGATGACACGGTGACCCCTGGAGCCGTCGAGGCGCTGGGTATGCCCACTTCACTGATGGGTTTCGACGAGGACTTCTTGGGCAACCCCTTGACCAGCGAGTTTGCCATACGTGTGGAGCCGACAACCAGCTGGATGACCACGGCAGACGACCGTCTGGATGGAGTCTTCCTCGAGGTTTGCAACAAGCTCTTTGGCGAGGACTTCGTGGGCGGCCGGGATAACTATTGGGATTTG
>JAUNJR010000088.1 GCA_030533135.1 Coriobacteriales bacterium
CTCCGATGCTCGATCCCTTGAGATGCGTGCGCAGCAGGTGATTGAGCAGATGGCCCCCAAACAAGGCGCCAACGATGGTTATGGTGGCTATTGCGATGTCGATGGGCAGCTCACCATAAGTCTGCCTGAGCGAATCAAAAGCTGATATGGCAGCTAATTGGCTGATCATGATGCTCCTCGTGTCCTGCGAAGACAAGTTGCGTAACCATTGTATCGGTAGGAGGGGAGTGGGGAGCTGACTAGCCAAGCTGCCTTTTATTGGGCGAACAAATGGCCAATATAGCGCAGCAAAAAGGTGGGCAGGAGACCCTGCCCACCCTGCGGGGATGACATGCGGAAAGCCTGCTGTCTATCCTACTCAACTGTGACGGACTTTGCCAAGTTGCGCGGCTTGTCCACATCGTAGCCGCGGTCACGTGCCACGTAGCGGGCAAGCAGTTGAAGGTGCAGCGCTGCAACCACCGGCACGATGAGCTCGTCCGGGCAGGGCGGCACCCAAAGCACCGCCTGGCACATCTTGGCCACGCGCTCGTCGCCATCGGTCGCCACGCCCACCACCACGGCGCCTCGCGCCAAGCATTCCTGAATGTTGGAGACAGTCTTGTCGTGCACGTGGTCTGCTGGCACGATGGCCACCACGGGGAATCCCGGCTCTAGAAGCGCAATGGGGCCATGTTTCATCTCTCCAGCCGGGTATGCTTCGGCGTGCAGATAGCTAATCTCCTTTAGCTTGAGCGCGCCTTCGTACGCAGACGTGGAGTTGACGTTTCGCCCGAGGAAGAGTGCGCTTGTCTTGCCATTGAAGAGGCGTGCTGCCTGCTTGTCCTGCCAGCGACGCTTCAACACTTGGCGCATCAGGCCTGGTACCTGGCATAGGTCCTCGTAGTGTCGCTGGACTTCCTCGATGCTCATCCGTTCATGTGCTAGCGCCAAGCGCAGTGCTAGGAGGAATGCCGCCACCATCTGGGCGGTATACGCTTTAGTGGACGCTACGGCCACTTCGGGCCCTGCCTGAATGTAGAGTGCGCCGTCCGCCTCGCGTGCGGCCGTTGAGCCGAGCACGTTGGTGATAGCGAACACATTGCAGCCCATGCCGCGCATGCGTCGTGCTGCGGTCAGTGTGTCTGCCGTCTCGCCCGACTGCGTGATAATCACGCACATCGTGTGGTTGGTTACGAGTACGTCAGAGTAGTTAAACTCGCTTGCATACTCGCATGAAACGGGAATCCTTGCCCA
Source organism: Coriobacteriales bacterium (assembly GCA_030533135.1). Classification (GTDB taxonomy): domain Bacteria; phylum Actinomycetota; class Coriobacteriia; order Coriobacteriales; family Atopobiaceae; genus UBA1367. The sequence continues at coordinate 1,237 of JAUNJR010000088.1, forward strand.
TTTCTCGATAACGGTCTTAGCAATGAGGCCCACATGGTAGGACGTGCCGCATGCGATGATGAATACGCGGTCCACTGCTGCCAACTCTGCGCGAGTGAGCGTGAGCTCGTCCATCTCAATGCCATGCTCACCCAGGCGCCCCGCAAGCAGACGCTCGATGGCTTCAGGCTGTTCGCTGATCTCTTTTGCCATGAAGTCGGAGTAGCCGCCCAGCTTGGCCGCCGAGGCGTCCCAATCAATATCGATGGCCGTGGGGTGATCTACCGTGCGACCGTCGCGGTCGATGATGGAGATGGAGCCATCAGAGCCGAGCGTTGCGATGTCGAAGTCCTCAAGCTGCAGCACATGGCTCGTCACCGAGGCAAGAGGCATGACGTCGGAAGCGGCGTAGGCACCGTCGTCAGTCGAGGCCACCACCAACGGTGATCCACAGCGTGTCACCACGAGTTCGCCAGGAACATCGGCGCACACCACGGCTAGTGCCCATGACCCCTCGAGTCGGTCACAGGCATTACGCACGGCCGAAGCAAGGTCTCCCTTAGCAGGACCGTTCCATGCCTCCTCGATGAGGTGTGCGATGACCTCGGAGTCAGTGTCGCTTGCAAATGCGTGACCGTCGAGCATCAGTTGACGCTTGAGTACCTGGTAGTTCTCTATGATGCCGTTATGCACTACCGCGATACGGCCAGAGCAGTCATAGTGCGGATGGGCATTACGATCGGTCGGCGCCCCATGTGTTGCCCAACGCGTGTGGCCAATACCACACGTACCGTTGAGATTGGCCACTTTGGCACGCTCCACCAGATGTGCCACGCGGCCGGCACACTTCACGCCGTGGAGGTTGCCTGATGGTGAGACTACCGAGACACCGGCGGAGTCATACCCGCGATACTCAAGCGTCTGCAGTCCCTCAAGTAGCCAAGGAGCGGCCTGCTTACTGCCAACGTACCCAACGATTCCACACATGTAAGCCCCCATTTCGCTGCGATTTTGGCATATGATTCGCCGATTATGCCCACGTAACGATGCAAGGGCGTTTTGCATAAGTTTCAGGAAAGCTTCCGCACGTTCACAACGGTGTGTCGTAGGTTCTTAACGAACGCATGACGCAAATAAACACAAGGTCAAACGCCTGACAGTACCTTATCGAGGTAGCGCTCTTTCAACGAACTACCCTTACGTTATGCCGCTTCCGAGCGTCGCGAAATCCAGCGATATGGGGAAATCCCTCGAGGTCCTACGCTCCCAGCGTCGTGGCCCTCTCGACTACTTCATGGGGTACCTCAAGGTGCGTTTCGAGTGGCTCGTCGCCCTTGAGCATGAACAGCATGGCCTCTACGCCACGTTCTGCCAGCATGGTAGTGTTACGGCGTACGGTCGAGATGGCGGGCGTCGAGATGCGTGAGTAAATGGAGTCATCCATGCCAATAACGCGCACATCAGAGCCTATGTTTATGTCTCGTGCCTTAAGTGCGTTGACCACACCAAGGGCTACGCGATCGCCTAGTGCAACCACGCCGTCAAAGGTGTACCCGGCATCCAGACAACCATCAATCAGCTCGCCTGCCTCAATCAGGCTTGTCTTACGATGTGGTCCCTCGAGCACAAGACTCTTGTCAAGACGAATGTCATTTTCTGACAGATAGCGATAGTAGCCAGCCGCTTGGTCATGCTCTTCCGTGCGGTAGAAGGAAGCGGATACGCTGACGAGCGCCACCTGCGTGCACCCCCGATTAAAGAGCGTCTTGGTCATGTCATAGCTGACCTGCGGCATATCGTTGCCTACATAGACCTCGCGCCTCATGCCCAAGGACCCCGTATGGTCAATATGCACAATGGGCAAGTCGACGGCGGTTTTGATAGGCGTGCGTGTCGTCCCGCCAATAAAGACGATGCCATCTACCTGCTTGGAAATGAGCCCACGTACATACTCGTCTTCGCGCTGATCATCGTTGGCCGTATTGCAGATATAGGATGAGTACCCTGCCGCGCGCAGAAGCCCTTCAACTTTGAGTACAAGCGTGGAGAAGAAGTCGTTGCTCACGTCGGGAGTCAGCAGGGCAATCGTCTTGGTCGAGGCCTCACGTAGGCTTTTTGCGGCAAAGTTGGCCACATAGCCTTGCTCGCGTGCGATACGCAGCACCAGGTCACGCGTCTTATCTGAATAGCTGCCCTTACTGTTCAGTACGTTTGAGACGGTGGCCGTACTTACGCCAGCAAGTTGGGCAATGTCGTAGATGGAGACGCTGCGTTTAGCCATGAGAACATCCTATTCGTCGTGATACTGCTTTCAGCTTACCACGTAGGAAAAAGCAATCTTGCCTGACGCAATCAAAGCATCAGTTAATCAGTGTTGCCATGGGGTCGGAAAAGACTCTCATCGTGCGTGGGCGCCCCTCTTGAACGAGAGCTCAAGAGGGGCGCCCCTTCCTGCCCAGTTGTCAAGTGAGCGGTTAGCCAAAGAGCTTCGCAGCCTGCTGCATGCGCTCAATGATGCTTACGCCAAAGGGGCAGTTTCCTTCGCAGATGCCGCAGCCGATGCACTCGTCAGCGGTATGCTCGAGCGAGAGATAGTGATTGCGTACCAACGGTGGCACGTCATTACCGCCTGACACCTGAACCTCTGCCAAGTCATAGAACTTGTTTACCTGGGCGATGTTGATGCCCACCGTGCACGGTGCGCAGTGACCACAGTAGGTGCAAAGCCCGCTTGTTGGGTTGTGTGGTGCGTTAGCCAATACGCTTGCGTAGTCGCGCTCGTCCTCGGACGCCGTCTCGTACGCGACATCGGCATCTACCTCGGCAACGTTGCAAAAACCAAGCATTACGCTGGCCACGGCCGGGCGAGTCAGCGCGTAATGGATGCACTGCGCCGGGGTGAGGCCCACACCAAATGCGCTGCGCTCTCCGTCAAGCAGCCTTCCACCCGCAAAGGTCTTCATCACCGTAAGGCCTATATCATTACGCTCTGCAGAACGGTAGAACGCAAGCCTTCCGGGGTCAAATCCGTCAAACTCGGCGCCTGCTCCGCTGGCCAGCGACTCGATGTTGTAGCCCGCGGGCTGCATGTCGTATGCCGGGTTCACGCTGAACATGAGCATTTCCACTACACCGCTGTCAATGGCGGCCTGGCCGGTCACGGCGCTGTGTGTGCTCATCCCGATATGTTTGATGACTCCCTGACGCTTGAGGTCGAGTACGAAGTCGAGGTACGGACCGCCGAAAGCCCGTTCAAACTCTTCCATGCTGTCAATGTAGTGAATCATGCCAAGGTCAATGTAGTCAGTATGGAAGCGCGTGAGCAGGTCGTCGAAAGCCGTTTTGCAAGCCTCTACGTCGCGCGTGCGCACGTACTGGTTGCCTTGCCACGTGCTGCCCACATGTCCCTGCACGTACCAGCGATCGCGACCCGTGCGGGCGATGGCATCTCCGAGCATGGTGCGGACGGCGGGGTCGCTCATCCAGCAGTCGACGATGTTCACGCCGAGTTCTGAGGCGCGGTCGGTGATGGCCTGCACCTCGTTGGCGCTCATCCGACCGAGCCACTCGCCACCAAAACCAATCTCCGAAACCTTGAGGTTAGTCTTGCCTAGCCTGCGATACTCCATGCGTCTCTCCTTCCCCAAAATGTTGCGGGAACCTTCCAGATTACTGGGAGCTCGTCTCACGTGCCCCGCTCCATGGTGTCTACGCAATCAATGCTAGCATCAAACATTAAAAGGGCTACCCAGCAGAGAGTGCTCTAGTTGTTGTCTTAGAGGCTGTACCAACAAGCTTGTCGAGGAGCGCCGTGCTGAGAGGTCGCTTCGTCAATTACAGAGAATAAACTATTGAATTACTGCAAGAATGGTATAAATAAAACTAGACTGTATGTAACCGCCTATGCAAAGATGGTGAGCTAGAGGAGGCCCCGTTATGCTGCATGTCCGTCTGTTCTGTGGTGCCGGTATGTCCACGAGCCTGCTTGCCAGGAGGATGCAGGATTACGCTGACGCTCAGGGTGTCGAGGTGATGGTTGATGCGCGTCCGGTGTCGGCAATCAAGCAGTCATCTGTCGAGCAGCTGCGCGAGCTTGCCTGCGGGCTTCTGGGACCGCAGGTTGCCTTCGAGATTCGTCAGTTCGAGCCTAAGTTCAAGGAGGCTGGCGTTCCCTTTGCGGTCATTCCCATGCAGGACTACGGCATGATTCGCGGTGACCGCGTGATGCAGATGGCGCTCGACATGATCGAGGAAGCCAAGAAGCAGTAGGTTGCCAATACTGATACAGTGCAACTGCGTGGGACAAGGGTTTTGAATCCTTGCCCCACGCAACGTTTACTCGTATTCAAAATCCTGCAGCGCAAAGAGGGGGAGTCCGGTGTTGGCACGTAACGTAGAAAGGGCCTGAAGAAGCGCGATGGCACCCGAAAGCGTGCTTACTAACGAGATGCCTCTTCTTACCGCTTCGCTGCGCAAGGCCTCGCCATCCCCACGTGAGCCATGGCCGTGCGGGGTGTTGATGATGAAGGAGATGTTGCCCTCGGCAATCCTGTCGAGTACGTTGGGATGACCTTCGCCGATGCGCATCAATACCTCGCAGGAAATGCCAGCGGCACGCAATGTCTTTGCCGTCCCCTTCGTCGCCATGAGGCGATAGCCCATCTGATTAAGCGCGAAGGCCACTGGCGCGATAGAGCGCTTGTCGGAATCCCTCACGCTGATGAAGACTGAGCCTTCTGCGGGCATCTCGTAGTCAATGGCTTGTCGGGTCTTTGCATAGGCTTCGGGAAAGGTTGCCGCTACGCCCATTACCTCGCCAGTTGACCTCATTTCGGGACCAAGGCGTACGTCAGAGCCTGGGAAGCGTGCCCAAGGCATTACTGCTTCCTTCACGGCAAACAGCTTTGGCTCGCGCGACTCAGGCGGAAGACTCAAGTTGCGGATAGGCTCGCCGGCCATGATGCGAGTCGCGGCTTTTGCCAAGGGAACACTACTCGCCTTAGACGAGAAGGGCACGGTGCGGCTGGCGCGTGGATTGAGCTCTATCACATAGAGCTGCTCATCCTTGACGGCATACTGCACGTTAAGCAGGCCGCGAATCTCGCACGAGCGGGCGAGCTCCCGCGTTGTCTGCCGTATGCGCTCCACCATGGCGTCAGAGAGCGAGAACGGCGGATAGCAGCAAGCCGAATCACCGGAATGGATGCCGCACTCCTCAATGTGCTCAAGCACGGCACCCACATAGCATTCCTCGCCATCTGCGAGCGCGTCCACATCAAGCTCGATCGCATCCTCCAAAAAGGCGTCGAGATATACCGGGTGGTCAGGCGTAATGTGTGCGGCCTCTTCCATGTAGGATGCAAGTGCCGCATCGTCATAGACGATGGCCATCCCACGGCCGCCCAGCACGTAGCTTGGCCGAACGATGAGAGGGTAGCCCAGTCCGCGCGCAGCAGTTCTTGCCTCCTCGGGGGTGGAGGCAACCGATGAGGGCGGGTAGGGAACGTCCAAGCGGTCCAGCAGCGCGCTGAAGCGGTCACGGTCCTCCGCGAGGTCAATCGCCTCAGAGCTTGTGCCCATGAGGGGGACGCCCGCCTCCTCAAGGCGATGCGCCAGCTTGATAGGCGTCTGTCCTCCCAATGTGACAATGACGCCCGCAGGCTGCTCCACCTCAATCACGTTCATGACGTCCTCAAAGGTGAGCGGCTCGAAGTACAGCCTGTCAGAGGTATCGTAGTCGGTGGAGACGGTCTCAGGATTGCAGTTGACCATGACCGTCTCGTAGCCCATCTCGCGCAGCGCATAGGCGGCATGTACGCAGCAGTAGTCAAACTCGATGCCCTGGCCAATTCGGTTGGGGCCAGCGGACAGGATGACCACGCGGGGCTTGGCCGCCACGACATGTTCAGAGACGCCGCACTCCTCGTACGTCAGATAGTGGTAGCTCGTCTGCGCGGCAAACTCGCCTGCACACGTGTCTACGGTCTTTACCACAGGAAGGACCCCAAGCGCCTCGCGTACCGCGCGAATGACGTCCTCCTTGCTGTGGACCAGGTGGGCAATCTGAGCATCTGAGAATCCCATCTGTTTTGCCGCAAGCAGGCGCCTCCTGTCCATTCCGGCCAAACCGAGGCGGGATATGGCGCGCTCGGCGGCGATGATGTCGGCAATGCGGTGCAGGTACCAGGGGTCAATATGGCTTACCTGGGCGATGCGGTCAACCGTCCATCCGCGACGCAGGGCTTCTGCTACGTAGTAGATACGCTCGGCTGTAGGCTCGGCGACCAGCTCTTCAAAGCGGTCTTCGTCAAAGAGCTGTCCTTCATCGCTGAGCCCATCGTGGCCGTCTTCCAGAGAGCGCAGGGCCTTCTGCAGCGCTTCCTCAAAGGTGCGGCCAATCGCCATGGCCTCACCCACGCTCTTCATGCGCGTGGTGAGCTTCTCGCTGGTGCCCTTGAACTTCTCGAAGGCGAAGCGCGGGACCTTGACCACGCAGTAGTCGATGGACGGCTCAAAGCACGCGGGTGTCACGCGCGTGATGTCGTTGGTGATCTCGTCCAGGGTGAAGCCCACGGCTAACAGGGCGGCTGCCTTGGCGATAGGGAACCCAGTGGCCTTGGAAGCCAGCGCCGAGCTTCTGCTGACGCGCGGATTCATCTCGATGACGATAACGCGGCCATCACTCGGGTTGACCGCGAACTGTACGTTGGAACCGCCGGTGGCCACGCCCACACGCTCGAGGCAGGCTAGCGAGTAGTCGCGCAGGCGTTGAAGCTCCGTGTCGGAGAGGGTCTGCGCGGGCGCAACGGTGATAGAGTCACCAGTGTGTACACCCATAGGGTCTACGTTCTCGATGGAGCAGATGACGATGCCGTTGCCGGTGGCATCGCGCATCACCT
>JAUNJR010000203.1 GCA_030533135.1 Coriobacteriales bacterium
TGTTGCCCAAGGACGGATGTCTCCGCGGTACCACCTTGATTGCCGTGCGCGTTGTATCTCGCGAGCGACCACTCGTTGAGCCCCGTGCCGTGGGGCAGACGGCTTCCCTACTGAGGCTATTGCCTGTGCCTGTTCAGGTTGCGGCTGGTGGAGTGAACTCCTGGCCTCAGGGTGCGTGGGCATCTCTCAACCGGTGGACGCCCTCTCTGTCCGCTCCCGACGCGAGTCCAAGACCTCTCCGTCATCGCCTGATGAAGCATACTAGCACAATCTGTCGTGTAGCAAGGGCAAACGTAACAAGAGGCACAGACCCTTTGTCGCCTTCCACCGGACCAACGAAACGTGATGAAGGCGCGACGCTACAATGGTTGCAAAAGCTACACCCCGACAAAAGGAGCCGCCATGAATCTCAACAAGATGATTGACCACACCAACCTCAAGCAGGACGCCGTCGTGGCAGACATCGAGCGCCTGTGTGACGAGGCGCGCGCCTTTGACTTCGCCACCGTGTGCGTAAACTCGTGCTGGACCGCTCGCGCCGCTGAGCTTCTGCATGGCACCGACATTGGCGTGACGACAGTCATCGGCTTCCCCCTGGGAGCCATGTCAACGGCTGCCAAGGTGGCTGAGACCGAGATCGCCGTCGCCGACGGTGCCACGGAGATTGACATGGTCCTTAACGTCGGTCACCTCAAGGATGGAGATGACGGCATTGTTGAGCGGGACATTGCTGCCGTGGTCAAGGCGGCTGGCAATGCAGGTGTGAAGGTCATTCTTGAGTGCTGCCTGCTCACGGATGATGAGATTGTGCGTGCCTGTGAGGCTTCGGTGCGCGCCGGCGCCGCCTTTGTCAAGACGAGCACGGGCTTTTCGACGGGCGGTGCGACCCTTGAGGACGTGCGTCTCATGCGTAAGACCGTTGGCGACCGTTGCAAGGTCAAGGCTGCAGGCGGCATCCATAACCGCGCTGAAGCACTTGCCATGGTCGAGGCAGGCGCTGACCGCCTGGGCACCAGCTCTGGCATCGCCATCGCCGAAGGCTAACTCAACTGTCACATTGGGGACTGTCCCCGATATGACAAGTGTCACGTTGGGGACTGTCCCCAACGTGACACTTTTGGTTAACGCACTTGTACGTCGACAAACCCAGTCTTGTGCGCGAGCGCCTCAAGCTCCGCCATGCGCTCGTCGGAAGGCGACGGCGCGCCCGACAATTCCCCTACCACGCCGAAACTCCTAAACTTGATGAGCTTCAGCCGTGTCGCTGCCGTTCGGGCGCCCAGCATCTCGGCAATGCCCGCAATCGTTGCCTCGGGGTCGTTCCAGCCGGGAACCACCACGATGCGCAGTTCCTCAATCTTGTCCTGATCGGCAAGCAGTGCGAGGTTCTTCTTCACTACCTCGTTGTCGTAGCACGTCAGGTGATGGAAGACGTTCCTGTCCCATGCCTTTACGTCAAGCATCACACCATCGCACACCGCAAGCAGGTCCTCGTGCGGGCCAAAGTCCACGCAGCCGTTTGAGTCGATGAGCGTCCCCAAACCTACCTCTCGGCAGAGGCTAAAGAGCTCGCGCAGCCACTCTGGATGCATCATGCACTCCCCGCCCGACACGGTAATGCCGCGAATGAACGGCTGGTAGGAGTGGACGGTCTCGAACACATCGCTCGGCGTGAGCCACTCGATCTTAGGGCTCGCCTTGTGCGGACACACGTGGATGCAGGTGTCGCACTGCGCGCAGGCGGCCTTGTTCCACCGCACGTGCTTGCCCTCCCGATACAGGGCCCCCGCCGGACACTGCTCTACGCATACCCCACAGTCGCGACAGAGGTTCTGCGTCTCGGGGTTGTGGCAGTACGCGCAGGCGATGTTGCACCCCTGAAGGAAAACCGAGCACCGTGACCCCGGCCCATCGACCAGCGAAAACGGAATGATTTTGTTGACGGGAGCGAAGAGTTCCATGGTGATCTGCTATCCCAGACGCACCTTGCGGTCAGCCAGCGCATTGGCACGCCAGTTGCCCTCGCCGTCGTGGGAGGTATCGGCCAAGACGGCCTCGCCACGAGCAAACTTCTCCATCTCGGAACGCTTGACCAAGAAGCCCGTAATGCGGACCAGGTCAGAGTCGCTGGGGTAGAAGGAAAGGTACTTGTCGTCCACCGCGAAGGCACCCTTCACCACGTCGAGCAGCGCGTCCACGTTATTGGCCGCCGTGGGCTCCACCGGGAAGATGTCCGAGACGCCCGCCGTAAAGAAGCGGTGCATGCGCGCGCAATGGCGGATGTGGTCAAAGAACACCTCGGGCTCAGAACCGACGCGAATGCGCACGCCCGGCGTGGAGGACGTCTGGTCACCGAAGCCCGCCTGCGCGTGCATCTGGTAGCGGCCACCGCCAATCTCGGAGTACGGGGCATCCCATGCCAGCACCTGCTCGGTCATCTTGGTCATGATCTGGTCCGCGAGGTCGTTTGCCTCAGGGTCGGTGCCATAGACGTGCTCAGCACCGAGCAGCTTTTCGATGCATTCGTGCATGCCAATCATGCCAAACATGCCCACGAAACGCTCGCGCTCGATGAGGCCCTCACGCACGAGGAACGACGTCTGGAAGAAGTTGG